>JBAUHN010000468.1:0-11812 GCA_049680295.1 Sulfitobacter sp.
GAACGAATAGTGGTCTTCCTGGGCCACACCATCCTTGGCAAACCAGCGGGGCCGTTCAAAGCCGTATACCTCTTCGTGAACCGCGCCTTTGGATTTTAGCAGTTCATGCAACGGGGACGGTTTGATCGGACGCCCCGCAAGCCGATTAAAATGCGGGAACGGTCTCTCGTGCCGCAAGCAATAATCTTCCTCAGCCTTGATGACCTGCCACTCTTTCTTGGCATAGCTGCCGAACCGGCGCGGATCATAGTCGCGCATCGAGATATCTGCCGCGCCATGCACCATCCAACGCGCCAATTCGCGGGTCAGGCCAGGCCCCCAGCCGATGCCAATTTGCGTGCCACAACAGCACCAATAATTCTGCACGCCGGGTGCGGGGCCAATCAACGGATTACCATCGGGCGGATGCGAAATCGCGCCATGCACTTCGCGGGTGATTCCGAGGTCGGCAAAGACCGGCATGCGGTTCAGACTTTCTTCGAGCCACGGCATGACACGGTCATAGTCGGCGTCAAACAGCCAGTTCTCATAACCCCAAGGGCACTCATCGTGCCAAACCGAGTTCGGATTGCGTTTCTCGTAGATCCCGATCAGCCCACGCTTTTGTTCCATGCGGATATAGCCCGACACTTTTTTGTCGTCGCGGATCACGGGTAATTCGCGATCAAGATTGGCAAATTCCGGCACCGGTTCCGTAACAAAATAATGGTGCGTCATCGACGTCATGGGCAATTGCAACCCTGACCACTCGCCCATCTGACGGGCATAGGTGCCGCCGGCATTGACGACATGTTCGCAGGTGACTGTCCCATTTTCAGTTTCAACAACCCATTCACCATTTGCGGCCTGAGTGATGTTGGTGGCGCGGCATTGGCGGATGATCCGTGCGCCTTTCTGACGGGCACCGGCAGCAAGCGCCATCGTTACATTTGACGGATCCACGTGGCCATCGTCTGGTGTACAAAGAGCGCCAATGACACCTTCGAGATTGTAGAAGGGATGCAGTTCAGCGACTTTTTCAGGTCCGACCAATTCAATATTGAACCCAAGAGAGCGACCGACCGACAGGGTATGGCGCAGCCAATCCATCTCGTCCTCGGTATAGGCAAGGCGGAATGACCCGCAACCGTGCCATGTGACCGGCTGGCCTGTTTCGGCCTCTAATCCGCCAGAGTAGAGCCCGATGTTGTAATCCACACATTTTCCCAATCCGAACGAACTGGTCGAATGAGTGATCTGGCCTGCAGCATGCCAGGTGCTGCCGCTGGTCAGTTCTGCCTTTTCAAGCAACACAACATCGTCCCACCCTTCATGCGCCAAATGGTAGGCAATGCCGCAGCCCATCACGCCTCCACCGACGATGACGACCTTTGCGTGGGTCGGGAATTTCTGTTCAGCCACTGTGTGCCTCATGCCTAAAAAGTCCTCGACAGGTTAGTCGGACAAATATACCATCGTCAATCATGAATAGTACAAACGTATCATCACGCATTCTGGAACGCCTTGCAGTCGAGTTGCCGGATCTCACGCCAGAAGCACGCAAAGCCGCGACCTATGTACTTGAAAATCCCCGCGATGTGGGGGTTTCGACCGTGCGTGAAATTGCTGTGGCCGCGCATGTAAAACCGAATACGGTCGTCCGCATGGCGCGTCAGGTCGGGTTTGAGGGCTACGAGGACTTTCGTAAACCATTTCGCGATGCCATCCGACGCGGTGATGCCGACTTTCCAGACCGTGTGCGCTGGTTGCAGGATATTCGTAAATCAGGGGACCTAGGCGGGATTTATGCCGATATGGTGCAAGGCGCGTTGCGCAATATCGAAGAAACGTTCGCGGGCATTTCCGTCGAAAGCCTGACAGTTGCGGCCGAAGCGATTTGGGCATCTCGCAATGTCTTTACTTTGGGTGTCGGGGTGAACAATTCGGTTGCGCGAAACTTTACCTATCTGGCCTCGACGGGGATGACGCAATTCCATGCAATTCCGCGCGCGGGCTCAAACCCTGTCGACGATTTGGCATGGGCAGACGCGCGCGACGTGTTGATCGCAATCACCTGCAAGCCTTACCGGCGCGAAGTTGTCGAGGCCGCGCGTATCGCCAAAGAGCAGGGCATCAAAATTGTCGGCATTTCCGACAGTCCAGCCAGTCCGATTATCCGTCATGCCGATTTCGGCTTTGTAATCTCGGTGGAATCGCCGCAATTCTTTCCGTCTTCGGTCAGCGCCGTCGCAGTTCTTGAAACGCTCTTGTCGTTTGTTGTTGCCGTCGCCAGCGATGAAATCGTCGAGCGGGTCGAGAAATTTCACCAAAGACGCCACAGCCTAGGCTTATATGATGAGGGTTTAAATGACTGAGCCAGTCAGGTCGCTTGCAGCGCGGTATTACGTCGATCCGCAGGTTTACGAGGTTGAACGCGCGGGGCTTTTGGCCAAGACTTGGCAGTTTGGGTGCCACACTTCGGAAATCGCCGAGGCCGGCGCCTATACAACATTCGAGATCGCGGGAGAGTGCCTGTTTGCAATCCGCGGGCGCGACAAAAAAATCCGTGTGTTCTACAACGTTTGCCAGCACCGTGCCCATCAACTTGTCAGTGGCACCGGCACCATACGCGTTGTGGTCTGCCCTTATCACGCATGGACCTATGAGTTGACTGGCGAATTACGGGCGGGGCCGAACATCAAAGCCGTCGAGGGCTTTGACAAATCAACCGTCTGTCTTAGCGAAGTCCGCGTAGAAGAGTTTCTTGGCTTTGTTTTTGTGAACCTTGATCCTGATGCAAAACCGATGGACGAATGGTTTCCGCGTGCACGTGCGGAACTGGCGGAATGGGTGCCGAATTGGGCTGACCTCAAGCCACTCGAATGGGTGGAAGTACCCGAAAATTGCAACTGGAAAGTCTCGGTCGAGAACTATTCTGAATGCTATCATTGCGCCCTCAATCACCCGACATTTGCCAGTGGCGTCGTCAAGCCCGAAACATACGACATCCAGCCCCAAGGCCAATGCCTGCGTCACACGACCGAATGCCAAAGCCTTGAGAACATGACTTATGATATCCAATCCGGCTTCGACCATTTTGATGAATATTCCAGCTGGTTCCTATGGCCGATGTTCAGCTTTCAGGTCTATCCGGGGAACATTCTGAACACCTATCATTGGCGCGCTATCAATGCGACGCAGGTGATCTTGTGGCGCGGCTGGTATTCTTTGGACGGCGAAGGCAATGAAGTCGTGCGCAAACTTGCCCGACAAGACCGCGCGACAACGGTAGAAGAAGACATCCATCTGGTGGAATCGGTGCAGCGCGGCCTTGAGTCTCGGGGGTATCGGCCCGGCCCGTTGGTTGTGGACCCAAAAGGCGGCGTCAATTCCGAGCATCCCGTGATGCATCTTCAAAAATGGATGCGAGAGGCCATTGATGGCTGACACAATTGCCAGTGGCATAACCGGGAGTCACATATCAAAATCTGCATGAAATTAACGATTGCCAGCACGCAAGCACGCAGCGATGAAAGACGATTGGCAAGACTATAGCGTTCCGGCTTTTACCTGAGACACCCCTTATCATCTAACACGTTGAAATCCTTGATTTCAGGTAGCGTTGGATGTTTCAAGCATAAGTCGAATTGCTTTACATCGGCGGCGCGTGGGCCATGTCGCGTTCAATACCCGTCTTCTTTGTGGCCAAAAAATACCTTGGTCACGTCTGCTGGGATTTCCCAAGTCACACGGCTGCCATCGTGAACAAACAGGCTGTCGCCGGGGCCAAGGTCGCGGACCACGCCGTCTTTGTGTCGGATGATGCGGCAATGCCCCGATAAGACCGTCATCAATTCGTCGCCCTGTTCGGTGCATTCAAAAATTCCCGCCGTGCAGCGCCAAATGCCAAAACGAGTGGTGTGGCCGGGACCGCCCTAGCCGATCCGGCCAGAGGTTACGGGCGCGCCTTTGATGATACGATAAGCGCTTGCCGGATTGTCGAATGGCCACAGGTCCAAAGCACCAACATCGTCGCCGGGTTTGTATTTTTGCATCTGTGCGATCCTATATGATGGGTAACTCTGGGGCCGCGCGGGTGGTCAACAACCGGCCACCATCCGGCGTGACGACGATGTTTTCTTCATGAACCATCATCAGGCCTTTGCCATAAGACAGCGAAGGCTCTAGCGTCAGCACCATGTTTTCCTTCAGCTCTGTGGTGTCAAACGCCGCATGGCTTGGCTGTTCTGTCAATTGCATGCCCAAGCCGTGCCCAAGCCGCCCGATATCTCCGCCGCTGTCATCCATATCAGCGATCACGGCTGACATTGCATGAAACAGATCACGGGAAGTGGCGCCAGGGCGGGCGCTGGCTATTCCGGCTTCGGTTGCACGCCAAAGCACGTCATACGCCCGGCGCGCCATGTCGCCGGCGTGACCGATCGCCCAGTTGCGGTCAAAATCGCAAAAATATCCGTCCCATGTGCATCCTGTGTCAATCATCAGAACATCACCGTCCTGCAAAGGGCGCCGCGACGGCGGCGAGATCACATCGGCATAGCCTCCGGGTGCCGCGGCACCAACAACATAAGGCGCGTCGTCTGCACCCTGTGCCAGTGCCTCGCGCCGGAAGGTGCGAAACACATCTTCCAGCGGCATACCTTGTGACAGGATTTCGGGCACCCGCGCATATGTAGCTGAACCGATGGCGCAGATATGCGCCAGTTTTGCGATTTCCGCCTCGGACTTGACCATCCGTAAACCCTGAACCAGCCCGGTGGCGTCGCCGATCTGTAGCCCCGTCAATTTTTTTATCAGACGTTCCCAATCGCCCAGCGGCATGCGCAGCCCGGTTTCGTGGCCCTTCATCACACCGATTGTCGCGCCCTTGTTGGCATATGGCGACAAAAGCCCGGTCAGCAGGCTGATGCCGTCATCCTCTGGCGCGGGCGCGCTCCATGTGCGAATGTCGTCCAGCCACGACCGGCGCATCAACTCGGCGCCAATTTCGGGGATGACAGCAATGGGTTTGCCAGTAGCGGGGACAAACAGAAACCAGGGCCGTGTCGGGCTTTGCCAGAACAATGTGTGAAACCCGCTGAAATAACGCACGTCTGGTTCACTCATCAATAACAGCCCGTCCAAACCCTGTACTGCCATCAATGCTTGCGCATTCGCTGTGCGCGCTTCGAACTCACCATTGTGAAACCCGCGTTGCATCATCTTATGTATCATTTCGACCTTTCTTGCATGTGTGGGCAGAGCATTACCGTCAGCTTACGCTGTTAACAATTGCCCGGACTGGCTGCGTACAGTTACCTGAAGAAATACCGGAGTTTTCTTCCGATACAATGCATGATGCCAAAACCGTTGTTTCTTGTTTTGATCTTATCGGCCCCGGCATCTGGTTATGTCAGGTGAGGGCGGACAAATTCGGACCGATGGGTAAGACAGGTCGGACAGTGAAGTGGCGCAGTTGTCGGATATTCTGAAAAACGGCACCCATTTTTGCTACGGCTAGAACGTGATGCGGCAGCCGCTGTTCCCGACAACGATGCGTTGCCAGTAGCCGGGTTTGGCGTCGGCCACAAAGGCCCTTGCGATAACTTCAAAGGCCAGAGCACCCGACAAGAGATGCAGCCGAACGGCCTCCAGATCGTTCAGAGCAATCGTCTCGATCTCATGTTCCGCCCTGGCAATCTGAAGATTGAACTTCTCTGCCAGAAACTGCCTGATATTGATCATCTTCAATTCGTCGCTAGGTATGCGTTCCAGCCCCGGCACAGTGTCATATGGCAAAATCATATCGGCCCCCGCACGAATGTTTTCAGACATATTCAGCTGACGCCGTATCCGGATAAATTTTGTGCAATCGACAAAGAAGTCGGACCATGTCCCATGGCGTTCGATGATTTCAACGTCAACTTCTGCACTGGATGTGCGCAGCGGCACGCCCGTCTTCTTCGAAAGCAATCTGAAATGCCACGCATCGCGTCCGAAGGCCTCGGTCGAAGCGACGCGGGTTCCATCACCTCTTCGTCGGACGATTATGCTGTTTTGTTGCAATTGCTGCAGCGCGGCCTGAACCGTACCCAGACTGACGCCAAGGATACTGGTTAGTTCTATTTCGGTTGGCACCTTGGCGCCTTGGGGCAATACCCCTTTGTTGATCGCGGTCGCAATGGCTAGACGTACCGCTGAACGCTTGGTGACATTGCCCGCCGCAGTGTACCGCCGCATCTCGCGGGCCAGAAATTCTCTGACAGTGTCGGTCTGAGCAGGTGCTATCATCGTTTCAATGCGGCCCTCACAAGTACAAACAGTGTCAAAAGCAAAAAGCCCAATGCAATCGGATTTTCCAGAATGACCCAGAAATCAGACTTATAGAGAAGTAGTGACTGGCGCAAAGAGGTTTCTAGCATGCTGCCCAGCAAGAACCCGATGACAAGGCCGACAACCGGAAATCCTGTTCTGCGCATGGCAAGCCCAAGCCCGGCAAAAACAAGCATCACGCCAACGTCAAACCATGACTGTCCGGGCAGGTATACACCTACGATACACATCATGATGACAGGTGGCAGCACCAGCCCTTTGGGGCTGCGCGCGACCAGCGCCCAGATCGGGATGCCGATCCGCCCAATGGCAAGGTGGATGAAGTTGGCCATCAACATTGAGGCGAACAGCGCATAGATCACGTCACCATGCATGGTCAGCATGAAGGGGCCGGGCACGATGCCGTGGATGATAAAAGCGCCAATCAGCAAAGCTGCCGCAATATTGCCCGGTACGCCCAAGGCAATCGTAGGCACGAGGTTCGCGCCGACGACGGCGCTGTTGGCCGCTTCGGTGGCAATGATACCTTCGGGATTGCCTTTGCCAAAACGATCGGGGTTTTTGGATGCTTTGCGCGCCGCTCCGTAGCTCAGGAAGGCGGCAAGCGTGACGCCCAGCCCGGGCAGCATTCCCACGCCAGACCCGATCAAGGCCGAGCGGATAATGGTTTTCCAGTAGCCGAAAAACTCTTTGGCCGGCAGTTTTGTATTGGCCTGCGCGGCAAGATCGACCGCCTGCCGATCCTTGCCGGGATTGCGGTTCAGATCGAACAACTGCTCTATGATTGATGCCAGCGCCAGCGCGCCAATGGCCAGTGCTGTGAGCGGCAGGCCGTCAAAGAGGTTCACATTATCAAACGTCATGCGGGATGAGCTGTCGACAGGATCAAGTCCGACGGTTGCCAAAAAGACGCCTACAAAGATAGCGATAAAGCCTTTGAGTGGCGAATCGCCCGAGATGCCCGCCAGCAAGGCAAAAGCGAAAAGCAGCACAGATGTGTATTCCAGCGGCCCGAAATGCAGCGCGATGGCGGCAAAGGGGACGACAAGGAAAATCAGCAGAAAGTCAGAAATCGTATCACCAGTGACCGACGAATAAAGTGCGAATTTCATGGCGCGCACCGCCTCGCCGGTTTTGGCCATGGGGTGCCCGTCCAAAGCAGATGCCGCGGCCTCGGGCGTGCCGGGTGAATTCAGCAAGATTGCCGGGATCGCCCCCCCCGACGTGCCTCCTTTGTTGACGCCAACCAGGAAAGCAATCGCGGTAATAGGGGACATGTAATAGGTCACCGGAATTAGCACCGCCAAGGCGGTCACGCTGCCCAGACCGGGGATCGCGCCGATCACGATACCCAATGTGATACCGGCGGCAATGAAAAGCAGATTGGTGAGGGTAAAGGCCGCCTCAAAACCAAAGATCAGGTTCTCGATCATTGTCGGAAATCCTTTAAGGCAGATCGACAGTAAAAATCTGCCAGGCTCCAAAATCGACCAGAAAGGAAAACGCGATCGCCAGCACGGCAATCACCAGCCATCGGCGATAGCCAGCAGCGGCAGCGGCAACCGCTATGGTCAAAGTCGAGGTCGGAACGAACCCGATGACGGGAAGTAGAATAAATATGACCACCCCAGCGACAGCCCAGATCAGCATTTCGCGCAAAATCGCGGGCCCGGGTAGGTTCACGGAGGCAACGACATTGCGCGTCAACCGAACGGCAATCATCGTGAGCGCCAGAAACAGAACAACCAGCGCGGCCAGTCTAGGAAAGAATGCAGGAGAGACATCATTTGCTGTTGTAGGGGCCTGCGTGTGATTTGGTATGAGCCAGAGCAACGCAAAAAGTGCCGCACCCACCAATAAGGCGGCTGCGGCAATTTCCGTTCTGACAGCTTCGCGGCTGTCGTTCATTTACTTGGTCTTTTCGATGACGGATTGCAGGCCTTTGACAGTGGTAGCAATGTCCGCAGTCAGCTTTTCCGAGCCGACAAACTTCACAGGGAACTGCAATTTGTTCGTGACCAATTCTACAAATTCCGCATCATTGGTGGCTTCCGCCATCGCCGCTTCTAAGCGCGCAAGAACGTCAGCAGGTGTGCCCGCTGGGGCCACGATGACGGCCTGACTAGGCATGGAGACACCGTATTTTTCAGCAACTGACGGTGTGCCGGCTGACGCTTGCAAGCGACCGGCATTCATCGACATCAAGACTTTCATTTCATCACCATAGCGATTGTGAATGCCCCCGGACCAGGCAAAATCAATTTTGCCACCCAGAAGAAACGGCACCATTTCACCGCCACCTTTGGTAGGAATGCCGGTCCACTCGACGCCTTCCTCGGCACCAATGAAGTCAATGAACACACGCGACAATGAGCTTTGATCCGCAAAGCTCAATGCGTTTGTCTTGGCGTGTTCGATCAATTCTTCCATCGTATCGAAGGGTGCGTCCGCTTTGGCTACGACCGCTTGCTGATACTCGGTGATCTGGCCAACATAGGCAAAGCTATCCAGATCGTATTCAACGTTTTGCGTCATAGGCGGCCATAACAACGAAGACGTAGCTGCGAAAAGCAGCGTGTAGCCATCAGCGGGCGCACTCGCGACCTCGGTCGCGCCGACCGCGCCACCGCCACCAGGGCGGGTTTTGACAACGACATTGACACCAAGTGCCTCGCCAAGTGCCTTGGAATAGACACGTGCCATCGTCTCGGTACTGCCGCCAGCCTTGTAAGGAATGACCAGCGTCACCGGTTTTTCAGGATACTCGGCCAAGGCCGGAAATGCGCCAAGCGCAGATAGGGTTACAGCAGCGATTGCACAAACCGCGCGACGGGTGAATTTCATCTGATTTGTCTCCTATTGGTTAGATTCGTCCGGTCTCACGCCGGCACTTGCTAAAACTATATAGTTATGCTTGGCCGAGTCGACAAAAATGTAAAACAACCTTGGAAAATTATAACGACCTACGGAGAATATCCATTTTTCGGGAGCCAACCGCCTTTGCGATCCATGGCGATGGCTACCGCCCGTAAGCTTGGCCATACCGGCCCGGAAAAGCGCCGCTCTTCCAGATGATCTACGGGCTCCGGGAGCAAACCCGCAGATCATCTGTAGAGTGGCGCGCTGGCCCTTTCCGGCCAGCGCGCCAATTACCGAAACAGATAAATAGGTGAACTCCAGGCTTGGTGGCCATCTTCGGTTGTCACGCAGACCCACAAAGGTGTGTCGCCGGTTTCGCGAACGGGGACACGCAATTCTGTCTCAACCTCACGCGCAAGTTCGCCATCCGGCAACCGCTGGACCGTCAGCCGTTTTTCCAGACCGCCTGCCTCCATCACCGTAGGCGTCAGCCCGATATCTGCCAGATCAACCGTCAGATCGCCCTGATTAGTGGTGATGGCAAGTGTGCCTTGCCGGCTGTCCACCAGACTGGCGTCAAACCCCATGAAATTCCCTGTCGTGACGCTTTGCCAGATCACGCTTTGGCTGCCGCGCGCCTCTAGAACGGATTCTGGGTTCAGCATGTTGATGGCCGTCAGCCCGTTCAGGCGGGCCGAATCAAACAGCGCACGCCCGTTCCAGTTCACCAGCCGACCGCGACCGCGATATTCAGCCCCCGCCACACACAGCCGGATACGGTCGCCAAGATCCTCATCGCTGTAGGTGCGGATCGTTGCGAGCACACTCGCGCCATCGCGCAATTCAACCCTTAGAATCCCGGCATGCGCCTGCACGTTGACTTTCAGGGTTACCTCATCATCGGACACGCGTACGATGTCGCCCATGATAGCATGCCGCACAGTTTCCTGCGTGGTATCGGGGTTGGCCTCTGGGTTGCGCAGGAACAATTCAGCATCAGACGCAAATTCCGCTGACACCTCAAGATGCATCCGGCATCCCGTTGTCCCGTAATGATGGCGGCGGCGCTGCGCCTCCATGATAGATGCGCGATCATTTTGATCTGTCAGAAAACAGGTCAGACCGCCATAGGCACCAAACAACGACGCTCCGGGATAGCTCGCACCGGGTCGCCCCTTGTGACCGTCGCTGTTACACACCACACCAACACGGCGGCCCATCGGGAAACCGTCCGTCAGCACCCACTCGAAACTGCCCCAGGCCGAGTGCATCTCGACCGCCGTTTCGATCAGCGGATTGTGGTCATAAAAAATGTTGCAGTACCGCCCGCCGACATGGGCGTAGACGGTCACATCCTCATCTTTCAGCTTTTCGTAGAGATCCGTCAGCGTGTTTGCATCGCTGTCCATATCGTCGCGGTCTTCGAGCAGCGCATGCGAGCAGCGATAGATCGGTCGCCCTTCTTGCGCATAAAACACGTTGTGATCGCCGCCAATCGCGGTGTTGCCGGACCATTCATAGCCCGGAAATACAGTGAATTTTCCCGGATCGTTCAACGCGGCAGTTGTGTCGTTGATCTGCTGCCAGAAGGTATTGTTAATCTGAAAATCATTGGCCTGATGCGCGCAGACATCCAGAAACGCCTTGTTGCGGGCAAAGTCGAAATAGCTGGAGATTGAGTTGACGCCCACGGTCTCGCCGGTTTGCCCGTGCAGGTCCCCCCAGTACCCGGAAACTTTGCCATCGCTGATCACCAGAGGACCAACCTCACACTTCAGTTCATCATCAACATAGACTTTCATCCGCAAGGTTCCGGTTTCAGATACTTTCAGATCATCAAAGATCATCGAACGGTCTTTGGGCGCGTAGTCGAACGTTTCAGGCAAACCACGAACGGGCAGCGTTGTCTCAAACCGCACGCGACCAGTGGCCTGATTGGTCGGATTGCCCCACTTGTCCTCGCATTTCAGGCCCACTACAAAGGGCTCACTCACCCGTCGCAGGGAGGGCAGGACGGCAACCCAGTTTTCGCCCGGTCCGGGATGAACACCAATTGCATATTGCGTGTCCAGCGGCTGGAAATTTCCGGTTGCCTGTACATCTGCCTGAACCTTGATCTCATACCCTTCTTCCACAAAGGTCTGCATCAGCATGCCCGGTGACCCTTTGCTGGTATCGCCAAAGGTCACGACAATTTCGTCACCTTCATTTAGATAACCGCCATTGAGCATTGCTGTGACCGTCAAACGCCAGGGGCGAGGGCCCTCGGGCCCGATCCGCAGGTCGATTTTTCCTTCGCCACTGCAGTGTGCGGACACAAAGTTGGCCGCCAGGGGATTGTTTGCCTGCGGTCTGCCGGAATCGGTTACCATTCGGAACGCAATGCGAATGGCTCCGGTGTCATCCAGCCCCAACTTTCCGACAGTGTAGCGGACCTGATACGTTTGATATGTGCGAACTTCAACGATTTCAGGGGCTTCCAGAACTGCGGAACCATAGATTGACGGATCATCCCCGGGGCGCACCGAGGGGTGGTTCGCGCCAACCAACTTGAAGGGCACTGGTGTCGGGGTTGTTGGCAAGGTCATCAAAGGTCCTCCGGGGGGGGATATTACTATTGGCACATTGCTATATAGTAATG
>JBAUHN010000469.1:0-7567 GCA_049680295.1 Sulfitobacter sp.
GTTCAATCCAACCGATCCGAGGTCAGCCAAATACAATCCGCTGCTGGAGGTGCGTAAAGGCCCCCATGAGGTGCGCGACGTGCAGAACATTGCTGACATTCTTGTGGACCCGGAAGGCGCGCTCGAAAAACGCAATCATTGGGAAAAGACCGGACACTCCCTGCTGACTGGCGCGATCCTGCATGTGCTTTATGCAGAAGAAGACAAGACATTGGCCCATGTCGCGACGTTTCTGGCGAACCCCAAGCGGACGATTGAAGCGACCCTGCGGATCATGATGACGACCAATCATCTGGGAACGCAGAACGAGCCGAAGGTGCATCCGGAAGTCGCATCGATTGCCCGCGAGATGCTGAATAAATCCGAGAATGAATTGTCCGGTGTTGTTTCCACCGCGATGTCGTTTCTGGAAATCTATCGCGATCCGATGATCGCTGAGACCACTTCCAAATGTGAGTGGCGGATTGTTGATCTGAAACATGCCAAGCGTCCGGTCTCGCTCTATCTGGTGGTGCCGCCCTCTGACATCTCGCGTACCAAGCCGCTGATCAGGCTTATCCTCAACCAGATCGGCCGCCGCCTGACCGAGAAACTCCCGGAAGCGCAATCAGATAAAGAATGCCAAACAAAAGAACATGCCTTGTTGATGATGCTGGACGAGTTTCCGGCTTTGGGACGGCTGGATTTCTTTGAAACGGCCATGGCCTTCATGGCAGGCTATGGCATCCGCGCCTATCTAATTGCCCAATCGCTGAACCAGATCGAAAAAGCCTATGGGCCGAACAATTCCATATTGGACAATGCCCATGTGCGGGTGGCTTTTGCCACCAATGATGACCGCACGGCCAAACGTATCTCGGACACGCTGGGAACTTCCACGGAATTGCGTGCCCAGAAGAACTATGCGGGACATCGCCTCGCGCCCTGGCTCGCTCATGTGATGGTCTCGCGGCAGGAAACAGCACGGCCACTGCTAACGCCCGGCGAAGTCATGCAATTGCCGAAGGATGAGTCGCTTGTTCTTTTGGCGGGAACGCCACCAATCCGCGCCAAAAAACTGCGCTATTATGAAGACGTAAATTTTACCAGCCGCTGTCTGTCTGCACCGGTTTTGAACGCTGAGGGCCATTATTTGGATACCCCTGAACATAGTGAACATGATTGGGGTGAAAGCCGTAAGAAGGTCAACCGCCAACTGCAACGCCAGCTCGTTCAAGATCAATTCAACGGAGCGGACGAGGGTGGTTTGAAACAGGAACCGACCCTGTTCGATGAATTTGGTAAACCACAGGAAGCTTCCAAAACAGCTGACCTTGCGCTGCTCGATGATGATTTTGATGCAGGCTCAAGCAATGCCGATGCGCTGACCCGTTCTCAGGCCAAATCACGTCAGCAATCCAAGACCCTTCAACGCGCCCATGCCATGAACAATGGTGGCAATCATGGTAATGGGCAACTTGATCTGTTGCGGGAGTTTTGATCCATGAAACCCCGCATCAATGTCTATCTCGATGATCATGTGGCGGCACAATTGACGCTGGTCTGCAAAAGGCCAGGTGCCAATAAATCGCGGATCGTCAATGACGCGCTGGATCGGTTGTTCAACCCCGAAAAGGACACGAAAAGCCATTTGGCACTCATTCGGCGTCTCGACCGCATGTCCAATTCCATGGAGCGGATGGATCGCAACCAGTCGATTGAAGTCGAAACCCTGGCACTGTTCATCCGCTATTTTCTGACCATTACACCGCCGCTCTCAGGCGATGAACAGACAGGAGCTCATGCGCTTGGCAAGGAACGGTTCGAAGTGTTCGTGGCGCAGGTCGGCCGACGTCTGGCCCAAGACAAGAATTTGTTGAGCGAAGTGTTGGAAACCATCGCAGAAACGCGCCCCGATCTTTTTACCGCGACTGCCGGAGATGCAGACACAACGAACGCTGCTCCTGCAAAGCAAGCCAAACGAACATCCAACCAACAAACTCACGAAAAGCTGCCGCCGTTACAGCCGGTGATTTTTGACGAAGCCGAGCAGTTGGATCCGATGGATTTTGAATTGGAGGAAGTCGATCCTGACGATTTCGACTTCGAAGAAGGCGGATTTGAAGAGGAGGGTGATCATGCCCGTTGATATCGACCCAATCAGCGAAGCGGACCTTCAAATGTCGCTGATCGCAGAAGCGGGCAATCGTCGGCGCCAGATGCTATTGACCGCTTTCGGTCCCTTGATCGAAAACGCCCTCAAGGATGACAGCGTCATTGAAGTGATGGTCAATCCTGACGGCAAACTCTGGATCGAACGGGTCGGTGATGGCCGGGTCGATATGGCGACCCAATTCAACCCCGCAGAGGCCGAACGCATCATTCGTTTGGTGGCGTCGCATATGCGCGGCGAGGTTCATGACGGTGCACCCATCGTATCGGCAGAACTGCCAGAAACCGGTGAACGCTTCGAAGGCTTGTTGCCGCCTGTGGCACCCGCGCCCTGTTTTGCCATCCGCAAACCGGCGGGTCGTATTTTTGAGTTGAAGGATTATGTGGAGACTGGCATAGCGACGCCGTTGCAGGCCAAAGCCTTGTCAGAAGCGGTGGTCGACCAGCGCAATATTCTGGTCATTGGCGGAACCTCGTCGGGCAAGACCACTTTGGTCAATGCGCTGCTGGCGGAAGTTGCCGAGACTGGCGATCGTGTCATCATTCTGGAAGACACGAGAGAGCTGCAATGCGCGGCCAAGGATGTTGTCTCCCTTCGAACCAAGCCGGGTATTGCAAGTCTCACGGATCTGGTGCGTTCAACGCTGCGCCTCAGACCGGACCGCATTATCGTGGGCGAAGTACGTGGGCCGGAAGCTCTCGACATGCTGAAAGCCTGGAACACCGGCCATCCCGGGGGAATTGCCACCCTCCATGCCAATTCAGGACATGGCGGCCTCTATCGCCTGGAGCAATTGATCCAGGAAGCGGTCGTTTCGGTACCGAGACGGCTCATCGCCAATGCGATTGACGTGGTGGTCTTTATCGAAGGACGTGGCGCTGCCCGCAAGATCAGAACCATTTCACAAGTCGAGGGCCTGGATGCCAATGGCGACTATCGCCTTGTGCCTTTGGTGCCCGTTCATCTCACCACTGTTTGACCACCCCTATTCGAAACAGGAAGATTTCATGACCCAGACACAATTTTCCAAGCATATTCAAGCGACCAAAAATTCGGTCGTTGCTGCTGCCGAATTTATCACTTTTACCGTTTGCTTTGCGGCTCCCGTCCATGCGGCGGGCTCCGGCATGCCCTGGGAGGCGCCCCTTCAGCAGATATTGGAATCCATTGAAGGGCCGGTTGCCAAGATTATTGCCGTCATTGTGATCATCATCACCGGGCTCAGCCTCGCCTTCGGCGATACGTCAGGCGGCTTCCGCCGTTTGATCCAGATTGTCTTCGGTCTGTCGATTGCCTTTGCCGCGACCAGCTTCTTTCTGTCCTTCTTCTCCTTTGGTGGCGGGGCGGTCATCCTATGAGCAATTCCATCACCCGCTCTAATCGATTGCAGATTCCGGGTTTTGAAATCCCGCTGCATCGATCTTTGACCGAACCGATCCTGTTGGCTGGTGCCCCGCGTACGGTAACGATCATCAATGGCACTCTGGCAGCCTCGATCGGTCTTGGCCTGCGGCTCTGGTTGGCGGGTATTCTGCTCTGGTTTGTTTTCCACATGATCGCGGTCTGGGCGACACGCAAGGACCCCGCCTTTGTCGATGTCTTGTCCCGCCATATCCGGCACAAAATCGAATTGTCGGTGTGAGGAGAAGACCATGCTGAACCTGGCAGAATACCGCACCAAACCCGATCGTCTCGCAGATTATCTGCCATGGGCAGCCTTGATTGCGCCGGGCATCGTTCTCAACAAGGACGGATCATTCCAGCGAACGATTGCCTATCGCGGACCTGATCTTGAAAGCGCGACCGAAGCCGAACTCGTGGCGGTCTCTGCCCGTATCAACAATATCCTGCGTCGTTTCGGGTCCGGCTGGTCGCTGTTCTTTGAAGCAACACGTCTTCCGTCTGAGCCTTATCACGAAAGCAATTTCCCCGATGCGGCTTCCTGGCTCGTCGACCAGGAACGCAAATGGGATCTGGATGCGGACGGGGTGCATTATGAAAGCCGCTATCATCTGACGTTCTTGTATCTGCCGCCCGAAGACAAGACCAACCGCAATGAGGGGCTCTTGTATGAGACGAGTGACCGGTCGAAAAAGCGGATTGATTACCGCGATCATTTGAAGGCGTTCATTGCCGAAACCGATCGAGCCATTGATCTCCTGGCCAGTATATTGCCCGAAGCGATAGCGCTGAATGATGAAGAAACATTGACCTTTTTGCATCAGGTGATTTCAAACAAAACCCATCCGGTTTCTGTCCCGGATTGTCCGGCCTATCTGGATGCCATCCTGCCGGACACGTCTTTCCTTGGAGGTTTGGAACCGATGCTTGGTGATAGGCATTTGCGAATGCTCACCGTGCTTGGATTTCCAAACACGACCACGCCCGGCATTCTCGATGAATTGAATGATCTTGGATTCGATTATCGCTGGACGACCCGTTGGATCAGTCTGGACAAGCCGCTTGCCACCAAACAATTGACCAAGTTGAGACGTCAATGGTTCGCCAAGCGCAAATCCATCACCGCGATCCTGCGCGAGGTCATGTTCAGCCAGGAGACTGTGCTGGTTGATAGCGATGCGGACAACAAGGCGTTGGATGCCGACGAGGCGTTGCAAGAATTGGGCTCTGACGATGTGGCCTTCGGCTATGTCACCACCACAGTTGTTGTCTCCCATGAACAGGTCAATGAGGCAGACAATCGTCTGCGTTCAGTTGAACGCATCATCAATGGGCGCGGCTTCGTCACGATCAATGAGACTTTGAATGCGGTTGACGCCTGGCTTGGGACATTGCCCGGTAACCCTTATGCCAATATACGCCAGCCGATCATTCATACGCTGAACCTAACTCATATGATGCCGGTTTCTGCTGTTTGGGCCGGGCCATCCCATAATCAACATCTTCAAGAAGCTGCGCTCATTACTGCCAAGACACGCGGGGCAACGCCATTCCGGCTTGATCTGCATGTGGGCGATGTCGGTCATTCCCTCATTGTCGGACCGACCGGTGCAGGTAAATCCGTGCTTTTGTCCCTGATGGCGCTGCAGTTCAGGCGTTATCCGCAAAGCCAGGTCTTTTTGTTCGACAAGGGCAAATCCGCCCGCGCGTCGGTGCTTGCCATGGGCGGGACCTCGTTTGATCTGGCCCTGGATGGCGGCCTGGCGTTTCAGCCTCTGGCCAATATCGACAAAGGCGCTGAACAGGCTTTTGTTTTGACTTGGTTGACAGGTCTTTTGGCCAATGAAGGGGTAGCCGTCGATCCACCGGTGAAAGACGCTCTTTGGACGGCATTACAAAGTCTGGCCTCTGCTCCCAAAGAAGAGCGAACGCTCACCGGTCTTTCATTATTGTTGCAATCCAACCGGTTGAGGCAGGCCTTGCAGCCCTACACGTTAGAGGGACCGTTCGGGCGCATGCTCGATGCAGCACGGGATGATCTTCTGGTTTCGGATGTTCAGCATTTCGAAATGGAAGAACTGATGCATCACAAGCAATTGGTATTACCAGTTCTGACCTATCTGTTTCATCGCTTGGAAGCCCGGTTTGACGGATCACCTACCTTACTCATTCTGGATGAAGCCTGGGTGTTTCTCGATGATCCTTTGTTTTCCGCGCGAATTCGAGAGTGGCTCAAGACCCTTCGCAAGAAGAATGTCTCCGTAGTGTTCGCGACCCAGTCTCTAGCCGACATCGAGAACTCATCCATCGCTCCCGCATTGATTGAAAGCTGCCCAAGTCGGATATTCCTGCCCAATGACCGCGCCATCGAACCGCAATCACGGGCGATCTATGAACGCTTCGGATTGAATGATCGCCAGATTGAACTGATTTCGAGATCGGTTCCCAAACGTGATTATTATTATCAATCCCAACGTGGAAATCGTCTGTTTGAACTGGGCCTCGGACCGGTTGCTTTGTCGCTCTGCGGGGCCGGATCGCCGGTGGATCAAAGACGTATCGACGACATCTTGAAATCAGCGGCACAGGAGGAATCCAAACGCCCGTTCGCAGTCGAATGGTTCAAGGCCAAGGGCCTGGACTGGGCCGCTGACTTACTGCCGGGTTTCGATCTCAACAATCGATCATCGGATGGGACAACACCCCATGACCCTGACGACTTTATTGCAGCCCATCTTGAACGTCTTGCAGGGCTCAACCACCAGATCGAAGACATCACTGCCATGTTGGCAGGGGATCCCTCTCGACCGCTCAATACCATCCAACCGGAAAACCCGATTCATGAGGTTATTCCGGAAACAAAGCCAACCGAACCCATCAACCAGACAAATCAAAAGGAGATTTCTGATGAAAGCTGAAACGAAACCAATCCTGAAGAAAACAATCTGCGCCGCGGCCCTGGCGACCTGTCTGGCAATGGCGACACTCACGCCAGCCAAGGCCTGGAAAACCGTATTTGATCCATGGAACTATCGCCAGAATATTTTGACCGCTGTGCGTTCGCTATCTGAAGTCAATCAACAGATCGAGCAATTGCGCAATGAAGCCCAGATGATCACGAAGATGGATCTCGATCTGACCAAGCTCGGCTCGACCATCTCGCCGGAACTTGCCCGAACCCTCAGCGAGATGAAGACCCTGATGGATCAGGGCAATGCCATCAAGATGCAGGTCGAACAAACAAGCCTGGAAATGCATCGCCTCTTTCCTGATGAGTTCGCAAACGCCCTGACTGGCGATGATGTGGTTAAAGATGCCAAGGAAAGATGGGACCAGACTCTTTCCGCGTATAAGCGATCAGCCAATCTGCAGGCCAAAATCTCTGAGAACATCGAAGTGGATTCCGGACTTCTCGATACGCTGCTCGACCGTTCGAGATCTTCTGTGGGCAATTTACAGGCCAGTCAGGCCGGCAATGAATTGACGGGATTGAGCGTCAAGCAGTCGCTGCAACTGCAACAATTGATGGCGGCGCAATATCGCGCAGAAACCCTGGAGCGTTCCCGCCGCATGGCCGCTGAAGAAGAGGCGCGGGTCCGGTTCAACGGATTTTTGGGCAGCAAAGACAGTTCCTATTCGCCGGGAGGTTAAGCCACCCCTTTAAACTTTTACCGTCGATCGATGCGCGTATGAGAAGCCAAAACGCGAATTGTGAAACGGTATCGGCCGGGTCGGTAATCATCCCTCCCTGCGATGCTGATCCGGCCTTTTAAAATCAGTCAATCATCACACCGCGAAACCATCCGTTTCGTGAACGGGACTTTTTTGTTCAAACCATTTTGAAGCGAGCCAACGATCATGGGCGATCTTAATATCATTGACCAGTTTACTGAGACCTTTGTGCGTTACATCGAGTCCGGTTTCGGATTGCTATCAGGCGATGTGGCGTTTCTGGTCTCGATCCTGGTCGCCATCGATATCGTGCTCGCAGGCCTTTTCTGGGCACTGCTGGGC
>JBAUHN010000470.1:0-21744 GCA_049680295.1 Sulfitobacter sp.
GCCCCAAGTAACACCAGAAAGCTGCTGATCCACAACCAGATCAGCATCGCGATGACCGCGCCGATTGATCCGTAAACTTCGTTATAGTTACCAAAGTTTGCCACGTAGAAAGAAAACCCGATCGACATCAGCGCCCAGCACAAGGCGGCCAGAAATGCGCCGGGTGACAGCCATCCGGCCCGTGTTGCCCTGCGGTTCGGGCCAAAGCGGTAAAGCACGCCGATGCCGCCCAGGATCACGCCTAGTGCAATGCTCCACCGGACCAGATCAGCGATGGCGCGGGCACCCCATCCCCATGGGATAAACGCCAGTGCGATTGGTGCAACGATCACCGTCAGCACCGCCACGATCCCGACGCCAATCAGTGCCAGCGTCAGTGCAAAGGCGCGCAGGTAATGACGCACGCCGGGGCGGTTGCGTTGGCGGTAAACCGCGTTCAACCCGTTGATCATAGCCCCCACGCCTGCGCGTGCAGACCAGAGCGCGACGATCAATGACAAGGCACCAGCCCAACCCAAAGTGTCACTGCTGGTGCTGACCAAAACCACAATTTGGTTGTTGAGTATGTCATAGACGTCATCCGGCATCAGTCCGCGCATCTGTTCAAGCTGGGCAACAACGATAGCTGGATCTGCGATAATGGCCACTATGGCGATCAGCGCGGCGAGGCCGGGAAACACCGACAACATTGCGAAAAAGGCAACACCGGCAGAGATGAGGCCAAGGTTGTTCTGGTCAATCTGTTTGAAACTGGCGACCGCAGCCGATCCGTATAGTTTTAACCCGGAATGCTGCGCTGCGTGCAATTCAGGTTACCGCAGAATTTGATTTCGGGCCGATAATGAACCAAATGACAAAGCCGACAATTGGCATGATCAGCACTAGCAGTGTCCATAGCACTTTGCGGCCGGTACTGACGCGTGATCCGATGATTGAAATGATCGCCCAGACATCCAGGGCCAATATGATCAGCC
The DNA here is from genome assembly GCA_049680295.1 of Sulfitobacter sp. Classification (GTDB taxonomy): domain Bacteria; phylum Pseudomonadota; class Alphaproteobacteria; order Rhodobacterales; family Rhodobacteraceae; genus JBAUHN01. The sequence continues at coordinate 975 of JBAUHN010000470.1, forward strand.
CGCCTAATCCTGTGTATTCAGACATTGAATTCTCCCTGCACCATCTTTAGGCTTCTATATATAGTATTGTTAGCGCGGCTTAAAAGCACTCAAGCGGAAAAGCCGAAGACTGATTTAGCTCTGCCCATCCAAATTTCCGCATCACTGCCGCATTATTTCGCTTGCCCTTACCGGCCGAGCGTCCAGAATGCCTACATGTTCGATATCACCCCACTTTCTGCCGCCATTGATGCCAAACGCGATGATCTGATCGCCCTGACGCAAGACTTGATCCGTATTCCGACGCTTAACCCGCCGGGAGAGAACTATCGCGCGATTTGTGACTATCTGGACACGCGGCTGGCGGGGCATGGGTTTGAAACGGAGCTGATCCGCGCGCACGGCACTCCCGGTGACAGCACGCGCTATCCACGCTGGAATATCATTGCGCGCAAGGCGGGCAAGCATGCGGGCGAATGCGTGCATTTCAACAGCCACACGGATGTGGTCGAGGTCGGTGCCGGCTGGACCTTTGATCCTTTCGGTGCCGAAATTTCGGACGGTAAGATCTATGGCCGGGGCGCATGTGATATGAAAGGCGGGCTTGCGGCGTCGATCATTGCCGCTGAGGCGTTCATCGAGATCCACCCCGATTTTGCCGGCGCGATTGAGATTTCCGGCACAGCGGACGAAGAATCCGGTGGCTACGGCGGCGTCGCCTATCTGGCCGAGCAGGGGTATTTCAACCCCGAGCGGGTGCAGCACGTCATCATCCCCGAACCGTTGAACAAGGACCGCATCTGCCTGGGCCATCGCGGCGGGTGGTGGGCCGAGATTGAGACCAAAGGCGAGATCGCCCATGGCTCGATGCCGTTTCTGGGCGATTGCGCAGTACGCCATATGGGGGCCGTACTGGGCGAATTTGAGGATAAGCTGTTTCCGGCAATGGCTGCGCGCTACACTGAAATGCCTGTGGTTCCCGAAGGGGCACGGCAATCGACGATGAACATCAATTCCATTCACGGCGGACAAAAGGAACAAAGCGACGATTTCACCGGATTACCCGCCCATTGCGTACCGGACAGCTGCCGCATTGTTATTGACCGTCGCTTTTTGGTTGAGGAACCGTTGGACCAAGTGCGCGGCGAAGTGACCGCCCTGTTAGAGGGTTTGCGCGACAATCGTGCGGATTTTGACTATACATTGACCGAGCTGAACAGCGTCCTGCCGTCGATGACAGACAAACATGCGCCCGTGGTGCAGACCGTGACCCGCGCCATTCAGGAAGTGTTGGGCAAGATGCCGGATTATGTGGCCAGTCCGGGGACTTACGATCAAAAACACATCGACCGGATTGGCAGGTTGAAAAACTGCATCGCGTATGGGCCGGGTATTCTGGAGCTGGCGCACAAGCCGGACGAATACATCGGCATCGACGACATGATCGACAGCGCCAAGGTTATGGCGGCCAGTTTGGCGACGCTTTTGGTGCCGCAGACCTAGTCAAACGCCGTTGCGGCACCTAAGGCTAAACCGTCAACAATCGCGGTCATTGCAGCGCCTCGGTGGGCCTGGGCCGCAGGCAGGCGCGCGCGCAGGGTGTCTTCGACCACGGACATCAGGCTGGAGCCACCGACAAAAATCAGATGGGTCACAGCTGATGCCTCAACCCCGGCCCGGGCCAGGGTTTCATCGGCAGCCTTACCAATCTGGCCTGCCAAACCGGCCAAAGTTTCGGTCATAAGCGCGCTGGGCAACGGCACGGCCAACGCGGTCTCTAACACATGCAGATCAATGGTTGGCGATTGAGCGGCGGCATCGTTTGCCGCGATCTTGCCGGTTTCGACTGCAAAGGCCAGATCGTGGCCCAATTCGTCCTCCAGCACCCGGCAAAGGCGCGTCAGCTTGTCAGGTTCCACTGCATATTTCAACAGATCGCGGGCCAGAAGCCTTGTGTCAGGGGCATAAAGGAACGGGATTTTTTGCCATGTCGCCAAGTCCTGAAACACCGAATTGGGCGCTTTGTGCGTATCCTTGCCAAAGGCGTGCCGAATGGCGCTGCCGCGCCCGAGCAACGGCATCACATGTGCAATGCTAAGCTGGCGGTCAAAGTCGGTGCCGCCCATGCGCAATCCGTGACTGGCAAGGATATCAATGCCGTGGCCGTCAGCGCCATGCCGAAACAGCGTGAAATCCGAGGTGCCGCCGCCAATATCAAGGATCAGGCCCAGATCACCCGGGGCCAACACGTCGCGATTGGCCAGTGCTGCGGCTTCGGGTTCGTTCATAAACGCCACATCGGAAAACCCTGCGGCAAGATAGGCGTCGCGCAAATCCAGTGCGGCCTGTGTGTTGCGGGCGGGATCGGCGCTGTGAAACATCACCGGGCGACCGGACAAAGCGCGATCAAATGTCTGGCCGGTTGTGGTTTCCGCGCGGGATTTGATTTGCGCCAGAAACCGGGCTGTGATCTCGATGAAATCTATCCGTTCGCCCAACAGATTGCGGGTCTCGCGCATCAGCCCGGTGCCCAGCAGGCTTTTGAGCGCGCGCATGTAACGCCCTTCGTCCCCTGCCAGCAAGGCGTCATTGGCGGGTTGCCCGATGATCATTTTGCGGGTCTCAAAATCAAAAAACACCGCCGTTGGCAACGTCGGCTGGCCTGCGTCCATGTCGACCAAAACCGGCTGGCCATCCCTGGCGACACCGGCGGCAGAATTTGACGTGCCAAAATCGACCCCAAGAACGGACATGATGACCCTCTATCGCAAGTTGAATAAAGCCGCGTGCCTAACGCCAACCCAAGGCAAAGGCAAACAAATTTGGCCAAAAAGGCTGGCCACAGACAGTGCTTTTGTCTAACATTCAGCCTGAATGAACCAGGAGACGACAATGTTCCATTTTCGCACGCTAATTATGGGTCTCAGCACGGCGGCTTTGATGGCCGGATCTGCCATGGCTAAAGGCGACATTGTCGTCGCGATGCAGCTTGAACCGCCACATCTTGATCCGACAAGTGCCGCGGCTGGGGCAATTGATTCCGTCCTTTATTCCAACGTGTTCGAAGGTCTGACCCGCTTTATGGGTGACGGTTCCATTGTTCCGGGCCTCGCTCAGTCCTGGGAAATTTCGGACGACGGGCTGGTGTATACGTTTAAACTGCACAGCGGTGTCTTGTTTCATGATGGCACTGACATGAATGCTGAAGACGTGAAATTCTCGCTTGATCGGGCGCGCGCTGAGGACAGCACTAACGCGCAAAAGGCGCTTTATGCCGGCATTACCGATGTTGCGGTGATTGATCCGCTGACCGTGCAGCTGACATTGGCTGAACCGAACGGCAATATGCTGTTTAACCTGGCCTGGGGCGACGCGGTGATTGTTGCACCTGAATCGATTGACAACATCAAACAGCTGCCGATTGGCACCGGTGCGTTCAAATTCACCAGCTGGACCCAGGGCGACAAGATCGAGATTGAAAGAAATGCGGCTTATTGGGGGCCTGCTGCAACGCTTGAACGCGCGACATTCAAATTCATCTCGGACCCGACGGCGGCGTTTGCTGCGGTGATGGCCGAAGATGTTGACGTATTTTCCGGCTTCCCCGCCCCTGAAAACCTGCCGCAGTTTGAAGCCGATCCGCGGTTCCAGGTTCTCATCGGCTCGACCGAAGGTGAGACGATCCTGTCGACCAACAACAAGATGCCGCCCTTTGACAACGTCAAGGTCCGCGAAGCCGTGGCCCATGCCATTGATCGCCAGGCCATCATTGATGGGGCGATGTTTGGCTATGGCACTCCGATTGGCACACATTTCGCACCGCATAATCCGGCCTATGTCGATCTGAAAGCAAACAGCAATTACGATCCTGAAAAATCCAAGGCGCTGCTGGCCGAGGCTGGCTTTGCTGATGGGTTTGAGACCACACTGCACTTGCCACCCCCGTCCTACGCACGGCGCGGCGGCGAGATTATCGCGGCTCAGCTGGCCGCTGTCGGCATCAAAGCCGAGATTATCAACGTCGAATGGGCGCAGTGGCTGGAAACCGTGTTCAAGGGCAAGGATTTTGGCCTGACCATCGTCAGCCACACTGAACCGATGGACATCGGAATTTATGCCAATCCGGACTATTATTTCCAGTACGATAATCCGGAATTCCAGGATCTGATGACAAAGCTGAACGCGACAACCGATCCCGATGAACGCAGCAAGTTGCTGGGCGATGCACAGCGCATGATCTCAGAGGATTACGTCAACGGCTATTTGTTTCAGTTGGCAGCATTGTCTGTGGCCAAGGCTGGTGTTCAGGGTCTTTGGGTCAATGCACCGACACAGGCGACGGATTTAACCGCTGTCAGCTGGGCTGAGTAAGCTGCATCAGAAATTTTGAAAAGGCCCTCCATTTGGGGGGCTTTTTTTGTGGATGGCGATTGATTTTTGCGGTGTCAGCTTTTGCGTTACGAATGATACTTGAAGCACTTGTTCGCGGCCTTTCCTTTTGGTCGAAAGCGAAAAGTGATGTTTGGTGTCTCAGGTTGAATTGGAAACGCTTTGATCGGCGGATGTCGCGGTTACGCGCCGCTGGCCCTGATATTCAGTCGCGGTTGATCCGGGATGCCGGTTTTTGACATGGCGCTAACCAAAAGCCGCGCCTCGTAGGATTTCAGTGTCGGGCGCGCGATTTCAATCTTGGCGTTGGATTGCGATATCTCACGTTCCATCAGTTTTTGGGTTTTGGCCAAGGTCAACAAGGCCATATCCCCTACAAAAAAGCTTTCGGTTGGTTGACCGTTTGAATAGATGATTTCATGCCGATCCAGCAGCAGATGGTAGTAAGAAATCTTTTTCGGCACTTTCGTCGCATGAATGCCCGGCAGGCCGATGAGATGCTTTGCGGCAACAAAAACTTCTGGTTCACCAAAGAATAACTCGCACATAGAATTGGCAATAAGAATCCGGTGTTGCGGTGATACAAACAGGTCCTGATCATTATCAAGGCAATGCGCCTTTATCTGGATCGGTAGGGTGCGATCACAGGCCACAAAACGCGAGTTCAATGCAGCTTTCAACGGTTGAAACCCGTTATCTGCAGTAGCGATCATATCACCTTTGCGCAGCCATTGGACCGGTCTGGGGCCATTTTGGGTTTCAATTAGCGTGCCCTCCAAAAAGCACACGACGGTACCGTTATTAATAAACAGGTCCCAGGTGCCGTCCGGGCTATCAGGGTCAAGATTGTCTGTATCGTAATCAGCCAGTTCTGACGCATTCCCCGAACCAGGCAGAATAAAGTCATTGCCAGCGCCGTCGGTAACGCCGGCTTGCGCTTGCGCGCCAAAACCATTGGTAAAGCCAATGTTTTCGTAAATATACTCGACACCAAAAGTGCCGCCGCCAAGGCTCGACAGTACAACTTGGAATGTATTGGTACCGCCGCCTTGATAAGGCTCAACACCAAACCAGGTTATTGTGACAGTGTTGTTAACTGTATCAAGATCCCAATAGATATTGTTACTTCCGGTAGGGTTGCCGCCGGTCAAATCATGATCAGTCCAGAACGGCGCCAGCGCAGGTTCGGGATAGGACGCAAGGCTGGAACCATTGTATGTCGTGTCGGGACCAGTGAATGTGATCAAGCCATTGGTGTTGATATAAATATCGGTATAGGACGTGCCAAAGAAATCTATCCCACCGGCACCAAACACCGACGTAACGTCAACTGCAATTGACCCATCATCATCGTTGCCCGCATCTGGTGTACTGGCAAGAAAATTGAATTCGCCGTGCCCTGTCGGGCCGCCCAATCCGGTGTTCACTGTTGGCATTGCGGGTTTCTGCTCCGTTAGATTACGTGTCTGGGTACTGAAAAACTATGGCCACAGCGAGGCCGGACTATGGCCAATGTGGGTTTCACCGGACGCCTGACAGCGATGTATCGTGGCGCTATGTGGTCGATCTGACCCGCATCGACCTGACTAAACGCGACCAAACGAAATGCGCCAAGGCCGACCGCTTTAACGATAGCTTGCTTACTGGCATAATCGCTCTGGACCCCGCCAAACCCCGCGCCTAGTCTCGGCCCATGTTGCGCTACACGCTCAAACGGTTCGTGTCTTTGGTTATCAGTCTGGCCGTCGCCTCGCTGGTGATCTTCTTTGTGATTGAAGTTGCACCCGGTGATCCGGCGTCCTTTATGCTGGGGTTGAATGCGCAGCCCGAAACGCTGGCGGCTTTGCGCAGCGAACTGGGGTTGGACGTGCCGAAGTGGCAGCGTTATGCCACGTGGGTTGGTGGTATGATTTCGGGTGATTTTGGCACCTCATACACTTACCGCACACCAGTTGCGGATATGATTGCCGGGCGCTTGTGGGTGTCTTTACCGCTGACGCTCTACGCGCTGACGTTGTCGACGCTGATCGCCTTTCCTGCCGGAATTTATGCGGCCTCGCGCCGGGGCGGCCTGGGCGATATTTCGGTGATGGGGGCTACGCAACTGGGTGTGGCGATCCCGAATTTCTGGTTCGCGATGATGATGGTGCTGGTTTTTGCCATAAATCTTCGCTGGTTTTCTGCTGGGGGGTTTGTGGGCTGGGACAAAGGATTTTGGGCAGGGCTACATTCTTTGACATTGCCTGCGATCTCACTGGCCTTGCCGCAGGCCGCGATCCTTGCGCGGGTGATGCGGTCGTCGCTATTGGATGTCCTGGGCGAGGATTTTATACGCACGGCCCGCGCCAAGGGCCTCAGCGCGCGGCAGGCATTGTGGCGGCACGGATTGCGCAATGCGCTGATCCCGGTACTGACCATCATCGGCTTGCAGTTTTCCTTTCTGTTGGCAGGCTCAATCATCATTGAACAGGTTTTCTATCTTCCGGGGTTAGGGCGGCTGGTGTTTCAGTCGATCTCGGCGCGCGATCTGATTGTGGTGGAGAGTGTGGTGATGTTGCTGGTGTTCGCTGTGATCATGGTGAACTTTTTGGTTGATCTGGCATATGCGGCGGTTGACCCGCGCCTGCGGTCGCGGGCATGACGCGCAATCTGATCATCGGGGCTGCGCTGTCGCTGCTGGTTTTGCTGGCAGCAGCCCTGTCATTTGTCTGGACCCCGTTTGATCACGCGGCGATGAATATTCCGCAAAAGCTGCAAGCGCCTGGTGGTGTCCATGTGTTGGGCACGGACCATTTCGGACGCGATATTCTAAGCATGATCATGGTGGGTGCGCGCACCTCTATTGCGGTGGCGCTGGTTGCTGTGGGCATCGGCATGGGGCTGGGTGTACCGCTGGGGCTATGGGCTGCGGCGCGCAAGGACAGCCTGATGGATGAGCTGATTATGCGCGGCAATGATCTGGTCTTTGCCTTTCCGTCGCTGGTGATTGCAATCCTGATCACCGCGATTTTTGGCGCAGGGGCGGTCAACGCGATCATTGCCATTGGGATTTTCAACATCCCCGTCTTTGCCCGCATCACCCGTGGTGCGGCCCTGTCGCTGTGGCAGCGCGAATTTATCATGGCGGCGCGCGTTGCGGGAAAATCGGCGGCGCGCATATCGGCAGAACATATCCTGCCCAATGTGATGAACCTGTTGATTGTGCAAGGCACCATCCAGTTCAGTCTTGGCATTCTGGCCGAGGCGGGCCTGTCCTATGTCGGTCTGGGTGCGCAGCCGCCGACGCCCAGTTGGGGCCGTATGCTGGCGGATGCGCAGACCTTGGTCAGCATCGCGCCGCATATGGCGCTGGTGCCTGGTTGCGCCATTATCCTCACGGTTTTGGGTCTGAACCTGATGGGCGATGGGTTGCGCGATTATCTTGACCCACGGCTGCGGGTGACGCGGCTATGAGTTTGCTACAGATCCGGAACCTGACCGTCGAGATTAATGGCACGCAAATCTTGCGCGATGTGTCACTGGATGTAGAGGCCGGGCAGATTGTTGCGATCACGGGCGAAAGCGGGTCGGGGAAATCCATGACGGCCCTTGCGGTGATGCAGTTGTTGCCCAAGGGGATGCAGGCCTCGGGTGCCATTGTGCTGCAGGACCAAGACCTGACCCAGACATCAGAGCCTGAAATGTGCCGCCTGCGCGGCAATGATGTCGGCATGGTGTTTCAGGAACCGATGACGGCGCTGAACCCGGTGCAGACCATCGGCGATCAGGTTGCGGAAACCATTCTGATCCACGGCGCCATGCCCGCAGATCAGGCCCGCATCCGTGCGGCTGAAATTCTGGACCGGGTTGGCCTGCCAACCGAACGGTTCCCGTTGTCGCGCTATCCACACGAGCTGTCAGGCGGGCAGCGCCAGCGTGTGGTGATCGCCATGGCCATCGCGCTGCGCCCCAAATTGCTGATCGCGGATGAGCCGACAACGGCGCTGGATGTCACCACCCAGGCGCAGATCCTTGACCTGCTGCGCGGATTGGCGCGCGACTTTGATATGGGGCTGTTGATGATCACCCATGATCTGGCGGTGGTTGCGGATATGGCTGATCGCATCGTCGTCATGCGGCACGGCCAGATTGTCGAACAGGGACCGACGGATCATCTGCTGGCCGACATGCAGCATTCCTACACGCAGATGCTGTTTGCCGCCTCGGGTCATCGCGTGGAGCTGCCTATCGCGCCAGAACCCATACCCTTGTTACAGGTCACTTCCGTCCGTCGCGATTACCGGATGCCGCGCAAAACTGTATTTGGCAAACCCGGTACATTCCGCGCCGTCAACAACGTATCGTTTTCGCTGCAAAAGGGCGAACGTCTGGGTCTGGTTGGCGAAAGCGGGTGCGGCAAATCAACCCTGACCCGCGCGATATTGGGGCTGGAGGAAGTCCAGCAAGGCCAGATCACGGTGGCTGGCGATCCGGTTTTTACCGATCACCGTCCCAACCTTGCAGTGCGGCGCAAAATGCAGGTGGTGTTTCAGGACCCCTTTGGCAGTTTCAACCCGCGGCACCGGGTTGAACGGTTGATCACGGAACCTTTTCATCTACTGGACGCACCGCCCATAGGTGGCGCCCGGCGCGATGCCATATCGGAGGCATTGGTGGCTGTCGGGCTGCACCCGGAGGACGCCAACAAATTCATTCATGAGTTTTCAGGCGGGCAACGCCAGCGTATCGCCATTGCGCGGGCTTTGATCATCCGACCTGAACTGATCTTGTTTGACGAAGCGGTCAGTGCGCTGGATGTTTCGGTCCGGGCGCAAATCCTTGATTTGCTGGTTGATCTGTGTACTGCCTACAATCTGACGTATCTGTTTATCAGCCACGATCTAAGTGTTGTACGCACCATTACCGACCGCGTATTGGTGATGAAATCCGGTGAGATTGTCGAACAAGGCCCAACCGAAGATGTGTTTTCGAACCCCAAACATCCCTACACGAAATCGTTGATCGACGCGGCCCCGCAATTACCCGATCTGGATGCCCTGAAAAGGAACCTGACCCATGCCTGACGCCTTATGGTTTGACCCATCGCTGTGCCTGATCGGTGGCAAATGGGTGCCGTCGCAATCGGGCGAAACCCTGCCTTTGATCAATCCGTCTGATGGCACGGCTCTGGCACAGATCGCACGCGGAAGCGGCGCAGATATCGACGCCGCTGTCAGTGCCGCTGGTGCGGCCCTGCAGGGTGACTGGGGTCGGATGACTGCGCTGGAACGGGGCCGTATTCTGACGCGTATTGGTCAAAAAGTGCTGGATCATGTTGACGCGCTGGCTGATCTTGAGGCGCGCGATGTTGGCAAACCGCTGACACAGGCGCGGGCCGATGCGGTGGCCCTTGCGCGCTATATGGAATTCTACGGCGGTGCTGCCGATAAGGTGCATGGCGCGACGATCCCCTATCTGAATGGGTATACCGTCTATACGTTGCGCGAACCGCATGGCGTAACCGGCCACATCGTGCCCTGGAATTATCCGATGCAGATCATCGGACGCTCGGTCGGGGCGGCATTGGCGATGGGCAACGCTTGCGTGCTTAAACCCGCAGAAGAGGCCTGTTTGACTGCCCTTGCCTTTGCACAAATCTGCGTCGATGCGGGGTTGCCTGCGGGTGCGTTGAACGTGGTGCCTGGACTGGGGGCCGAGGCAGGTGTGGCGCTGTCCGGCCATCCGGGCGTCCAGCACATCAGTTTTACCGGCTCTGTCAAAACCGGTGCGTTGATCCAGCAGGCGGCAGGGGCAAATGTTGTGCCGGTCACGCTGGAACTGGGTGGCAAGTCGCCGCAACTGGTGTTTGACGATGCTGATATTGATTCGGCTTTGCCGTTTTTGGTTAATGCGGGCATACAGAATGCCGGGCAGACTTGTTCGGCGTCTTCGCGTATATTGGTGCAGCGCGGGGTTTATGATGTGGTTCGATCCCGGATGGCCGACGCCTATGGTGCATTGACGGTTGGACCTGCATTGAATGATCTGGCGCTGGGGCCGCTGATATCGGACCGGCAAAAACAAATCGTCGAAGGGTTCATTGCCAAAGGTCTGGATCTGACACTTGCCGCGCAAGGAACCCTGGTGGATGCGCCGGACGCCGGGGCCTATGTGCGACCGACGCTTTTTTCCGACGTGCCGCCCGATCATGCGCTGGCGCGCGATGAAATCTTTGGGCCGGTTCAGGTGCTGATCCCCTTTGATACCGAAGAAGACGCCATTCGCATCGCCAACAGCACGGATTATGGTCTGGTCGCCAGCATTTGGAGCGCCAATGGCGCGCGGCAGATGCGGCTAGCCAAAGCTTTGAAATCCGGTCAGGTTTTCATCAACAACTACGGTGCGGGCGGCGGGGTTGAACTGCCGTTTGGCGGGGTTGGAAAGTCCGGTCATGGCCGCGAAAAAGGCTTTGAGGCGCTCTATGGGTTTTCGCAACTCAAAACCGTCGCGGCGTTTCATGGCTAAAGAGATAAGACGCGGCCATTGACGAAAGGCATGATACCTCACAGGCTGGGGGCATCCACCCACAACCATTTAGAACGGAGGCAAGCTCATGCGACTGACAGGAAAAACCGCTATCGTCACCGGAGGTGCATCAGGATTTGGTGCCGGGATAGTGCGTAAATTCACCTCGGAAGGGTGCCGCGTGATGATCGCGGATATCAACGGCGTTGCAGCCCGCGAATTTGCAATCCAGATGGGCGATCATGCCATGGCACAGCAGGTTGATGTCGCTGACGGGGCATCGGTTCAAGCGATGGCAATGGCTGCAAGGGATGCCTGGGGGCACGTCGACATCCTGATTAACAATGCCGGCGTCACCCATATGCCGCAACCGCTTGAAGACGTCACAGAGGACGATTTTGATCGTGTCTATAAGGTCAACATGAAATCGGTTTACCTGACGGCCCGCGCCTTGGTGCCGCATATGAAAAATCGCAAATCCGGGGCGATCCTGAATATTGCGTCGACGGCGGGTGTGTCGCCACGACCGCGGTTAAATTGGTACAACGCGTCCAAAGGCTGGATGATCACTGCGACCAAAACCATGGCTGTTGAACTGGCGGCAGATGGCATCCGTGTCAATGCACTGAACCCGGTGGCTGGGGAAACGCCGCTGTTGAAAACCTTTATGGGCGAAGATACCCCGGAAATTCGCGCCAAGTTCCTGTCCACGATTCCCTTGGGTCGCTTTTCGCAACCCGAAGATATGGGTAATGCTGCGTGTTTTCTTTGCTCGGAGGAGGCCAGTATGATCACCGGCGTCGCAATGGAAGTCGACGGAGGTCGTTGCATTTGACGCCTGGGCCGCGAAATCTGATTACGGATGTGGCGGGCCTTAGGGTCGGCAATGCACAGAATGGGGCGTTGAAATCCGGCACAACTGTGTTGCTGGCCGATCAGCCGTTCACCGCATCCGTACACGTCATGGGCGGTGCGCCCGGCACGCGTGAAACCGATCTGTTGGCGCCTGACAAATCGGTGGCCGCCGTGGATGCGCTGGTGTTGTCGGGGGGGTCTGCCTACGGCTTGGATGCGTGTTCAGGTGTGGTTGACGGGCTGCGGGCGATGGGGCGCGGGTATGTTTTGGGCTCTGCGATTATTCCGCTTGTCCCCGGCGCGATCCTGTTTGATTTGCTAAATGGCGGGGCGAAGGAATGGGATGAAAACCCCTACCGTGATTTGGGCCGCCGCGCGCTGGAAACTGCAACACCAGAGTTTGGTATTGGCAGCGTTGGCGCCGGCACCGGGGCGTTGACCGCGATGCTGAAAGGGGGATTGGGGTCCGCGTCATTTCAACTGGATGATGGCACGATGGTCGGCGCTTTGGTCGCGGCCAATCCGCTGGGTGCAGTCACGACCCCCGGGGACCGCCATTTCTATGCAGCCCCTTTCGAAGTGGGTGGCGAATTTGGCGGTTTGGGTCCTGACCCCGCCAACGGATTGGGCCGTGATCTGACCAGCCGAAAAATGGCCGCGATGTCGGACCGCGCCAACACCACAATTGCGATTGTCGCCACAGATGCGGCATTGACCAAGGCGCAGTGTCAGCGTGTTGCTATCGCCGCACATGACGGCATTGGGCGCGCAACCGTGCCGGCCCACACGCCCGGTGACGGAGACCTGGTCTTTGCGCTGTCAACTGCTGCGCGGCCGATGGAAAACCCGACCCGTGATCTGGGCGTCATCGGCCATGCGGCGTCGCTGTGTTTGTCGCGGGCGATTGCACGGGCAGTCTATGCGGCCACCCCGGCGCCAGATGATCTGTTGCAATGTTGGTGTGATGTGAACCTGTGAATGCCGCACCGCACCGATAGCAAGGCGCAGGGCGACATTCAGGGTCAAAGCGTTCGACGTTAAACCTGAATCACCCAACGCTGCCTGAAATCAAGGATTTCAACGCGTTAGGTGATAGGTGACGTTTCAAGTCAAACGCAGAACGCTGTAAGCCATCAGTTGGCGGCGGCTGGTCCGACGGACGCCAGGTACGCGGCCACATCTTCACCGCCTTTTTTCAGTTTGAACGTCATTCTGGACTTGGCTTTGCTGTCGTCCAATGTCTCGCGCAGGAAACCACGTGGGTCTTGCAGGTAGCTGGCCAGATTGGCTTCGTCCCAGACCAGGCCTGCTTCGCCTGCTGCGACCGTATCGTCGCCGTATTTGAACCCATCGGCGGTGCCTGCGGTCCGACCAATCACGCCATAAAGATTAGGGCCGGTTTTGCCGCCTTTGGCAATGACTGTGCCGTCATCGGCCACGATCATGTGGCATGACTTGCATTTACTGAAGGTTTTTTCACCAGCTTCCGCGTCGCCAGTGGAATGGCCGTCTGCAAATGCAGGGGCGGCGGCAAAGCTGACAGCGATCAAGGATGCGAATAGACGGGTCATACGGGAATCTCCTGTGGATTAATGGGCAAAGAATATGGTGGAATGCACAAAGGTAACAGTCACTTAATTGCGATCACCCCGTGTTTGGAGTGGCGGTGCTGCATGGATTGGTGGCTACCACCTTGCACTTTTTGCCGATCTGGTGGCAAAAGGCGGCCATGACAACATTGATTCCCGCATGGGTGGACGGCACGTTGACCCCCGTTGAAAAGCTAGAAGCGCATGTCAAAGGCCTGCGTCACAAAGCGGTTTCTGTTTTCGTGCTGCATGGCGACGCTGTTTTGATGCAACGGCGTGCGATGGGAAAATATCACACGCCCGGCCTTTGGGCGAATACCTGCTGCACCCATCCAGATTGGGATGAGACGTCGCTCGATTGCGCCCATCGGCGTTTGAACGAAGAGTTGGGGATTACAGGGCTGTCACCGGAACTGCGGCACAATCTGGAATACCGCGCAGAGGTAGGCGGCGGGCTGATTGAGCATGAAGTCGTCGATGTGTTTGTCTGTGACATCGCGCAAGAACTGGTTGTGACGCCCAATCCGGACGAAGTGATGGCCACCGAATGGGTGCGGTTTTCAGATCTGGTGACCCGTGTCGCTGTACAACCGTCGCATTATACACCTTGGGTGCAGATTTACCTGCGCGACCACGCCCGGACAATCTTTGGCGCGGAAATGGCGGGTTCAGCTCCGGCTTAACCTTGCGCCACGCGCCAAGCCCTGTTTGAGTGAGCGCAATCAGTATGCGACACCAAAAGGGATGTTCCCATGAGCTATATTCTTGCCATTGATCAGGGGACGACCTCGTCGCGGGCGATTGTTTTTGATGCAAACATGGTGCCGATTGCCAACGCACAGCAGGAATTTCCGCAACATTTTCCGCACTCTGGCTGGGTTGAACACGACCCCGAAGACCTGTGGGACACCGTGCTTGCGACCTGCAAGTCAGCGATTGAAAAGGCCGGTTTGACGGCGGCGGACGTGACGGCCATTGGCATCACCAACCAGCGCGAGACGACGGTGATCTGGGATGCCGAGACCGGTAAGCCGTTGCATAACGCGATTGTCTGGCAGGATCGGCGCACCTCTGACATTTGCGCGGGTCTGCGCGATCAGGGCCATGAGGCGATGGTGACGGCAAAGACCGGTTTGCTGCTTGATCCCTATTTCAGTGGCACCAAGGTCAAATGGATCTTGGACAAATATCCGGATGCGCGCGCGCGGGCACGTGACGGTAAGTTGCTGTTCGGCACTGTTGACAGTTTTCTGATCTGGCGGCTGACGAACCGGGCAGCACATGTCACGGATGCCACCAATGCCGCGCGCACCCTTATGTATGATATTCACGATGGCGGGTGGAGCGCGGATATCTGCGCCTTGCTGGATATTCCGATGCAGATGCTGCCTGAGGTGCGCGATTGTGCGGGGGATTTTGGGACAACTGCGCCGGAACATCTGGGGGCTGCGATCCCGGTTCTGGGCGTGGCGGGCGATCAGCAGGCGGCGACCATCGGGCAGGCGTGTTTCCAGCCCGGCATGTTGAAATCGACCTATGGCACGGGTTGCTTTGCGCTGCTGAACACCGGATCCGCGCCGGTAGTCTCAAACAACCGGCTGTTAACGACGGTGGCCTATCAATTCGACGGGGTGCCGACCTATGCCATAGAAGGGTCGATCTTTGTCGCAGGTGCCGTTGTGCAATGGCTACGCGATGGGTTGGGTTTGATTGAAAAGGCGGCGCAGACCGAAGCGATGGCGAAAGACGGCAAGGGCGGCGTGACTATGGTGCCTGCGTTCACCGGCCTTGGCGCACCCTATTGGAATGCCGATTGTCGCGGCGCGGTATTCGGGCTGACCCGCGATACGGGACCGGCGGAAATGGCGCGTGCGGCGCTTGAAAGCATCGGGTTTCAAACCCGCGATTTGTTGAATGCGATGCGCGCGGATTGGCCGGATGCAGACGACGCGGTGTTGCGCGTCGATGGCGGGCTAAGTGCGAATGATTGGGCGATGCAATTCCTGTCGGATATTCTTGGCGCGCCAGTGGACCGCCCTGCCGGGGTTGAAACCACCGCCCTTGGTGCCGCGTGGCTGGCCGGAATGCGGGCAGGCATCTATCCGGATATGGCTGGATTTGCCGATAAATGGGCGCAGGGTGCACGGTTTGAGCCTGCGATGGATGATGCCACCCGCGCCGCACGTGTCGCGGTTTGGGACCGCGCCGTGCAGGCCACGCTGAGCGTTTAAACCGCGTCTGGCTGATGGGCCGGGATGGCGCGCTCAAAGGCGGGCAGGGCCATGCAGGCGTCGTGGATGCGCGCGATTGTGGGATAGGTGTCCAGGCCCACATCAAAGCGCGCATTGTTGATGACCTGCGCATACAGGCACAGATCGGCCAGGCCAGGTGTGTCGCCGTGACAAAACTGCCCGGTTTCAGGCTCAGACGCCAATCGGGTTTCAAGGGCAGCCATTCCGGCATTTGCCCATTTGCGGAACCATGTCGCCTTGGCTTGGGCATCGGCGCCAAATTCAGTCTCAAGATGTTGCAGGATGCGCAGGTTGTTGACCGGATGAATGTCCAGCGCCACGATATGGGCAAGGCTGCGCACGCGCGCGCGGCCCCATGTATCTGCAGGCAAAAGCGGTGGTTCAGGGTGGGTTTCATCCAGCCATTCAAGGATCGCCAGCGATTGTGGCAGCGGGCCTTGGGGTGTGACCAGCGTTGGCACCAGTCCTGAAGGGTTCAGCGCCAGATGTTCCGGCGAGGCCTGTTCGCCCGCCAGCAATGACAGCGGAATATAGTCATAGCTAAGCCCTTTCAGGTTCAGCGCTGCGCGAACCCGAACCGATGTTGAGGACCGAAAATAGTTGTGCAGGGCGAAGGTGGTCATGGGTTTGTCCAATCTGTAGGTCAATATGTTTGCGGGCCTTCAAATCCAGATACCAGCGAAAAAGCAAATCAGCCCGAGGGCGGTGAGGATGGTTTGACGCCACAGGCCACTGCGCCCGATCAGCCCGTGTGATATTAGCGTTAGCCCGATCGCAAGCCGTACAAAGGCAAATAGCGCCATCACCGGTTCAGACCCAAGCCTGATCAGGCGATCATTGGCGATCATGCCCAGCGGGATCAGGTACAGTCCGACCCCAAGTGCCATCGCGGTCAGCGCGACCTTTAACCAGTTTTCACCGACCATTCCGGCGGCGATGAATACCGCGCCGCAAACCGGTGGGGTGATGGTGGACAGCAGTGCAAACCAAAAGACAAACAGATGCGCCTGTAAAGGCTCCAACCCCAATTGGATCAGCGCGGGGCCTGCGACGGACACGCAAATGACGTAAGCGGCGGTGGTTGGCACCTCCATCCCCAACAGCAGGCAGGCAAGTGCCGTCAGCAACAGCGATGGCCAAAGCAATCCGCCGGACCCTGACAGGATTAGTGAGGTCAGTTTGACACCCAATCCGGTGATCCCAAGCACGCCAATGATAATCGACGCGCATAAGATAATCGCACCGATCATTGCGACCTGGCTGCCTGCGGCGATCATTGCATTGGCCAGACGGGTAAGGCCCTGGCCTATGTTGATCTGCGGCTTGGCGTTGACAAATAGGGCAAACGCACCGGCGAAAATTGCCAAGGCGGCCGAATATTGTGGCGTAAAGCCAAGGACAAACATCGCGATCATAAGTACAGAAAACGGCACCATGAAGAAGGCGGATGTGATGATCACATCGCGTTTTCCGGGGCGCTGGTCTGCGGGAACGCTACGCAGTGCGTAACGGCTGGCATAGGCGTTGATCCCCATCCAGACGGCCAGAAAATACAGCACAGCTGGCAGAATTGCAGCGATCATGATCTGGCTATAGGGCACGCCGGTCAGTTCAACCATCACAAAGGCACCGGCGCCCATCAGTGGTGGCATGATTTGCCCACCCGATGAGGCCACGGCCTCGACCGCGGCGGACAGACGTTTGGGGTATCCCAGTTTGGTCATTGCGGGCAGGGTAATCGCCCCGGTTGACGCAACATTGGCCGAGGCAGAGCCCGAGATTGATCCAAAAAGCGCCGAGGACAACACCGACACTTTGGCAGCTCCACCGTTCAATCGACCGGCTGCTGCTGCCGCGACATTCATAAAGCCCTGGCCTGCCTCGCCCGCGTTCAGGATTGCGCCGAATATCACGAAAATCGCGACAACGCCGACGGATACGCCGGTCAGGCTGCCCCAAAGCCCGCCTTCGGCAATGGTGAGTGTACCCAGAAAACTGGCCAGCGGTGTGCCGGAATGGCCAAAAGCGCCGGGGATGTATTGACCAAACAGGCCATAAAGTAGCGACAATCCTGCGACGAAGGGCAAGGGCCAGCCGATCATCCGGCGTGCGGCCTCCATCGCGATCAGCAGCAATGCAAAACCCAGAACAATTTGGCCGTTGCCTTCGAGAAAGCCATATTGGTTTCGCAACGACGCGTTGTGGACCGCGATCCACAGGCAGCTGACGATACCGATTGCTGCAATGATGCCGCCCGAAAGCACCGCCCTACGCGACTTGGCGGTGTAGACGAAAACCCAAGGCAGGATCAGCGCCATGTGCAAAGGCCGGGCGACCAGATTGGGCACCAGCCCGGAAAAGATAAGCCCCAGATGAAAGGCGCAAGTTAATGCGCCCATCGTTATCCAGAAATGGCGCGGCGACATTTACATCTGCGTGTCGGTCAGTTCCAGCCCGATTTCAGTGTAATACCGGATCGCTCCGGGGTGGATTTTGGTTGTGATGTTGGCCAGCATGTCCGGGGTCACACCATCCCACCATTTGGTATCGCGGCCCAGCTTGTCCTTCATGCTCCAGTAGGTTTTGGTCAACAGATAAGCGGTGTCATCGTCCATTTTGGACGTAGAATAGGCGACCACCGGCAGGGATGTTGTGGTGATGTCACCGTCCTGACCCGCATAGGTGCCGGCCGGGATTACCAACCTTGTGCGTTTGGTCTGTGTGACCTGATCGTCGGTCATCGACAGGACGTTCACACCGGTCGAAGCCGCGGCCTCGATCACATTGGGAGCGGGGTAGGATCCGGCCGTGACGAACCCATCAATCTGGCCGTTTTTCAAGGCCGACACTGCATTCGACAATTCGGAATCAGAAAGCGTCACCTTGCCCTCCAGGCCAAATAGCCCAAGATATTTTGCCCCTTCCTTGGCCCCGAATGAACCGCTGCCAAGCAATATGGTTTTGCCCTCCAACTGATCAAAAGAAGTCACACCGCTGTCTGTGGACATGACAAAATGCATGGTCAGGGATGGAATTGGAAATAACGCGCGGATCTCATCAAAAGCGGGATCGGTTTTGCCTTCGAACATGGCTTTGCCGCCTTGCGCCAGCCCGACCAAGGCAGGGGGGGTGGTAAAGACATAGTCCCCACCACGCGCGCGGACTTCCATGACATTTTGCACCGATCCCTGGCTTTCCTCAACCGTGACACTGACGGCGCCATCGGTGCCAAACTTCATCGCTTCGGCAATTTGCACACCCATCTGGTAATAGGACGAACTGGCCTTGGCGGACTTATATGTGATCCGCGTTTGTGCCAGTGCCGGGGTTGCAAGGGCGATGGTCAGGGCCAATGCGGCGCTGAGTGATTTGGTAAATTTCATGTCCGTCTCCGTGAAAAGCGATTGAGCGGCATGTTGGTCTACCTTTGCGCACAGAACAAGGGTCGTTTTGCGCTAGAACATCGCCGCAGGGTTCTGCATGGTGGCCCTTGTCTGACACAGGACGGATGGATCATGGACCGCGCCGAAATCGTTCACGAAAATTTTCTGACCCGCGTGAAAGCCGGCGACTTACCCGTAGGGGCTGCGCCCAATGGGGCGTTGACGGAAGTATCGGCGGTGAGTTTGTTTCGTGCGCAATGCGTCAGCCGGGCGCTGGATCGGGCTAGCCGTATGATGCAAAAAGCGGGGCAAGGTTATTACACCATCGGATCATCAGGTCATGAAGGTATGGCGGCAGTTGCCCATGCTTTGCGTCCAACGGACATTGCGTTCTTGCACTACCGCGACGGGGCGTTTCAAGTCGCGCGGGCGGATCAGGTGCCGGGGCAAAATATTGCCTGGGATATGGCGCTAAGTTTCGCCTGTTCGACCGAGGATCCGATTTCGGGCGGGCGGCATAAGGTTCTGGGGTCAAAGGCGCTGATGATCCCGCCGCAAACCTCGACCATTGCCAGCCATTTGCCCAAAGCGGTTGGGGCGGCCTATGCCATCGGGCTGGCGCGGCGCAATCCGCCGGAGCACCGCCAATTGCCGCGTGACGCGCTGGCGATGTGTTCGTTTGGGGATGCCTCGGCCAATCATTCCACGGCGCAGGGGGCCATCAATGCGGCGGGATGGGCCTGCGTGCAATCAGTGCCACTGCCGCTGCTGTTTGTCTGCGAGGACAATGGCATTGGAATATCGACGCAGACACCCAAAGGCTGGATTGCAGCCTCGATGGCGCATCGGCCGGGGGTTCGGTATTTCAGTGCCAATGGGTTGGATATGTACGATACCGCAACGGTCGCAGGCCAAGCGGCGGCCTATGTCCGCAGCCAACGTAAACCTGCATTCCTGCATCTGACGATGGTACGCCTATATGGGCATGCGGGCGCTGATTTGCCGACGACCTACCTGCCCCGCGCCCATGTAGAGGCAGAAGAGGCGAATGATCCGCTGCTGCATTCGGTGCGGTTGCTGGACGCGGCGGGGGCTTTATCGCGACAGGATGCGTTGGAGATTTACCAAGAAACCTGTGCACGGGTGACCCGGATTGCGGATCAGGTTGTGTCGCGGCCAAGGTTGCAAACGGCCAGCGACGTGATGGCCAGCATTGTACCGCCAAAACGCAAGTGCCAGCCCAGCAACGGGCCGACAGATCAGGCGCGTGCGGCCGCATTTGGCGCCGATATCAAAGCAATGAACACGCCGCAACCGATGAGCAAGATCATCAACTGGGCGCTAACCGATCTGATGCTGGCGCATTCCGAGATTGTGATGATGGGCGAAGACGTGGGCCGCAAGGGCGGTGTCTACGGGGTGACGCAACGGCTGGCGCAACGGTTCGGTCCGGACCGGATGATTGATACGTTGCTGGATGAGCAAAGCATTCTGGGGCTGGCCATCGGGCTGGGTCAAAACGGGTTTATCCCGATGCCGGAAATCCAGTTTCTGGCTTATCTGCACAACGCCGAAGATCAGTTGCGCGGTGAGGCGGCGACCTTGCCGTTTTTCTCGGGCGGGCAATTCACCAATCCAATGGTATTGCGGATTGCCGGGCTGGGGTATCAGAAAGGCTTTGGCGGGCATTTTCATAATGACAATTCTTTGGCAGTGTTGCGCGACATTCCGGGATTGATTGTCGCCTGCCCCTCGAATGGCGCAGATGCCGCGATGATGCTGCGCGAGGCGATGCGACTGGCGCGCGAAGAGCAACGGG
>JBAUHN010000471.1:0-10166 GCA_049680295.1 Sulfitobacter sp.
GGCGATCTGGCGACCACAACTTCGCGGCCCGCGAGGCGATCGTCTGAGACTAAAATATCATCCCCCTGTCGGCGCAGCAAAGTCACGTCGATAGCCGCCAGCCGGTCGCCTTCGTCCATCACCAGCACCACACCAGATGCATCCAGCGCCGAGGCAGGCAGGCGCACCACATTCTGCAATTCGGGTTCGGACACGCGGACAGTCACGAAATCGCCGGGCTTGAACCCCGGTGCACTGGTCAGCCTGGCAAAGACCAAACGTCCGGTCTGCCCAGTTCCAGCGGCAGCACTGGCGCGGCTGATCTGTCCCCTGGCGGTCAGGTCAATGCCGGTCACATCCAGATTTGCCGTAACATCCGCTTTCAGCAGTTTACCCGCCCCATCCAAAAGCCGCGCATATTGCGCCGTGGATACACGGAATGAGACCTCAAGATCGTCAGGATCAATCAATTCCGCCACCCGTTCATTGGGCGACACCAAACGCCCCTCGACCACGGATGTCGCACTTAGGGTTCCGTCAAAAGGGGCGCGCAATATGGTGTCTGCAAGTTGCCGTTCAGCCTCGGCCAGCGCAATTTTTGATCGGGTCACGCGGGTTGCCGCCTGATCAATGCGGGCCTCAGATTGCGTGACAGCCAGACGTCGCGACAGCACCGCCTGACGGGCAGACGCCGCGGCCAGTTCCGCAGTTTCGACCGCTGCTGCTGTGCCAACACCGCGTGCGGTCAAATCCACCTGACGCCGAAAGGCACGTTCACGAATTTCGGATTGTTCTTGTGCTGCGACTTCTTCGTCGCGCGCCAGAATAACGCTGCGGTTTGCATCGCGGCCCTCTGCCTCGGCGTCGGCAAGATCGCTTTTCAAGCGATCAACCTCCGCCTGCATGCCGGCCGGATCGATCCGCACCAAAACCTGACCTTTGGTCACCGTGCTACCGTCCTCAAAACCCGGCGCCAGTTCAATCACGCGGCCACCGGTTGCGGCGCGCAACTCCAGAGTGCGGCGGGATTGAACCTCGCCAAAGGCTTCCAAAACGGGCGTTTGATTTGACGCCTCGGCCATGATCACATTCACCGCAAAGACGCGTTCGCGGACGGGCGGCGCTTTGGTATCGCGCGCCATCCGATCCTGAAGCGCTGATCCGATCAATTGACCCGCATATAGCAACAGCCCCAGCGTCACAGCCGTCAGGAACAGACCAATCATGCTTTGGCGCAAAAACCGCATTTACATCAAACCCTTCATACGCAATCCGCTGCGTAGATATTAACCTAGCTGGTACAGTGAATTTGCCAAGTCACAACCGTATTACGGCTGACCGGGCTATTTCCGTCGCTGATGTTCATCTAATCTGGGCAAAATCTCGACAAAATTGCACGGTTTGTGCCGATAATCGAGTTGCCGGCCAAGAATTTCATCCCATGCATCCTTGCAGGCGCCGGGGCTGCCGGGCAAGGCAAATAGATATGTGCCATTGCAAACCCCACCCGTTGCGCGGCTTTGGACGGCACTGGTGCCGATCTTTTGCATGCTGACAATGGTGAATACCGTGCCAAAGGCGTCGATCTCTTTTTCATAGACATCGCGGTGCGCTTCGACCGTCACATCGCGCCCGGTCAGGCCGGTGCCACCGGTACTGATCACCACGTCGACATCGCTATCATTGCACCAGCTGCGCAATTGCGCAGAAATCTCGGCGCGCTCATCGGGCAAAATCTTGCGATCTGCCAATACGTGCCCACCCTCAGAAATGCGCCCCGCCAGCACATCGCCCGAACGGTCCTGATCCAGCCCGCGCGTGTCGGACACAGTCAACACCGCAATCCTGACCGGAATAAACGCGCGGCTTTTCTGAGTATCGTTCATGTCACATCACGTCCTTTGCAATAGGGCCAGCCGCAGCGCAAGAACTGCGGGGATAAACGCCAGCAACGACAACGGATCAACCATCGCGCAACCGCGCCCGCAAGCTTAGCAAATCGGCCCATGCTTCACGCTTGGCGCCGGCGGTGCGCAACAGATATGCGGGATGGAACATCGGCAACACCGCAAGGCCCTGACTTTGCGTCCATTGCCCGCGCAACCGGGTGATCCCGCGTTTTCCAAGCATCGCCTGACAGCTGACATTGCCCATCAGCACCAGAACCTCAGGTTTGATCAGGGCGATGTGTCGCGACAAAAACGGCAGCATCATTGCGATCTCTTCGGGCTTCGGCTCACGGTTTTGCGGCGGCCGCCATGGCAGAACATTGGTGATGTAGACCGGCGCATCCTTGTGGTCGCGCCCCATGTGAATGGCGCTCAGCATCCGGTCCAACAACTGACCTGCAGTCCCGACAAAAGGCCGCCCTTCGCGGTCTTCGTCGCGGCCCGGTGCTTCGCCGATAATCATGACCCGCGCAGACGGCACCCCATCCGAAAACACCAGATTGCGTGCGCCCTGCTTCAGGTCGCAATGCGGATAGGCTGCGATTGCAGCGCGCAGGCCTTCAAGATCGTTTGCCGCATCCGCCATCCGTTTGGCCTCGGCTACAACGTCGATATCGGGCTTGGCCTTCGGGCCGGTGCTTTTCTTTGCCGCTGGGGGCGCAGGTTTTGCAACTGTCGCAGGGATGTCATACCTGTTGACCGGTGCATCACAGATGGCATCAGTGACGCCCAGCTCAACCTGCCAGTTCAAAAGTGCGAGTGATGCGTGAAACTCAGATGATTCCATTTGCGCATCTTACTGCGGCCCACAGACGAACTGAACTGCTCTTGCACCGGTAATTGCATCAATCAGCGACCTTGCCGGGTCCGCACCACATCCCTATAAGAGCAAAAATTGACATAGGTTGCCCGCCCATGACCTTTCCCCACCGTCATCTTCTTGGAATAGAACATCTGCGCCCCGATGAGATCACGACCTTGCTTGATCTGGCAGACAGCTATGTGGATCTGAACCGCCAGCCGAACAAGCATAACGACGTGCTGGCTGGTCTGACGCAGATCAACATGTTTTTTGAAAATTCCACCCGCACGCAGGCCAGTTTCGAGATTGCAGGCAAACGACTGGGCGCGGATGTGATGAATATGGCGATGCAGGCCAGTTCAATCAAAAAGGGCGAAACCCTGATTGACACGGCGCTGACCCTGAACGCGATGCACCCTGATCTGCTGGTTGTGCGGCACCCGCAATCAGGTGCAGTGGATTTGCTGGCACAAAAGGTCAATTGCGCCGTGCTGAATGCGGGCGACGGACGCCACGAACACCCAACCCAGGCCTTGCTGGACGCGCTGACGATACGGCGCGCCAAGGGCCGTTTGCACCGTCTGTCGATTGCGATTTGCGGTGATATTGCCCATAGTCGGGTGGCGCGGTCCAACATCATGCTGCTGGGCAAGATGGAAAACCGCCTGCGCCTGATCGGTCCGCCGACCTTGATGCCCGCGGGCATTTCCGAATTCGGGGTCGAGGTGTTCGACGACATGGCCGAAGGGCTGCAGGACGTCGACGTCGTGATGATGCTGCGCCTGCAAAAGGAACGGATGGACGGCGGATTTATCCCCTCCGAGCGGGAATATTACCACCGTTTCGGATTAGATGCGGCCAAACTGCGCCACGCCAAACCTGACGCCATCGTCATGCACCCCGGCCCGATGAATCGGGGCGTCGAGATTGACGGCACCTTGGCCGACGACATCAACCGCAGCGTCATTCAGGATCAGGTCGAGATGGGTGTGGCTGTCCGAATGGCCGCGATGGAGTTATTGGCCAAGAACCTGTTGGCGGAACGGGACGGTGCCGGATGAAGATGCCACTGCATATTCCGGCCAAAGAGGTCGGTGCGATCCGGGTATTTGCGGTCAACCGCCCGGCAGGTGACATGGATCACGCCCTGCAATCCCGCCCGATGCCCGATGTCGCACGCGATCTGTTAAATGCGCCCCATCTCAACACCAAAAGCGCTGAAATCTTTGCCGTATCGGACCTGACAGAGCTGGGGCTGGCCGGATATCTTCATGATGGGTATGCTGTGGACAGCGCCCAAATCGACCCCGACCGCGCACGGCTGAGCGCGATCGAAGGCTACGTTTTGCTGCTGTTTTCCGACAGCTTTGGTGGTGCGGAAATGACCCTGGATGCAGGGCCGGACGTCACGCTGATCGGCACCTATGCCGAGGCCAGAGCAGATCAGAGCGCCCGCCCGATTGCGGCAGAAAGCGCCAAACCCTTCACCGGCACAGGTGGGCTGACGCCGCCCGTTGCCCCGCGCGGTCCTGCGGGTAGCGCCATGGTGGTGATTGGTCTGATCACCGGTCTGGTCCTATTGATATGGTGGCTGCTTGATTGATCTATTCCCATCCCTCAGGAGCATGCGATGACCGATCCGAAAGATCCCAAAATGTCCGGGCGCGTCGCCATGATCGCACTGCTGGTCGCCTTTGGAGTGGTCGGTTTGATGATATGGATCGGCGCGTGACACTTATCAGTAATATATTCAGGAACCCCCCGGCATGAGCACGCTCACTTTCGTCAACGCCCGTTTGATCGACCCGGAACTGGGCACCGTTTCCATGGGCGGAATAAGCGTCAAAGACGGTCTGATTAACGACATATTCCCTGAAAGTGCGCAGCAAAATCAAAACGATGTCCCCCTGGGGACAGTGATTGACTGCCACGGAAAATACCTTGCTCCCGGCATCGTCGATCTGGGTGTCAAAGTGTGCGAACCCGGTGAGCGGCACAAGGAAAGCTACCGCTCAGCCGGGTTGGCGGCGGCGGCGGGTGGTGTGACGACAATGGTGACGCGCCCAGACACCACGCCAGCCATCGACAGCCCCGAGGTTGTCGAATTCGTCACCCGTCGGGCGAACGAGGCAGCCCCAGTTAATGTGCTTGCCATGGCCGCGCTGACCAAAGGCCGCGAGGGCCGCGAGATGACGGAAATAGGCTTTCTGATGGATGCGGGCGCCGTTGCCTTTACTGATTGTGACCGGGTTGTCACCGACACCAAAGTCTTTACCCGTGCGCTGACCTATGCGCGCAGTCTGGGCGCGCTGGTCATCGCGCATCCGCAAGAACCGGTGCTAAGCCATGGGGCTGCCGCAACCTCGGGCAAATTTGCCTCATTGCGCGCCTTGCCCGCCGTGTCGCCGATGGCAGAACGGATGGGACTGGACCGCGACATCGCCCTGATCGAGATGACAGGCGCGCGCTATCATGCAGACCAGATCACCACCGCCCGCGCCCTGCCCGCCCTTGCACGCGCCAAGGCCAACCGGCTGGATATCACGGCCGGCACGTCGATCCACCATCTGACGCTGAATGCGCTTGATGTTGCGGATTACCGGACGTTTTTCAAACTCAAACCGCCCCTGCGCGACGAAGAGGACCGGTTGGCGATTGCACAAGCTGTATCAGACGGGCTGATCGACGTGATCAGTTCCATGCACACACCACAGGACGAAGAAAGCAAGCGCCTGCCCTTTGAAGAGGCCGCCAGTGGGGCGGTGGCACTTGAGACGCTATTGCCTGCTGCAATGCGGCTTTTCCATGCCGGTTTGGTAGATTTGCCAACGCTATGGCGTGCAATGTCACTGAACCCGGCCAATCGGCTGGGGTTGGATGCAGGTCGGTTGTCAATAGGCGCGCCTGCCGATCTGGTTCTTTTTGATGCGGACGCGCCCTTTGTGATGGACCGTGCCACACTGCGCTCAAAATCGGGCAACACGCCATTTGACGGGACACGGATGCAGGGTAAGGTGCTGGCAACATTTGTGGCAGGACGCCGCGTATTTGAAAGAACCTGATGCCCGTCATTGAACATTCCGCCGCCATTATCCTGCTTTGGGCGATCCTGGGTTATCTCATCGGATCGGTTCCGTTTGGGGTGATCATCACACAGGCGATGGGGCTGGGAAACCTGCGCGACATCGGGTCAGGCAACATCGGTGCCACCAATGTCTTGCGCACTGGCAACAAAACTGCGGCAGCTTTGACATTGTTGCTGGATGGCGGCAAAGGCGCATTGGCAGTTTTTCTGGGCCGCTATCTCGGCGGCGAAGACACCGCACAGATTGCCGGGCTTATGGCCATGTTCGGACATTGCTACCCGATCTGGCTAAGGTTCAAAGGCGGCAAAGGCGTTGCCACGTTCCTTGGCATCATGCTGGCCTTTAGCTGGATTGCGGGTCTGGCCTGTTGTCTGACATGGCTGGTGGGCGCATTGATCTTTCGCATCTCATCCATGGGGGCGGTTCTGGCAGCAAGCTGTTCCACCCTGATCGTCATCCTGACGGGCAACGGATCAGGGCTGGTGATGACAGCAATCCTGACGCTGCTGATCTTGTGGCGTCACCGGGGCAACCTAAGCCGCATCAAAGCGGGTACAGAACCCAGGATTGGCCAAAAGAAATAGGGCGGACGGATAAGGGTTCCGACGCTAGTAGGAATAGGCGCCGTAAATCTTGCTGAGGTCGCCGTTCCAATCGCCATTGTAATGGTCCAGCAATTCATCGGCCAAGGTTTTGCCGCTGTCGATGCTTTCGTGCAGCGCATTCAGGAAATGAGTCTCGTCCGGAATCAAACCACCTGCACCCGCACGTGCCCGCGCCTTCAGACCTGCGTGGCTTAGGGCGACAGCTTCTCGCGCCAGATCGTGCATTTTGATCTTGCCGACCTGCGCCTGCAAACCGTCCTTGGAGGCCGCAGCCCGCAATGCGTCCCGCGTTTCCGCGTCCCAGTCTTTGACCAGATCCCAAGCACCATCCAGTGACGCCTGATCATACATCAGTCCAACCCAGAACGCAGGTAGCGCGCACAGACGCCGCCACGGGCCGCCATCAGCCCCGCGCATTTCCATATATTTCTTGATCCGCGCCTCGGGGAATGCGGTCGTCAGGTGATCCGCCCAATCGCTGAGCGTTGGCATCTCGCCCGGAAGCGCTGACAATTCACCTTTCATGAAATCCCGAAACGACAACCCCAGCGCATCGATGTATTTGCCATCGCGATAGACAAAATACATCGGCACATCGAGCGCATATTGCACCCAGCGTTCAAAGCCGAACCCGTCTTCAAACACAAATGGCAACATACCGGTGCGGTCAGCGTCCAGATCACGCCAAACCCGCGAACGCCAGCTTTTGTGGCCATTGGGCTGACCTTCGAAAAATGGCGAACTGGCGAAAAGTGCCGTGGCCACAGGCTGCAATGCAAATGCGACGCGCAGTTTTTGAACCATGTCCACCTCGGACCCGAAATCGAGATTGACCTGCACCGTGCAGGTGCGCCGCATCATCACCCGCCCCATGGTGCCAACTTTGGTCATATAGTCGTTCATTAGTTTGTAGCGACCCTTGGGCATCAGGTCCATTTGCTCATGCGTCCAGATCGGTGCCGCCCCCAGACCGATAAAGCCTGCACCGATCTTGTCCGCGACCTCTTTGACCTCGCGCAGATGGGTGTTCACCTCGTCACAAGTCTCGTGAATGGTCTCAAGCGGGGCACCTGACAATTCCAGCTGCCCGCCGGGTTCCAGACTGACATTGGCACCGTCCTTTTCGAGGCCAACGATCTTGCCGCCCTCTTGCACAGGTGCCCAATTGTGCATGTCGCGCAGACCTTCGAGCATGGTGCGGATTGAACGCGCGCCCTCGTAGGGCAAGGGTTTCAGCGTGTCTTTGCAATAGCCGAATTTTTCGTGCTCGGTGCCGATACGCCAGTCCGATTTAGGCTTGCAGCCGTCGGCCAGATATTGTGCCAGCTGATCGTGATGTTCAATTGGGCCACCGCCGGATTGAGGAATAGACATCAGGAAAGCTCCGTTCACGGGTTTGGTTTCAAAAAGGGATGGAGTTAAACCACCGGGGTGTCAATGCAGCCATTTTTGATCAACCTGCATGGGACGCTTTTGCCAGATCACAATCGAGCGATCCGCGCTCATGCGCAATTCGGCAAGCATCCGTTCGGTGCGCAGCCCCGGCAATGTCGCAAAAGCGTCAAAAAGCGCGTCCGAGCCTTCTGCATTCACCGGAATAAGCAACGCGGGCGTTCCGGGTTGATCCAGCCGCCAATGGCCGGGATATTGTGATCGGTCCAGCGTCAGGCGCTCAAGTTCGCGCAAGGCCACGGCGCCGCCGGTCATCGGGCCAAAGTATATCACCTGACCTTCGTCCACCTGAACCGCACCCGCGCCGCCGCCCTTGTTGCGAAACCGGGCGCGCTGAGTGCCGATCCAGATCAATGCGCCCCCAGCCAGCATCAATGCCGCACCGGGGATCGACAGCAATTGCCCCGGCCCCGCGATCCACCACAGACCCAAAAGTGCCAATGCCGCGCCCACAAGCGCCTCGCGCCAACGCAACAGGGCGGCCAGTGCCTCGGGGCGGAAAAAACCCATCACCAATCCCCCAATGCGGTCTGCCACAGGGTCATGGCGGCCACGGCGGCCGTGTCTGCACGCAAAATACGCGGACCCAACGTCACCGCATGGGCAGGGTCCAACCGGCGCAAACGGGATCGTTCGCGATCAGAAAAACCACCCTCAGGCCCGATCAGAATGGCCCACGGGCCCAGTATCTGCGGCAAGACACCGCTGTCGCCTGCCAAAGCTTCGTCGCAAAACATGATCTGGCGGGACGGGTCCCATTGATCCAGCAAACGGTCAAACCGAACCAGATCAGCGACCTCGGGCACGAAAGTCCCGCCGCATTGCTCTGTCGCTTCAATCGCGTGGGCCTGCAAGCGATCTTTTTGAATGCGGCCAGCGTTGGTGAATTCTGTTTGCACCGGCATGATCCGTTTGGCCCCCATTTCGGCAGCTTTTTCGACAATAAAATCCGTGCGCGCCTTTTTGATCGGGGCGAACATCAGCCACAGATCGGGCGGCATTTGCAGATCACGTGTCTGACGTTCCACCTGCAACTCACCGCCGCGTTTGCCCGCCTGTGTTACCTGCGCCAACCATTCGCCGCTTTGCCCGTTAAACAGCAAGATCGGCGCGCCGACGGGTTGGCGCATCACGCCAAACAGGTAATGCGCCTGTTCACGGGTCAAAGGAACCGATTGCCCTTGGCCCAATGGCTGATCTACATACAGTCTGATTTTGACACTCATAGGCTGTTACATATGCAAGGTGATGCGCCAACACCAGATGGGCAAGTGGCTGATGCCATCAAAGGCAATTGGGTGGACAGGCTGGCTCCTGCCGCGACACGCCCCTATCTGCGGCTAAGCCGGGTTGACCGGCCCATCGGCACATGGCTGCTGCTGCTGCCCTGCTGGTGGGGCCTGGCTCTGGCAATACTTTATGATCAATCCCCACAATGGTTCGACCTGTGGATCGCGATTGGCTGCGCCATAGGTGCCTTTTTGATGCGCGGGGCGGGATGCACGTGGAACGACATCACCGACCGACACATTGATGGCCGGGTTGAACGCACACGGTCGCGTCCGATCCCATCAGGGCAGGTCAGCGTCCTTGCAGCCGTGATCTGGATGTGTGCGCAGGCATTGCTGGCGCTGGCAATCTTGCTGACCTTCAACCGCGCCGCGATATCGCTAGGGGTACTGTCCCTGCTTTTGGTGACGATTTACCCTTTCGCCAAACGCTTTACCTGGTGGCCGCAGGTGTTTTTGGGGCTGGCATTCAACTGGGGGGCTTTGCTGGTCTGGACGGCGCACACCGGCCAATTGGATGCGCCTGCGGTTGTGCTATACCTCGCCGGGATCGCGTGGACGCTGTTTTATGACACGATTTATGCCCATCAGGATGCAGACGACGACGCATTGATCGGGGTCAAATCCACAGCCCTGTTGTTTGGGGACCGCACCGGCAGCTGGCTGCGGCGGTTTTTGATGGCAACGGTCGGATTGATGGGCATTGCCGTGATTTTTTCAGCCCAACCGCAAGCGTCGATTCTGGCCATGGTGCTGGCGCTTTGCGGGCCTTGGGCGATGGGTTGGCATATGGCGTGGCAATTGCGGGGTCTGGATATTTCGGATTCGGCCAAAATGTTGCAGCTTTTTCGCGTTAACCGGGATACTGGCATAATCCCGCTGCTGTTTTTCGCGGCCAGTCTGTTGGCGTGATTGAAACCGGAGACGCAGACGCGTATCTATCAAATTAGCAATTTCACAGTAAAGCGGTGCCATGCGCGTTTCCTCTGCACTCATCATTGGGC
>JBAUHN010000472.1:0-2207 GCA_049680295.1 Sulfitobacter sp.
GGCACCCATCCCAAAAGACAACAAAATCGCCAGAACCCGCGTCTTGTCGCTAAAGTCACCACCAACGTATTGGTAGAAAACAATAATCGGCCAATGCCACAGATACGTTCCATAAGAAATTGTCCCCAAGTACCTAGGGACGCGGCTGGATAACACGCGCGCGGAGAATGAATGCACAGGAAAGGCTGATAACAGCATCAACGCAGTCCCAAGGGTTGCGACCAATGCCCAGAGGCCGGGGTGCACAGCCCCTTCTTGCATGACAAACGTTGGCGCCACCATCATCACCAAACCGACCAATGGCAGACCAAAACACCTGATCGGGCGCGGCATGCTTTGCAATGCAATAAAGGTCACCCCACCGAGCGCCAGTTGCCAAACGCGCAAAAGGCTAGAAAAATACCGCGCATCTTGTGAATAGATTGCAGACCCTGAAAACAAAGTGATGGAAAGCGAGATGGCAAAAGCGAAGCAAAGCAGCAGGACAAAGTTCTGAGCGCGAAAATTGAGACACGCTACCGCCAGCGGTAGGACAATGTAAAACTGTTCTTCTATCGACAAGGACCAAGTGTGCAAAAAAGGATTGATAGCGGCGGAAGGCGCAAAGTAGCCAGCTTCATTCATCAATAGAATGTTGTTGGTAAATGTGATGCTGCCCAGCAAGTTTTGCACGACGGCGTCCATTTCAAACGGGCTAAAAACGACGTAGGCGGCACCTCCTGTCACAAGAAAGCAGGTAAAGGCTGCGGTACTAAGGCGGCGAATACGGCGAGCAAAAAATTCTAGAACAGAAAACCTGTTTTCCCTCAATGCGATGTAAATCTGACCGCAAATCAGATATCCTGACAGCACAAAAAAAATGTCCACACCGGTGAAACCACCCGCCCAGTCTGAAAAGCCAAGATGGAAAAACAAGACCACAGTGATGGCTATGAAACGAAGGCCATCTATTTCCGGTCGGTAGGACAATGAACTTGCCTGTGTCATATTGATCCTTCGTTTTTCTCGCAGTGCTTGGTGCGCGCATGACACATTTACTGATCGGCTACGCGGTGTCTTAGGGTTATTGACCCGGTCTTAAGTATCGGGCAGCGATTAGCGTGGCCTACGGTGTTGGGTTGGCCGATCACCCAGCAGATCCTCGGGCCGTTCAACGCCGCTAAGCAGCTCGTCCAGTAGTTCCTTGGAAATCGTCATTGTCGTCATGCTCCTTTAGTGGTGAAGCATGAGCCAAATCACTCATACACAGAAGGTCGGACACTCTCGTTAAAATTTTTGCCGTCAACTATCTGGTCAGCCGTTTTTGGTTAGGGAAACGGAAGATCAACGATATCTCATTTCCCCAACTTTCCAAAGACCTGAGTGCCAAGCGAGCGAGTTGTGTTGGTAGTCTTGTCTTGCAAGCCCATTGCGTCGCGAAGACGCATGAGATGTTGGAATGCGGGTTCCGGCTGACCATCGACCAATACTGTGAAAGAACCACTTGAGTGTTTGCGGTACAGTACGTTTTCATCCTGATAAGTCTCCACCACACTACCAACATCGAATGTGCCAGCGCCCTCGGGCTTTTCTGGGAAAGTCAGGGCCGCACGCCCAAGACGCAGACTACCTCGGTAAGTTACAGAATCTACTATGAAGTCCTCAACGCTTTTATCATAGACGATAACGACATCTAACTCGTCAACTTCTGTACCTATCCAGACCACCACGATCCGGTCGACTTGATCCATCGTGCGCGCATTGAGGGTTATGTGTGTAGATGTCGTTATCGTCTTGACTGACACCCGAAGACCGTCCGCATCGACCAGATCATGACCTCGCTGGTTGTTCGCTGAGGTCAGCTTGACCCCAAGATAATCTGCTACATAAGCTTCGCCGAGGACACCTGTATGAGCTCGTAACTCCTGAAGAGAGATGCCGGCTTCGATACCCGCGATGTAGGATGCACGGCTTGAGGCAATGTAAGTTCGGTACGACACGGTGAATTTACTCCTGAATTGCAACTTCAGTCACGAGAACCAGCCGCTTTTTTTGTGGACAAACACTAGACCGCATTTTCATTATCCGCTTAGAGCTTTTGGCAGCGCTGGCAATAGTCTGGCTTGGGCTATCCATTTGGGTGATCTGGCACAGCAATGGGCCGAAAATTTGACCAATTAAGGGTGATCAAACCGATTCCGGTCTTGCCGCTACAGCAAAATCACACG
>JBAUHN010000473.1:0-8586 GCA_049680295.1 Sulfitobacter sp.
CTCAATCAGTCAGGTCATCGAGACGCGATTTTCCGGTCTGGGCCATTGCAATGCTCAGCTCATCGCTCAGTACCTCCCACAGTCGGTTCAGCCCGGCCTCGCCGCCAGCGGCGATGGCGAATTGCAAGATACGTCCGAAAAAGGTGAAATCTGCCCCGGCATTGAGTGTTTTCAACACGTCTTCGCCCGATCGCAGCCCACTGTCAAAAAACAGCGGATAGTCCGGCCCGACGGCGGCGCGGATTTCTGGCAGCATCGCAAACGGTGAGGGCGCGCTTTCCAACTGGCGCGCACCGTGGCTTGAGACCTGGATCGCG
The DNA here is from genome assembly GCA_049680295.1 of Sulfitobacter sp. Lineage (GTDB taxonomy): Bacteria > Pseudomonadota > Alphaproteobacteria > Rhodobacterales > Rhodobacteraceae > JBAUHN01. The sequence continues at coordinate 318 of JBAUHN010000473.1, forward strand.
TCCACGCCTTTGGCTTGCAACCCAACTGCATCTTCGGGGTCCATCACGCCTTTGACGACCAGATTTCCCGGCCAGATGTCGCGCATTTTTGCCAATGTGTCCCAGGTGGCGCGCGCACGACTTTCGGTGCGGTCAAAGGTGTAGCCCGGCCTATCGAAATTGGCCATTTGCGGCTTGCCGGCAAAAAGCGACGTCAGCGACCACTGCGGGTGCAGGGCGAAATCAATGAATTGTTTCGGGCCGATCCTGAACGGCATTTTGAACCCGTGGCGTAATTCACGTGGGCGGCGGCCGACTTCGGGGACATCGACGGTCAGCACCAGCGTTTGATATCCGGCCTGGCGTGCGCGTTCGACCAGTTTGAACGTGCCTGTCCCGTCGCCGCTGAAATAGATCTGGAACCATGCGTGACCCCGGGCTACGTCAATGATTTTTTCCAGCGGGGTCGAGGCAACAGTGGACACGCCATGGGGGATTTCATACCGCGCAGCAAGGCGGGCCAGCATCAGATCCGCGCCGGGGCCGGACAGATTGCACATGCCCATCGGCGCGATGCCAAATGGACGCCCGGCGGCGGCCCCAAACAATTTCGTGGCTATGGACCGATTGCTGACGTCCCGCAGAATGCGCGGTCGCAGCGTCATGGCATCAAGGGCGGCCCGATTACGCGCCGCCCCGGTTTCAGCGCCTGCGGCGCCATCAATATAGTCAAACACCATCCATGGCAGGCGACGCTTTGCCAGACGGCGGGCGTCCTCTGCGCAATGGATGCCGTTTGCACCCATTAGGATTTCACAGCTTCCATAAAGCGGTGACGGATCACCACCGGGTCCATCGTGATCACCGGCAGCTTGATGTTGCCGCTGTCACATTTGCAGATGATGATTGTCATCTCATCACTGTCAATGGCCGCTTGCAGCACCGGGCCAAGGTCCTTGTCCAGCACTTCGATCACGGTGTCGCACCCACAGGCCTTTGCCACCGCTGTCAGCGAGGTTTTCTTGCCGGCATAGGTCGGCTGGTCGCCGGTCGAGCCATAGCTGCCGTTGTCGATGATCAGCAATGTGTAATTGCCGGTCGCGTTGTTGGCGATGGTCGGCAAGGTGCCGAGGTTGGTCAGCACTGATCCATCGCCGTCGATGGAAATCACCGGCTTGTCCTGGGCCAATGCCAGGCCAAAACCAATGGAGGAAGACAGACCCATGGTGCCGAGCATGTAAAAATTGGTGGGCTGGTCGTCGATCATATGGAGTTCCTGAGAAGGAAGCCCGATGTTGCAGACCACGAGGTGGTCACGAATGATGGGCGCGATTTCGCGCAGGATTTCAGAACGGATCATTGGTCGCCATAGCCTCCCCAAAAATTGGCGTCGGTGAGGATCGCCACAGGTTTATTGGACATGAATGTGTATTTGAGGATATTGTCGAATTCCTCGACATCTTTTTGCCAGTGGAAATGGTAGGTCGGGATGTTCAGCTGCGCCAGCAGTGCCTTTGTGTGGACGGCCATTTCAACCTGGCACGACACCGGTTCGCGCAATTCGCCACGGTAGCTGATCAGCATTGGCAGCGGCATCCGGTAGAATTGCGTCAGCGTCGCAAGCGTGTTCAGCGTCACACCAAGGGCGGTGTTTTGCATGATGATCATCGGGCGTTTGCCGCCCATGTAGGCACCAGCGCACAGGCCCATGCCTTCGTCCTCCTTGTTGGAGGGGATGTGAAAGATTTCGTCGCGGTTTTCGACCTCGTCAATCACACCGGCCAGCTGTTTGCACGGAACGGTGGTCACGAAAGAGACGTCGTTGGCGACAAGATCATCTACGATCTTCTTGTCGATATTCATGGGGAAGGGCCTTTCTATTTGGCGGGTATCAGGTTTCAGAATCTCGGTGAACGTGAACGGCACAGTCTGCATCGCACACAACACGCGCAGCAGTTGAGCCAGGAAAACAGTCGCGCGTCGCCGGTTTATGCGATTTTGGGGTCATGCCCATGGGGTCAGAACGATTTTCGGGGCCGCAACCTTGCCGGCGCGCAGGTCGGCAAAGGCTTGTGCGCCCTCAGACAGGGTTCGGGTTTGGGTCCAGTCCAGAGGGCCCAGCCGCCCGTCAAAGATCGCTTGCGCCGTATCGCGGAAATCCTGTGCAGTGTAGGTATAGGTTCCGATGAATGTGATCTCTTGCAGCGTCATCCGGCGCACGTCAAGACCGCCCGCATCTTCGCCCAGGCCAACGTGGGCAATGACCCCACCAGGCGCCGCCAAGGCTGACGCCGTGGCACGGGTCGCCGCATAGCCGACGGCATCAATGACCAGCGGAAACAGCCCAGAGGCCTCGGCCACGGCATGTTCGCCGGTTTCAACCAGAAACGCACGGCGCACGGTGTTAGGCTCAACAATGGTCACATCCGGCACATTCATCGCCTTCAGGGCCAGTGCCGCCGCCAGACCAATGGCACCGCCACCGATCACCAGCGCACACCGCTCGGAGGTGGGGTGCAAGGCCTGGGTGGCCAACACCACCGCATGCCAGCTGACCGCCAGTGGTTCGGTCAAAGCAGCTTTGCCCAAAGGCACGGTGTCAGGCACCACAACCAGATTGCTTTCCGGCAGGGTGACATATTCGGCAAACGCCCCTTCGCGCGGTTGCATTGAAATAATCTGTCGTTTGGGGCACAGGTTCTCGCGGCCCGCCAGACAAGCGGGGCAGGCGCCGCAAGCGACCAGCGGATTGATCGTGACGCGGGTGCCGTCCATCGGCCCGCCCTGAACGGTGCCCGCGGCCTCATGGCCAAGGATCAGGGGGGCAGGGCGGCGGGCGTCATGGCCCAGATAGGCATGCATGTCCGATCCGCAAATGCCCGATGCCTCGACCCGGATCAGCTGTTCACCCGGTGCCGGAACCGGATCGGGCACATCGCGAAATGTCAGTGTTTCGACGCCGTCATAAACCAGTGCTTTCATTTCGCGGTATATCCCCCGTCGACCATCATAACTTGTCCGGTAACAAATGCGGACGCATTGGAACATAGAAAAACCAACGGACCGTCGATGTCTTCTATGCGCCCATTGCGGCCTGCGCAGGTTTGTGCGGCATTGCGCGCGGCGCGGTCGGAATCGTCGAACACGGTCTGCGTCAGCTCGGTTGGGAAAAACCCCGGCCCGATGGCATTGGCGGTGATGCCGTCCTTTGACCAGGCCTCTGCCATGGCGCGGGTTACTTGCCCGATGCCTGCCTTACTGGCGCCGTAGGCCACGCCGCCCGGAAACGCGCGGGTTGTCTGCAATGATGCAAAGTTAACGATCCGCCCCCAGCCTTTTTCGCGCATCGCAGGCACCAATGCCTGTGATATGAAAAACGGCGCCGACAGGTTCAGCGCCAGGGTCTGATCCCAGCCTTCTGCCGTTACATCATCTGCGTTTTGCCGTGTGTTCACGCCCGCCGCATGCACCACGATATCGGGTGCCCCAAACGGCGCCGACACCGCATCGCGCAGTTTTGCAATGCCATCCCGATCCGCCACGTCTGCGGTGACAGTGGCGCAGTCATCACCCAACTCGGCCACAAGCGCCGCCAGCGCATCATCGCGCCGCGCCACGCCAATCACCTGCGCGCCTGCTGCATGAAGTGCCACAGCCGCCCGCCGCCCGAGGCCGGAACTGGCCCCGGTGATACAAGCCACACGGCCCGTCAGATCAAAAAGATGCGCCCGCTCAGCCATCGGCGGACAGATCAAAGTTTTCGCCGGGGAAGTATTTGGCAAGCCTTACATCTGCTGCGCGCGCGTGACCTTCCATGCCTTCCAGACGCGAAATCCGCGCCGTTGCTTCGGCCACCCGCTTGGATCCTTTTTGCGTCGCGCGCTGCCAGGTGACGATCTTCATGTATTTGTGCACCGAAAGACCCCCGGTATAGCTGGCCGCACCGGAAGTGGGCAGCACGTGGTTGGTGCCCGTGGCCTTGTCACCGTAGGACACGGTTGTCTCTTCGCCCAGGAATAGTGAGCCATAGCAGGTCAGCCGCTCCAGCCACCAGTCAAGATCTTCTGCCTGAACCGTCAGGTGTTCAGGCGCATAGTCATCCGAACAGGCGGCCATTTCTTCGCGGTCAGCACACACGATCACTTCGGCATAATCACGCCACGCGGCAAAAGCGTTTTCGCGGTTCAGTTCCGGCAGATCGTCGATCAGTCCGGGGACCAGCTCCATCACTTTTTCAGCCAGCGTGGTATCATCGGTGACCAGCCAGACCGGAGAGTTATACCCATGCTCGGCCTGTGATACCAAATCTGTGGCCACAATAAACGGATCGGCTGTTTTGTCGGCCAGAACAAGACTGTCTGTCGGGCCCGCAATCATGTCGATGCCAACGCGGCCAAACAAAATGCGTTTGGCTTCGGCGACAAACTGGTTGCCGGGGCCGACCAGAATATTTGCCCTTGGCAGGCCAAACAAACCAAACGTCATTGCAGCCACGCCCTGAACGCCGCCCATCGCCATGATTTTATCTGCACCGCAAATATGCGCCGCATAGACAATTGCGGGGGCCATGCCGACGCCGCGGCGGGGCGGGGAACAGGCTGTAATATGGCGACAGCCGGCGACTTTGGCAGTTGTCACTGTCATGATGGCCGACGCAATGTGGCTGTATCGGCCGCCCGGCGCATAGCAGCCGGCCGCATCTACAGGAATCGCCTTTTGACCGGCGATAAATCCGGGTTCAATTTCCATTTCCACGTCGGAAACCGTGGCTTTCTGCGCTTCGGCAAAGCGTTTGACGTTGTCATGCGCGAACTGGATGTCCGCCTTTAGCTTATCCGATACCTGCGCGCAGGCGGCTTCGATTTCCGCGTCGGTCAGCAGCACGTTGCCGTCGTATTGGTCAAATTTGGCGGCATATTCCAACGCCTTTGCATCGCCACCTTCTTCGATTTCAGCGAGAATGGTTTTGACGATTTCATGGGTCTTTGAGGCATCCGACTTTGCCGTCAGTGTTGCCTTTTTGAGGTAGATACGGGTCATTTTTGATAAGTCCTATTGGTAAATTCCGGGCAGCAAAGTCGTCCAGATGGCTGGCGCATTGCCGATCCGCAACACAGCGATGAACATGCATAGTGCACCAGGAACGGCGCCGCGATCAGAACCAACATTTCGCCCACATCGCCTAGCAAGACTGCACGGGCAAAAACACCCAATGCGACATTTGCCAGACAGACCGCAAAGACGACAATTGAGGCAGTGAGAAACATAGGGGTCGCGCCACTGTGAGTCGGTTCGTGGGCACTGTAAGCGCTTACATGAATTGATTGCAAGGGCTTACAGTGATTTTTGAAATTTCCCTATCGCCACTTTCGGAATCTCTTCATTGTGGTATTGCATTGTCCAAATGAAGGGTTGGCAGTGAAAATGCACACGGAGAATAACATCCCGACACTGGAGGATGTTGCGAAAGCGGCGGGCGTTTCCACCGCCACTGTCTCGCGCTGTCTTAACCTGCCTGATCAGGTCGCCAAACCCACTTTGAACCGGGTGATGAAGACGGTGCAGGACATGGGGTATACGCCAAACTTCGGCGCCCGTGCGATGGCGGCCAAACGGACATTCACCATCGGCGCGATCATTCCGACGATGGAAAATGCCATCTTTGCCCGAGGCCTGCAGGCGTTTCAGGAAGAATTACATGCGCGGGGATATACGCTGTTGGTTTCCAGTACCGGCTACCAACCGGACGTGGAACAAGATCATATCCGCGCGCTTGTTTCGCGCGGCGCGGATGCGCTTTTGTTGATTGGATATGACCGTGATCCGTCGATTTACGAATTTCTCGAACAGCGCCATATTCCTGCGCTGGTGGCCTGGGCCTTTGCCAAAGATCACGCGCTGCCTTCCATTGGCTTTGACAATCGCGCGTCGATGTACCGTCTTGCGAGACATGTAATCGGGCTTGGGCATCGCGACATGGCCGTCATTTCGGGGATCACAAAAGGCAATGACCGCGCAGCCCAGCGTTTGGAAGGCATCAAAGACGCCATAAAAGACAGCGGCCACGATCCCGCAGATTTAGCGGTCATTGAAACATCCTATGCGATCGAAAACGGGGCGTTGGCGCTGGATAGGCTAATGGCATCAGCCAATAGACCAACCGTGGTGATGTGCGGCAACGATGTTCTGGCGGTCGGCGCCTTGCTGCGCGCCAAAGAGATAGGCCTGAAGGTTCCCGATGATCTGTCCATCACCGGTTTCGACGACATTGAATTGGCGCGCATTGTCTCACCTCAGTTGACGACGATCCATGTTCCGCATCGCGAAATGGGGCTAAAGGCCGCAAGGGAACTGGTCAATATCGTCGAAAAGATCACCGAAGGAACCTCGATCGAGCTGCAAACAACGATGGAACTCCGGGCGTCGTTGCAAGCGCCAGGAAAGTAACCTTAGCGGAATTGCGCTACTCCCCATTTACTGGACAGGTTCTGGCGTAAATTAAGCTACTCTTTGCACCTGCAGATCGGGGTTTGGTGTTTCATTTCTCTGCCAATAGACCGCGGCATATGGGTGCCCGCCAAGAGCGGAATGTGGTCGTTTGTGATTGTAGAACTCGATCCACTTTCCAAAGTCACCCCTGGTCTCTTGCGGCTATCTGAAGATACGGTTGCTGGGGTCTGTTCCGGCTGGGGGCAGAATGACACCGTAAGGTGATCCAGCTACGTTTGCTCGGTTTCCTTGATCAGTCTGTAAGCCGTTGATCTTGCGATGCCGAGTTGTTTCGCGGCTTGCCCTGCGGTCATTCCGGCTTCGACAAGGTTTTGCAAGGCTAAGACTGTTTCCGATCCAAGAGGCGGTCTACCTGGTTTTCTTCCCTTCAGTCTGGCTGCTTGGATCCCATCTTTGGTGCGTTCAGAAATCAGCCTGCGTTCAAAATGTGCGATGGCCCCAAAGACATGGAAGATCAACTCGCCTGCGGCTGATGTTGTGTCGATCCGCTCTTCCAGGCTGATCAGCCCGATCTTTTGTGCTTTCAGATTTTCGACGGTTTCTAGCAGTTCCTTGAGTGACCGCCCGAGACGGTCGAGCCGCGTGATGGCAAGGCTGTCCCCAGGCCGGGCGTGGTCCAGCAATGCCGTTAATCCTGGCCGGTCGAATTGTTTGCCCGAGATGACATCTTCAAACACGCGGATGGCACCTGCCTTTTGCAATTGTGCGACTTGGCCCGTCAGGCTTTGGTCCTGTGTGGAGACGCGCGCGTATCCGAGGGTGTCGCCAGTGCGGGTCATGGGTGTCTTTTAACCGTTCGTTTTAGAGGCAGCTTGCAGCCGATCCCAAAGACACGGCTTTAAGCACCCCAAGTTGTCTTATTATTCGTCCTTATATTATGCACTGTCTCAAAATTATCAATACCCTTTTGAGGACACTTTCATGCCGAGACGATCTATTCTGACCGAACGCCAGCGTTCGGCGCTCTTTGATCTGCCCACTGATGAAACAAATATGCTGCGGCACTACATACTGGCTGACGACGATCTTGAGCATATCAATGCTCGAAGACGGCCAGAGAACCGGATCGGCTTCGCCCTTCAACTTTGCGCATTGCGCTATCCCGGGCGATTGCTTTCATCTGATGAAATGATCCCAGAAAAGGTGCTGCGTTTCATCGCAGCTCAGTTGGGTCTGACTGGCGATGATATTTTGCCATACGCGTCGCGTCGCCAAACCCGGCAACAACATTTGCATGCCTTGCGGCAAATCTATGGTTTCAAGATGTTTTCCGGGCAAGGTGCCCGCTGTCTCAGGGCATGGCTTGAGCATCAGGCTGAAACGGCCCGGTCAAATGAAGACCTAGCGCGACGGTTTGTAGAGGAATGCCGCAGGACACAGACGATCCTTCCCGGTGTTTCGGTCATCGAACGGCTGCTCGACGCCGACATGCAGCGCCGTGCCCAAATCGGCCTGAACAAAGGCGAGGCACATCACGCACTGAAAAACGCGCTGCGGATCGGACGTCAGGGTGAAATCCGAGATCGCACAACCGAAGGCCAGCACTATCGAATGGCCGGACTGAACCTGCTAGCCGCGACTATTATATATTGGAACACCAAGCACCTCGGCATGGCCGTAACTGCTCGAAAACGCGCCAGTCTCGATTGTTCACCCGACCTCCTGGCCCACATCTCGCCCCTCGGATGGGCACATATCTTGCTCACGGGTGAATACAGATGGAAAAACCGCTGACATCCGGCCTTAAGGTGTCATTCTGCCCCCAGCCGGAACAGACCCC
>JBAUHN010000474.1:0-2169 GCA_049680295.1 Sulfitobacter sp.
GTCTGATAGTCCGGGATTATTATGAAAAATCAACGACCAGGCAGCGGGGTCGCCAAACTGATCCTCAGCGATGGACCCTAGCGTGTCGCCTGCCACCACAGTGTACTCAGGCGCGCAGGCGCGGACCTCGGTTGCCGAGACAAACAACAGTGCGGCGAGAATAAACAACCCGCTGAACCGCGCGGGTTGACCCCTTGGACCCTGTGTCAAAACCCGGCCCAGATGTTGGACATGTGCCGGTCAACAATCGCTTGATATTGACCGTTGTCTTTTATCGCCCGTAAACCACTGTTGATATGGTCCAAAAGCGCTTGAGCGTCGGGATGTTGTTTGTGAACCAGCACATGCAGCCCCTCAATCGACAATGGCCGTCTTTGAACGACCTCGACACTGTCGCTAAGTTGCAGGTCCTTGACCGCAGCGCGGCCGGTGAATTCGTTAATGGCCACCGCATCCACCTGCCCCGCGATCAACATCTCAAAACATTCGGAAACCAGTTCGGGGCTGATCAACTCAACCTTGGCGTCGGTAATCCAACGACGGTCGACGCGGTTCAGATCGTGGGTAATATGGCCTTTGGGCCGACAAAGGATCCGGCCAACCAAATCCTGATCCGTTGCAAATGGCACGGGTCGGGATTTGTCGGTGAAAAGCAAGGTCAGTGTTTCGAACATTGGATCGGAAAACAGGAAGTTCGCGCAGATGTTGTTCTGCGGATCGGCACCGCAATCGGGCTTGTACCAGGGAAAAGCCATGTCCATCATGCCCAGTTTCATCAACGGATCATGATGCGCGGCCCAGTCATTGACCCAGTGAATTTGAAATCCATCCGCTGGTGTCACCGCTTGCATGGCGGTGTTGACCAGATCAGCCAGCAGCCCGCCCTGATCGAGACCCGCATCCGTAAACGGCACAAAATCGCTGCCCGTAAGCAGGTTTATCTGCCCCTCAAATGCGCGTGGGGTCAGGCGTTGCGGCGCCCGGGCGGAGGTTTGCGGTGCCTCTGTCGCAGGCTGATTTTCCGCCACTCCTTGCCCTTGCGAAAGCCCTGTGGGCAGCCCCGAAATGCAGGTTAGCGACAAATTGGTTCCAACAAGGATTTTATCCGGATCCTGTCCAATTTGGGTCAGGTTGGAGGAATAGATCACCGTCCATTTCCTGGCGTCCTGATACAGCCTGTTGGCGATATAAGACAGGCTGTCGCCACTTTTGACCTGATAGATCCCGCCACAGTCTTGCGCAGTTGCAGGGCTTGCCACACCGAAAGATGCTGCGATCAAAACGATCAAGAATCGTAACACGAAATACCCCATACCTGCATATCCTTATACGTCGCGCGGATTGGTGCTTTGGTCAACTTCAAAGGTGGACAATTGGGATAAAATTGGCGGATTGACCAGGTCTGACCACATTAGGTTTTATGGATAGGAAATGCCGCGTAATTTGGGAAAATCTTTGTAGCGGCCGCGCCGGATATGTTCCGGCTCGGACGGGGTATCGCCTGCACGCAACAGCATGCCGCGCGGTGCGACATAGCTTGAGATCGTGCGCAGCGGCGTTGGACGCCACGATAAATTAAAGGCCGCCAGTTTCGGGAAGAACCACAGCTCGGAAAAGGGCAGATGATCATGTATCCACCAGGCCAGATCACGCCAGTCACGCCCCCGTTCATACTGATCGGCAAACCACGGGATCACCAGTGACGCCCCGGCAATTGCCGCCTCGCCCGCCCCACGGTCCCAGATGTGACATTCCAGCGGATGATCATTGCGCGCGCAGTTCAGACCGTGCGCATTGCCATAGGCATTTAACGCCGCCGACCGATACCCCGACCGCACAGCGACCCGTCCGAATGTTTCCTCAAGCGGGTCCAGCAGAGCGGTGCAAAACGCACGCCCATTGGCAAGCGTCAGATCGGGATTGTCAGGAATATTAGGTACTGCATGGATATTGCCAATCTCCGAATAGAGAAAATCGCGCATATAGAAATGTTTGGACAGACGTGTGCGGCCAAATGTCTCAAGGCTCCACATGCTTTTGGGGCTGCGCATATGGTTACCCCTCGTAACCGTTCCAGCGAAACTCGCCCTTTGGGCCCAAGGGCGAAAACGGGTTGTGCGCGATTTCCCAGATATGGCCCTCGGGGTCGGCGAAATAGCCGATATGACC
>JBAUHN010000475.1:0-3404 GCA_049680295.1 Sulfitobacter sp.
TAAATGAAATGCTGGAACAGCGGGTTGATGACCGGACCCGCGAATTAGGTCTGGCACTGGCCGAGGCTGAGCGCGCGAATGCATCCAAGACCCGCTTTGTCGCCGCCGCCAGCCATGATCTGTTGCAACCGCTTTCGGCGGCAAAACTCTTTGTCACCTCCATATCTGAGCAGGCCAATCCCATAGATGCGCGCAGTGTCACCAAAAAGGCAGAGATGGCGCTGAACAGCGTTGAGCAATTCATCGCCGCTCTTCTGGACATCTCGAAGCTGGACGCGGATCAGGCCGTGTTTGAAGTGCAACCGTTGCGACTGGCGGATATATTCACGCCTCTGCGCAATGAGTTGATGCCGCTGGCCCAGCAAAAGGGCATTGATATGCGGATCGTCGACTGTGATCTGACGGTTGAAAGCGATCCGGGATACCTGCGCAGGATCGTGCAAAACCTCCTGACAAATGCCATCCGTTACACCGATCAGGGTCGGGTGCTTGTAGGAGTTCGCCGTACAAAAAACGCCGCCCGGATTGAGGTCTGGGACACTGGCCGCGGGATTGCGCAAAAAGATCAGCAAACGATATTTCGAGAGTTTGAACGGCTCTCCCCTGACAATTCAGACACCGGTCTGGGCCTTGGTCTTGCCATTGTGGAACGGGCTTGCAAGGGGCTTGATCACCCGCTCAGCCTTTGGTCCGAACCGGGTCTGGGCAGCTGCTTCTCTTTGAATGTACCCATCCGGAAAACCAACGGACCAGAAGCTACCTTACAAGACGCGGGTATTACAATCGCTCCCCCGCAATTGTCAGGTAGGCTTTTGATGCTGGTCGAAGACAACTCCCAACTGGCACAAGCCATGACCGCCATGATTGAGGGCTTTGGCACCACAGTCATCCATGCACACACCGCCGAAGAGGCACTGGATATTCTAGGGGAAATTCAACTGGTACCCGATGCCCTGCTGGTCGATTATCAGTTGGGGTCCGGCCAGACTGGCACGCAGTTTCTCTCGGAGATCTTTCGCCGCTTTGGCCCTGTGCCGGCCGCGATCATTTTCGCTGAACGCACCAGAAATCTAAGAGAGGCATGCAAAGACTTGGGCACCCAGTTGTTTACAAAACCGATTGAGAAAAACCGCCTTCATGATTTGCTGGTCGACTTGTTTCAAGACAAATTCGACTAGCCAACCCCTCGTTCAGGGGCTTTTTCGATAGACAAGTTCCGCATTGTCATCTTGCGAAAAATCCGCGGCAAGCTTGGCCATTTTCGCATGCACCGGTGATTTGACACAGACCGGATCGGTGGCCGCCGCATCCCCGGCGATTGCCATCGCCTGACAGCGGCACCCTCCGAAATCTAACTTGCGTCGATCACAGGATTTACAGGGTTCTTGCATCCAGTCTTCGCCGCGATAAGCGTTAAAAGCATCGCCTTGATACCAGATGTCAGACAACGATTTATCGCGTACGTTATCAAACTCGAGCGATGGAATGCTCTGGGCCGCATGGCAAGGTAACACCGTTCCGTCTGGTGTGACATTCAACCCCGTCGTGCCCCAGCCCCCCATGCAGCGTTTAGGATACTCGCTATGATAGTCCGCCGGGACATAATCGATCACCAGCACGCCTTTCAATCGTACGCGGGCTTCAGCCACAATGCGGCTGGCTTCCTCGGCCTGTTCGCGCGTTGGCATCAGCGCGTCGCGGTTCAGCATCGCCCAGCCGTGGAACTGTACGATTGCCACTTCCATGCGCCGTGCTTTCATCGTCACCGCCATCTCGATTGCTTGAGGCAGTTGATGCAGGTTCTGGCGGTGTACAACGGCGTTCAGGGTCAGCGGAAAGCCAGCCTCTACGATCCACTCTGCCGCTTGCATCTTGCGTGCAAAACCCCCTTTGTATCCGCCAATCCGGTCCGCCATATCTGCGTCCGTGCCTTGCAAGGACAGCTGGATATGATCTAGCCCTGCCGCGTCCAATTCGGCCAACCGGCGCTGGGTCAGCCCTATCGCAGAGGTGATGAGATTGGTGTAAAGACCCGCTTCTCGCGCAGCACCCACCAAAGCCACCAGATCACGCCGCGAGGCAGGTTCCCCCCCCGAGAGATGCAATTGCAACACGCCCATCGCGGCGGCTTGGGTGAACACATCTGCCCAAACTTCGGTATCCAGTTCGCTGTCCTTCTTGGCCATTTCAACCGGATTGGAGCAATAAGGACACGACAACGGGCAGCGATAGGTCAGCTCTGCCAGCATCGCGATAGGGGCTGGAATGTTTGCGACTGCGTTCATCACGACAACTCCAGAATTCGGCGGTCTGTCAGGCCGATGATGAAGTCAGCCACATCACCCTCGATTTGGTCGACGGGTGCGGCGTATTTCGCACCAAGGCGGGCAACCATCTCCGCGAAATTACGTTTGCCATCGACCTCTTGAACAATCGCAAGGCCGATAGCGTCCAGATTGATGGTACGCTCCGGCGCCAGAAGCACCCACATTCCTCGGACCTTGTCCTCGTGCAGGCGCACGCCACGGGGGATCATTGGGATCGCTTTGCCGCCCAGTTTATTCATTGTTGTGCATCGCTTAGATGATTGCCCGGCTGCCACCCCCCCGGCGGGATACGCGCCGGTGAAACATAGGCCGCATGCAATGCATCAAGCTGCGCCCAAAGCACATCGGTCTTGAAGATCAGCGCAGCCGCCGCCGCATCCTGTTTCTCCGCCGTATCCGCGTGTTCCAAAACCCATGCCAGCCCAAAGGCCACGTCCTTGGGGGCCTGTGTCAGACGATTACGAAAATAGGACAGGCTGCTGTCATCGGCAAAGTCATAATTTGCCAAGAGCCCTTCGATCCGGGCAGCATGGATCGCAGGCGCAAAGAGTTCGGTCAAGGAAGCCGCTACTGCCTCGAGCAATGTCTTGTCACGCACAAAGCGAACATAGGCATCAACGGAAAATCGCGTCGTGGGCAGGACGCCAGCCTTGCTTGCGACGTAGGCTCGGTCCAGCCCGACTGCATCCGCCAGCCGCAGCCATCGGGCAATCCCGCCTTCATTCTCATCCGTGCCGTCGTGATCTTCGATCCGCGATCGCCACGCACGTCGCAAGGCGGGATCCTCGACACGGCTCATGAAAGCTGCGTCTTTGATCGGGATGCTGGCCTGATAATAGAAGCGGTTGATCACCCATGCGCGAACTTGATCGGGGGTACATCCTCCGGAATGCAGCAAATGGTGAAATGGATGTTTGTCATGATACCGCTCTGCGCCGATCTGGCGCAGGCGGGCTTCGAAATCCGCAGGCGAGGCTATCATATCGTCAATTCCAATCCGTCATAAGCAACGGTCCAGCCCGCAGCCTCAATTGCTTTGCGCTGATCGGATTTGGGGCGCAAAACGGGGTTCGTGTT
>JBAUHN010000476.1:0-15291 GCA_049680295.1 Sulfitobacter sp.
GCGTCTGTCCGGCCCGGTTGGGCGTCTGACGGGGGCCGCGCAGCAGGTCGGTGCGGGTGATCTGGATGTAAAGGTGCGCGAAGAGGATGGCGACGACGAAATCGCTATGCTCAGCCGGTATTTCAACCAGATGACCAAGCAACTGAAAGCGCAACGCCATACATTGCTGGAAAATACCAGCCAGATTGACCGCCGCCGCCGGCTGTTCGATTCCGTGCTTAGCTCGGTCACTTCGGGCGTTGTCGGGCTGGACCCAAAGGGGCGCATCACCTTTGTAAACAAATCTGCAGAACGCCTGTTGGGCTGGCAGGAAGACCCGCAGGCCAACGCGCTATCGGTGGTGATGCCTGAATTTGGCCCCTTGTTTGATACAGTGCTGAACGGACCGGGCGAGGTCGCGCAAAGCGAGATCAAAGTCAGTCGTTTGGGGCGATTGGAAAACTTGCTGGTGCGCATCGCCACGCGACGCTCTGGCGATGGGCGACTTGAGGGCTATGTGATTGCCTTTGATGATGTGACCGATCTGGTCAGCGCGCAGCGCATGGCCGCCTGGGGCGACGTCGCGCGACGCATCGCGCATGAGATCAAAAACCCTCTGACCCCCATCCAATTGTCCGCAGAACGGATCAAACGGAAATTCCGCTCAAAAGTCGGCGACGACAGCGATGCGCTGGAACAGATGACAGATGTGATCGTGCGCCAGACCGAAGGATTGCGCCGGATCGTGGATGAGTTTTCAAAGTTCGCGCGGATGCCGGAACCGGAACGGATGAGCCAGGATCTGGGCGCGCTGGTGCGCGATGCAGTGCTATTGCAACAGACCGGCCAGCCCGATGTCGACATTGCAGCCGATCTGCCAACCGCACCTGTGCCTGCCGAACTGGACGCGACAATGATCGCCCAGGCGCTGACCAATCTGATCAAGAACGCAGGCGAGGCCATTCAGACCCTCAAGGAAAAAGGCGCGCCTGAAGATTTGAAACCCCGGATCGAGATTGTTATGGTGGTTGAGGCGGATCAGGCCAAAATAACCATTGCAGACAACGGCATAGGGCTGCCCGAAGACCGGGCGCGCCTGTTTGAACCTTACGTGACAACACGCAGCGAGGGGACAGGCCTGGGTCTGCCCATCGTCAAGAAGATTATCGAAGAACACGGCGGCAGTCTGACCTTGGATGACGCGCCGGTATTTGAAGGACAGTCACATTTCGGCGCTATGGCCGTGATGTGTTTACCAATCACAGTGTCCGAGGATGCAGCAGTAGATGCGGACCTAAATGAAGCAATGAAAATTAAGTTATCGAGCAAAAAAGGGAGAAAACCCCAATGAGTGACATTCTGATTGTAGACGACGAACGTGACATCCGGGAACTGATCTCGGACATCCTGAAAGACGAAGGTTTCGTGACCCGGCTTGCGGGAAATTCCGATGATGCAATGGCTGCGATCAACACCGAAGCACCGGCGCTGATGATCCTTGATATCTGGCTCAAAGACAGCCGGATGGACGGGATCGACATTCTGAAATCGGTCAAGCGGGACAATCCTGACGTGCCGGTCGTGATCATTTCCGGCCACGGCAACATCGAAATCGCAGTCGCTGCAATCAAACAGGGCGCGTATGATTTCATCGAAAAACCCTTTAACATTGATCAGTTGCTGGTGGTGATCCGTCGCGCGATGGAAACCTCGCGTCTGCGGCGCGAGAACCAGTCGCTGAAACGGCGCGATGTAACCAATTCCGAAATGATCGGCAATTCGGCTGCTTTCCGCACGCTCATCGGACAATTGGACAAGGTCACAAAATCCAACGGCCGGGTCATGTTGACCGGGCCTGCGGGTGCAGGCAAAGAAGTGGCCGCGCGTTATATTCATGCCAATTCAAATCGGGCGAACGCGCCATTTGTGACGATCAACTGTGCCAGCATCGCACCTGACCGGATGGAAGAAGTCTTGTTTGGGCGCGAATCCTCTGATCGCGGGGTGGAGCCGGGTTTGCTGGAACAGGGGCATGGCGGTGTTGTGTATTTCGACGAAGTGTCCGACATGCCGGTCGGGACCCAGTCCAAAATTCTGCGGGTGCTGGTTGATCAGCAGTTTCAGCGTGTGGGCGGCAATGACATGGTCCGCGTCGACCTGCGCGTGATCTCAAGCACCAACAAGGATCTCGAAGCGGCGATTGCCGCCGAAACCTTTCGGCAGGAACTATACCACCGGCTGAATGTTGTGCCGATCGCGGTGCCGTCACTGGAGGACCGCCGCGAAGACATCCCGGTATTGGCTGAGTTTTTTATCGCCGAAATGCACAGCGGGCAGGGGTTGGCACAGCGCGAACTGACCGAGGACGCAGCCGCCCTGATGCAAACCATGGTCTGGCCGGGCAATGTGCGCCAGCTTAAAAACCTGATTGAACGGGTGCTGATCCTGGGCGACGGCCAGGGCCCGATTGAAGCCCGTGAATTGCCCGGTGACGAAGACGCCACGGCGGAAGAAGGGCGCGTTGTGCTGTCGGGGACCTTGGCAACCTTGCCGCTGCGAGAGGCCCGCGAGGCGTTTGAGCGCGAATATCTGCTGACCCAGATCAACCGCTTTGGCGGCAACATCAGCCGCACGGCCAACTTTGTCGGCATGGAGCGCAGCGCATTGCACCGCAAGCTGAAATCGCTGGGCGTTGTCACTTCGGCGAAATCCGGTGTGCGGGTGGCGCATATGGACGATGAAGCCGAGCAAGACAGCGAGGTGGCGGTTGGCTAAGACCGGCACTGAGTGCAAGGTTACTTGGCGCGGTTGACGATTTGCCAGCCGGAGCCTTTGTGGCGAATAACGCAGCTTTGCGGGGTGATGTTGGGTAAGACACTTGTCGCCTGCGGTGGGCCTGCGGTGGCTGTGCCCGGTGCGCAGGCTGGGATTTTCACCTTTTTATATCCCTTTGCCGCCATGCATTGGGCCTCAACCCGGCCACGTAGTTCTCGGTTGACGTCGACGGTGTAAATCTCGCCGGGGATGAAATAGCCGGGGCCTGTGGTGCAGGCACCTGAGGCATCACAGACCCGCCTGCCGGGCACGAATTCCGGCGGCTCGCGGTGGATTTGATTTGCGACCGGGACGCGGGCCAGCGCACTGACCTCGCAACGCGTGGTCTCTGACTGCGCACGGGCCACAGTGACGCCCGGACGGTGGTAGATTGAAAGCGGCAGGCAGCCCGCCAAAACCATCGGTACGATTAGTATGTGCATAGGTTTCATCCCGCCAGAATGCCCAAAATCTGCGCCAAATGCAATTTGCAGGCTTTCCGCCGGTTGCCATGGCCGGTGTCGCGACGCGGAATCCTGCGGTAGACAATTGAATTGACCCTTGAATTGGCATCTGCCATGCAGAAGGTCCGTTTTCTCAGGCGGCAGATCACGACGGCAGACTGCCGCGTTCGACAAAGGAAAAAGGCCCATGAAGGTCATCATTTGCGGGGCAGGTCAGGTTGGCTGGCAGATCGCGCGCCACCTGTCCGGGGAAAGCAATGACGTTACCGTCGTTGATAACAACCCCGATCTGGTGCGCCGGGCCACGGAAACACTGGACGTTCAGGGCGTGGCCGGTTTTGCAAGCTATCCCGATGTGCTGGACCGGGCAGGCGCGCGTGACGCCGAGATGATCATCGCGGCGACCCACTCGGATGAGGTGAATATGGTCACCTGTCAGGTGGCTCATTCGGTCTTTGGGATCAACCGCAAGATCGCCAGGTTGCGCAGTCAGGCCTATCTTGAGACGCTGTATTCCGATCTGTACCGGCGCGATCATATGCCCATTGACGTGGTCATCAGTCCCGAACGCGAAGTGGCTGCCGCGGCTTTGCAACGCTTGTCCGCCCCGGCTGCTTTTGACACCGAAGTGTTCATGGACGGCAAGGCGCATTTGCTCGGCATCTCGATTGAAGACGACTGTCCGGTCATCAACACGCCCTTGCGTCAGTTGACGGATCTGTTTTCGACACTGCGCACCGTTGTTGTGGCCCTGCGCCGCGACGGAACACTGTTTGCACCCGAAGCCAATGACCAAATTCTGGCCGGTGACGATTGCTATGTTTTTTCCCACGTTGCCGACATTCCGCGCACAATGGAGATTTTCGGCAAGGCGCAGCACAAACAAAGCCGGATCGTTTTGGTTGGCGGCGGCAATGTAGGCCTTGCCGTGTCCCAGGCGTTAGAGGCGCGCACGGAACGTATTCGGGTCAAGGTGATCGAAAAAAGCAGGCTTTGTGCAGAGCGCGCCGCCGAAGCGTTGGAACGGACGATTGTGTTGCACGGCGATGGTCTGGACGCCGCCCTTCTGGCCGAGGCCGGGATCGCGCGCGCAGATGCGATGCTGGCGGTCACCGATGATGACAAGACCAATATGCTGGCCGCAGTGCGGGCAAAATCCGAAGGCTGCCCCTATGTCATCGCGCTGATCAACGATCCGACACTGGTGCCTTTGATGGCTCCGCTGGGGATCGACGCCTATATCAACCCGCGCGCCACCACCGTCAGTTCGATCCTGCGCCATATCCGTCACGGCAGGGTGCGCGCGGTTTATTCCATCGGCGACGCCGAGGCCGAAGTGATCGAGGCCGAAGTATTGTCGACGTCGCCGATGGCGGGCAAACGCATCTCGGACATAGATTTCCCCGAAGGGGTTCTGGTTGGTGCCGTGCGCAAAGGCAACGACGTGATCCGCCCATTGGGCAGCACACGGATCGACGAAGGCGATGTGATCGCGCTTTTCGCACTGGCGGGCGATGTGCCAGAGGTCGAGCGGCTGATGCAGGTCTCGATCGATTTTTTCTGACCGATGGCCCGCGCTCCGACCCAACCTGCACAGATAAACGGCGTGTTGGCGCATTTGGGCGCATTGCCATTGTTTCTACTGTTCTTTGGCGTCAGCGCACTGTCGATGATCGTGCCTGCATTGCATGGGGCGGCAACGCGTAACCTGTTCGCATCGCGGATGTTTTTCTATTCCGGCTTGTTGGGGGCGGTGATCTTTGTGCTGATCGCCATTGCGCATCTGGGGCGCAGGCCGGGGCATGGCACATTGGGGCCATTGATGTCGCTGTTCTCTGCCTTTGTGTTTTTACCGTTGTATTTGGCGCTGCCCTTTCATCAGGCGTTACAAACCACATCGTTCATGAATGCCTATTTCGAAATGGTCAGTGCGGTCACCACCACCGGGGCTACGTTGTTTGATGATCCCGGACGGCTGATCGGAACGCTGCATCTGTGGCGCGCGCAGGTCGGCTGGATGGGCGGCTTGCTGATGTGGGTCGCCGCCTCGGCGATACTTGCACCGCTCAGCCTGGGTGGGTTTGAGGTGACCGCGCAGGCAGAACCCGGGCGCCGTGACACCAGCCTGGGCCTGCATGACAAAGTCGACCAACGGCACCGGTTGATCCGCATCACTGGTGCGCTACTGCCGATTTATACCGGGCTGACATTGGTTCAGTGGATTTTGCTGATGGTCAGCGGCAACACGTCTTTGACCGCCCTTATCCACGCGATGTCGATCATGGCGACCTCGGGGATTTCATCTGTGGGTGGGGTAGAGGCCGCAGGCGGCGGGATCAGCGGCGAAGCGGTTATGCTGCTTTTCATGATGTTTGCCCTGTCGCGTTTGACGTTTTCCAGTGACACGGTCACAGCGACCCAAGGTGGTTTGCGCACAGATCCGGAATTTCGGATCGCCATTGCCCTGGTTTTGACTGTGCCAACGATCCTTTTTGCCCGTCATTGGATTGGCGCGATTGATTATAACGAAAGCCAAAGTGTGGGCGACGCCTTGCACGCGCTTTGGGGCAGTGTTTTCACCACAATGTCCTTTCTCACCACCACTGGCTTTGTCAGCGCCGATTGGCAACATGCGCAAACTTGGTCCGGATTGCCGACGCCGGGGCTTGTTTTAATGGGGCTGGCGCTGATCGGTGGCGGAGTGGCGACCACTGCAGGCGGCGTCAAACTGCTGCGGGTATTTGCACTTTATCAAAACGGCATGCGCGAAATGGAGCGTCTGGTCCATCCGTCCTCGGTCAGCAATGCGGGCAGTGTCGGGCGGCGGCTGCAACGCAATGGTGCCTATATCGCATGGCTGTTTTTCATGCTGTTTGCATTGTCGCTGACCGCTGTAACCTTGGTTCTGGCTTTTCTTGGGGTCGATTTCGAAGACGCCGTTGTTCTGAGCATTGCAGCCCTTTCAACGACTGGCCCGCTGATCGAAATGGCCGCAGAATCCCCCATACGCCTTGCCGAATTAAGCACCGCAGCCAAGTCGATCTTAGCCGCCGCGATGGTCTTGGGACGATTGGAAACACTGGCAATTGTCGCTCTTTTGACACCGGATTTGTGGCGCGGGTGATCTCATAAAGGCAACAGGTCCGTAACGGACTGTTTTTTGGGCTGGAATCTCTGTCAGAGCCAAGACATACTCAATTGGTATTAGGCGGGCTCGGTACGCGAGCACCAGCAAGAATAAAAGCGAGAATAACAATGGCGTCTGACAGACAGAACCTTCAGGATGCGTTCCTGAATCATGTACGCAAGACCAAAGTACCGGTCACGATTTTTTTGATCAACGGCGTAAAGTTGCAAGGCGTCATTACCTGGTTTGACAATTTCTGCGTGTTGCTGCGCCGGGATGGTCAGTCGCAGCTGGTGTATAAGCATGCGATCTCGACGATCATGCCTTCGCAACCGATCAGCCTTTATGAGGGCGAAGACGCTTCTTGAGCCGTCCACCTTTTCAAATTGATGATGATGCGTCGCCACGCGTAACAAACGCATGGGTGATCCATCCCGATTTCACGTCTGACCGCGCCCGGCGGCTGCCGGATCATGCGCTGGCCGAAGCGGTGGCGTTGGCACGCGCCTTGCCGGAACTTGTTGTTGCCGGGTCCGAGATTGTGACGCTGAAAACCGTGCGCGCGGGCATGTTGTTTGGCAAAGGCAAGATCGAAGAGATTAAGACCCGCCTGGAAGAAAACGCCGTTGAGCTGGTGTTGGTCGATGGCGCTGTCAGCCCGATCCAGCAACGCAATCTGGAAAAAGCCTGGGGTGTGAAACTGCTCGATCGCACCGGTCTGATCTTAGAGATTTTCAGCGACCGTGCGGCCACCCGTGAAGGCGTGTTGCAGGTGGAAATGGCCGCCCTGAGCTATCAACGCACGCGGCTGGTGCGGGCCTGGACCCACCTTGAACGTCAGCGCGGTGGTTTGGGGTTTGTTGGGGGCCCCGGTGAGACGCAGATCGAATCTGATCGACGTGCGATTGACGAGCAGCTTGTGCGCCTGCGCCGCCAGCTTGAAAAAGTCATCAAAACCCGCACCTTGCACCGTGCCGCCCGCGCCAAAGTGCCTTATCCGATTGTCGCTTTGGTGGGGTATACCAACGCCGGGAAATCGACGCTTTTCAACCGCCTGACCGGGGCGAAGGTAATGGCAAAAGACATGCTGTTTGCCACATTGGACCCAACGATGCGGCGGGTGCAGTTGCCCGACGGGCCCGAGGTGATTATGTCGGATACGGTTGGGTTTATCTCGGATCTGCCAACTGAACTGGTGGCCGCCTTTCGCGCGACACTAGAGGAGGTTCTGGCCGCAGACGTCATCTGCCATGTGCGTGACATCAGCCATTCGGAAACCGAAGGCCAGGCACAGGACGTGCGCGATATCATGGCCTCGCTTGGTGTCGAGGAAACGCGGCCCAGCTTTGAGGTTTGGAACAAGGTGGATCAGCTGGATGCAGACGCCGCCGCTGCGGTGCAAACCCGCGCCGACCGCGATGATACGGTCTATGCGATTTCGGCGCTGACGGGCGACGGCATCGACACATTGCTGAAAGCCGTCACCACCGCCCTGCAAGGGACCAAAAAAACCGAAACCCTGCATCTGGCGTTCTCAGAGGGCCGTAAACGCGCGTGGTTGTTTGAGCAGGATCTGGTGCGGCAAGAGGCGCAGACCGATGACGGGTTTGACATATCCGTCAATTGGACCGCCGAGCAAGAGGCGCGGTTTTACCAGCTTTGAGCATTGTGTTTCAGGGTTGACGTGAAACGCTCTAAGGTGCGTCCGCGCTGGCGTAGCGCCATGCCCCCGGCGCCAGTTGGTTCAGTGCCCAACCGCCAATCTGCACCCGGATCAGACGCAATGTCGGCAGGCCGACATGCGCCGTCATACGCCGCACCTGACGGTTGCGCCCTTCGGTTATGGTGATGCGCAGCCAGGCATCCGGCACCGTTTTGCGAAACCGCACCGGCGGATCGCGGGGCCACAATGGATCGGGCGCGTCGATCTGATCGACTTTGGCGGCGGCCGTTTTGCCATCTTTCAGCACCACGCCCGCGCGTAGCTGCCCCAAGGCGGACGCGTCCGGCACCCCTTCGACCTGCACAAGGTAGGTTTTGGGGCGTTTGTATTTGGGATGCGAAATTCTGGCTTGCAACGCGCCATCATCTGTCAAAACCATCAACCCTTCGCTGTCACGGTCAAGCCGACCTGCCGGGTAAACGCGGGGAATATCGATGTATTTTGACAATGTGGGTCGGGTGGATCCGGCAGTGCCCTTATCGGTGAACTGCGACAACACGCCGTATGGTTTATGGAACAGCAAAACCTGCGCCATGCGCTAGTTGGCCGGGGTCAGGTTGGTAACCCCGACAGATGCCGCCCGTGCGAGGTTTGTATCCAGTGACATCGGAATAAATTCGCCGCGTCGCCAAAGTTGTGCCAAATCGTCGTAGTGCCGCGACAGGAAATGCCCCGATTGCCCGGTGGATGTGACAAAGACCGAACTGTCAGGATCGGCAAAATCATAGACACCGCGATATCCCGCACCATGCACATTGTTGAAAGGATCAGGATCGCTGCCTTTTGTCAGCCCACGCAGCAGCGTGTCATCGCCACCGCTGGTGGATTGGCGAATATTGACAAAGTAGCGCAACAAGGGGGCCTCGCCCAGAACCGGGTGGTCATGGGTAGCCTGATGCGCGTCGCCCCAACGCAGCGATTCCAACGCGGGTCCCCATGTTTCATTGATCCAAAGCAACGCGTCATCCAACGCCAGCCGTGCCATATCGGCGCAGGTTTCGATAGGGTCGGACTGCAAAACATCGCACCAGACCGACGCCCCATCAACATCGCGAAAGGCACGTTCAATAAAAAGCGGCTCAATATGGTTGAATTCCTGCGCCAGTGGGCCCAATTCATCCTGGATCAGCCGGGATTGCAGACTACGTAACCATGCCGCATAGATCAGCGGTTCGGGCAGATGTTCATTCATCTCACCGCTCCACCCGGCAAGCAGTGTCAAAGCACGCTGGCGTTGACGCTCGGCCGTGCCTTCCGCTGCGGCCTCTCCGGTGAACCACAACTCTGCGCCAATCAGCGGCAGCAGCGACCGCGCGGTAAAGCTGACCGTATCCAGCTGCGCCTCGATAAAGCTGTCGCGGGTGTGGACCTGTCGGTTCTGCATCAGCCGTTGCCAGCGTTGTATCCGCTGCGTGTCACCCCATTTGAATGACACATGATTGGGAAAAGGGCGATCGACGGTTTTGTTGTTGGTATTGCCCAAAATACCACCCGCTGGTGATACAAATTCAGGGTTTGACGCATAGGGCATGCGGCCCTGCCAGCGGTTTTCGACCCGCCATCCCTGCGACGGCATGCGCCCCTGACTTTGGTGTTTGGCGTCTCGGCGCGGCAGAAAACCGATGGTTTTCATGGCAATGGTCTGATGATCCACCAAGGTCAGGTTTTGCGATGGTGACAAATAGTCTTCGCCGGCAGTTATGGCCTCTTGCACGGTTTTGGCGCGCATAATGCCCATTGCCGCACTGAGCGAGGTGTCGCGGCCACTCAGCGCAGTCCAGGAAACAGAAGCAACACTGCCAGACGGGGTGATGTCGGCCAGATCATAGTCGCTGCCGGGCAGAACCGGACCATTATCGGTCCAGCGCAGGGTGATCGTGATCGGATCGGCATCTTTGATGTTAATGATAGAGCCGCGTGTCTCAAAGCTCTTGAACCCGTCCGGAGTGCGATATTCTTCTGGGTTATCGGGGTTCAGTTCCTCGATAAAGATGTCCTGATCATCCACATAGGCCGAGGTAATGCCCCAACCCAATTCGGCGCTGCGCCCTGTCAGCACAACGGGAATGCCCGGAATGGTGCCGCCGATGACATCGCCCGATGTCAGACCCAGTCTGGCAAGATACCAAACCGACGGGGCGGTAAATCCAAGGTGGGGATCATTGGCCAGCAACGTGCCCCCAGATGCCGAACGCGAAGGTGCTGCGGCCCATGCATTTGAAGCCCCGGCAAAAGGGCGGGCCATGACCGGTGACAGCGGGTCGTTCGGTCCGGGCGGCGAATAGGCCAAATGCGTGGCACCGGGGATCAGCGCGGAATATTCCGGTAAGGCGGCAACCCCCGACCCCGGCGCATCGGGCAGGATATCTGTCAGACGCGTGGCATCGGGCAGGGCCAATGACACCTGCGCACGCAGCACTTCTTCTTTCAGGTGTCCCGACAATTGCAACGCCATCAGTTTTATGATGGCTAGACTGTCAGCGGGTCGCCAGGGGGCCACCGGGGCACCAAAGACAAACATTTCGGGCGCGCCGCGCCCCAAGGCCTGCACATTGACCTGATCCAGACGCGCGTTCACCCCGGCGGAATAGGCTTTGAGCGCTGCAAGCGTCGCGGCATCCTGCACTTCAAGTGACGCCACAGCACGCGGGTAAAGGTCAAACCGGCGCAACAATTTGTCAATGGGCAAGGTCCGCGCGCCGAAAAGCTCGGACAGGCGGCCCTGAACGGTGCGTCGCAGCATTGTCATTTGCCACAATCTGTCCTGCGCATGCACATAGCCGAGACCAAAAAACACATCCCTGTCTACGGTGCTGAAAATATGTGGCACATTGGCATTGTCGCGCACAATTTCTACCGGCGCGGTCAGACCGCGCACCGAAAGGTCAGCGTCATAATCAGGCAGCGACCGCGACGCGAGGTAATAGACGATGCCGATACCCAGCAGGCTGAGCAAGATCATCCCGCCGGTGATCCGAAGCAACCATCGAAACACAAGTGCCATGCTGATCCTTTGTTGTCTTGGTTCAGAGTAACCGACCTTTGGGCCAAGACTGTTAGGTCGTCAAACCCTCTAACGCAACACTGAATATATGCGCAAGATCGCACGGCCAAACCGGCAATTTCTGGAACCGGGCGGTGGGCGTTGAAACACATATCGCCGGACCGCGCGTTTTCAGGCGATGCGATCGTGATTTCAGGTTGAATGCGGATGCTGAAAAGCACACAAAAAAAGCCCCACCAGGGGGCTTTTATTCTTTTGCGTGATCAGACGTGTAAACCTTTGCTTACGGAATAATTCGATTGTATTTGGTGCCTTGCAGCGTCGCGCCGATTTGCAGGCCCGCGCGGCCAAATACGACGGCCAGAACCGGGGACAGCACGGTTGTGGTATCCGCACTTACGCCGTCGCCCTGGTCAGAGATTACATATTGCAAATCACCGCCCGCGGCCCAACCGGGCGAGGCGCGGAATTCGGTTAACGCTTCTTCGGTCATGAAAAACAAAACATGCGCATATTGCTGTGCGCCGATTTGCAGACCACCGGTCAATTTGGTGGTGGAATAGTAATCGACCGTTACACCGTTGACCCGCAGCGCGCCGCGGCCGTATGCGCCGCCAAAACCAAAGCCTGCTTCGGTCACCAGCGGCATGACCAACATGCCATTTGCCTTGGCAGCCAGATTTTCGGTGTTGGGAAAGCTGCTGTACATCTGCGACAATGTCGCATCGACGCGCGCATCAATGGTAGGGCCGCCGCGGCTACCGATACCGTTGCCACATGCGGCTGTCATACCGACAGATGCCAACGCACCAGCCGTGAAAAGACGCCGCGAAAAGACTGTCTGATTGCTCATAAGATTTGCCTGTTATTGTTGCCTGAATGCCGGTTATTCCAGCTTATGCGCAAACATACGCCGATTGTGCGCTGATGTCACCTTAAACTGCGTTTTCAGGCGTATTATTGCTGGGCGTTCATCAATCGCGCAGCGGCGGGGGCAAAGTAGGTCAAAATGCCATCACATCCTGCGCGTTTGAACGCCATCAGGCTTTCCATCATCACTGTATCGCCGTCGACCCAGCCGTTTTCGGCGGCGGCCATAATCATCGCGTATTCGCCCGACACCTGATAGGCAAATGTCGGCGCGCCAAATTCCCGCTTTGCGGCCGCACAAATATCAAGATACGGCATCCCCGGTTTGACCATAACCATGTCGGCGCCTTCGCTCAGGTCACGCTCGATCAGGCGCAGGGACTCATCGGCATTACCCGGATCCATCTGATAGGTTTTCTTGTCGCCACTCAAAGCACCGGACGCGCCGACCGCATCGCGGAAGGGTCCGTAAAACCCGCTGGCATATTTGGCAGAATAGCTTAGCAGAATGACATTCTGATGCCCGGCTTTTTCCAAAGCATGGCGTATCGCCCCAATGCGGCCATCCATCATATCCGACGGACCAATGATATCCGCGCCCGCATCCGCCTGCGCCAGCGCCATCCGTACCAGCGCGTCGACGGTGCGGTCGTTCACGATCTCGGTCTCTTCTACAAATCCATCGTGGCCATTGATGTTATAGGGATCAAGCGCCACATCGGTCATCACTGCGATTTTCGGAACGGCGGCCTTGATCGCGCGGGTGGCGCGGTTTGACAGATTATCCGGGTTCCAGGCCTCGGCGCAGTCTTCGGTGCGGTCGGATTGTTCGGTGTAGGGAAACAGGCAAATTGCACGAATGCCCAGATCAGCGGCCTCTTGGGTGGCGTTAACAATCTGATCCACACTGCGCCGGAACACACCTGGCATTGAGGGCACAGGTTCAATGATATCTTCGCCCGCACGCACAAAAAGCGGCCAGATCAGATCATCAACGCTCAGCGTATTTTGTCGCACCAGCGCGCGAATGGCGGGCGACTGACGGGTGCGACGCAGACGTGTGGCGGGAAATGGGGCTTGGCTGGGGCGCATTTGACGTGACCTTTATTTGACACAGTCAGGCTTGCCACGGTTTTTTGCGCAAGCCAAGGGTAGGAATCGCGGCAAACCCGCCTTATGAGAGGCAAAGATCAATCAATATAAGAAGCGGCGACGTTGGACTGGTACCAAAGTATTTTCGAACTGATAGATATGCGGAGCTTTTCGAACCTGTGGTTCTGGATTGCTTTGGCGGTTGTCTGGTCAACGACAAGTCATTGGGTTTTGGGTGTGCCATATGATCTTGTTTTGCGCGCGCGCAGAAACGGCGGCCAGGCCGAGGCCGATCTGGAAGACCTGGTGCGCATCAATACCAATCGCCTGCTCTATATCGGGCGGGTGTCCGGTCTTTGGATGCTGGGTTTCGTGTGCTTTATCCTGACGACATTGGCGATTTTGGGCCTGTATTACCGGATCGAGATCGCACAAGCGTTGTTCTTGCTGGGCTTTCCCATGTCGCTTGTCGGTCTTCTCAGCATATCAACGGCGCGGCTTATTCAGGAACAGGACCTGAAGGGCGATGCATTGCGGCGGCGGCTGACGCGGCACCGGGTCTATGTGCAGATCATCGGCATGATTTCGATTTTCGTGACTGCCCTGTGGGGTATGTACCAAAACCTGCAACTTGGGCCGTTCGGCGGTTGACACGCGCTGTGTCTGCCCCAACTGAATCGGCCCATGGCTGATCAAACCCATATCACTGTTTCAGGCGTGCCCGAAGGGTTCGACGGATCGTTTCTGCTGTCGGAGCTGGCGCGCCAGGGCCGGCCCATCGTGCATATTGCGCGGGACGACAAACGCATGGCCGCGATGCGCGACACATTGCGGTTTTTCGCATCCGATGTGCCGGTGTTCCTGTTTCCCGGATGGGATTGTCTGCCCTATGACCGGGTGTCGCCCAATGCCGATATCTCGGCGCAACGCATGGCGACGCTTGCCGCCTTGGTGCACGGGATGCCCGATCGGTTTATCCTGCTGACCAGCGTAAATGCCGCCAGCCAGCGCATTCCGGCGCGGTCCATCCTGCGCGATGCCGCGTTTTCCGCCCGTGTCGGCGACCGGGTGGACGAGGCCGCGTTGCGTGGATTTCTGGTGCGAATGGGGTTCAGCCAAAGCCCAACAGTGATGGAACCGGGCGATTACGCAATCCGGGGCGGGATTATCGACATCTTTCCCCCCGGCGATCTTGGTCCGGTACGGCTGGATCTGTTTGGCGATACGCTGGACGGCGCGCGCCGATTTGACGCGGCCACACAACGCACCACCGAAAAACTGGATGTGATCGAACTGGCGCCGGTGTCCGAGGTAATATTGGACGAGGCCGCAATCACCCGGTTTCGGCAAAATTACCGCATCGAATTTGGCGCGGCTGGCACCGATGATCCCTTGTACGAGGCGATCAGCGCCGGGCGCAAACACCAGGGCGCTGAACATTGGCTGCCGCTGTTTCACGAAACCCTTGAGACGCTGTTTGACTATCTGCCCGAGGCCACAATCAGCCTGGATGATCAGGTCACGCCGACCCGTCTGGCGCGCTGGGACAGCATTGCCGATCAATATGAAACCCGCCGTCTGGCGATGGCCAACCGGTCAAAAATGGACAGCGTTTATAAGCCCGCAGCGCCCGAAGGCTTGTATCTGGACGATGCGGCATGGAACGGCGCACTGGCGAACCGCCGTGTTTTACAACTAGCGGCATTGCCGCAGGCGACGGGTCTTGGCGTGACAGATGCGGGTGGTCGCATCGGGCGCAATTTCTCGCCCGAGCGCCAGTTGGAAAACGTCAGTCTTTTCGGGGCCTTGGCAGATCATATCCAGGTCAAGATGGAAACCGGCCCGGTTCTGATCGCCAGCTATTCCGAGGGCGCGCGCGAACGCCTGTCCGGGCTGATCGAAGACGAAGGCCTGTCAGGTGCGGTCCCGGTGCCGAATGCCAAACGCATTGGAAAACGCGGCCTTCATCTGGCGGTTTGGGCGCTTGAACATGGCTTTGAGAGCGACGGCCTGACAGTGATATCGGAACAGGACGTTCTGGGCGACCGGCTGATCCGCAGCACCAAAAAACGGCGTCGCGCCGAGAATTTCCTGACTGAAACGCAATCGCTGACACCGGGCGATCTGATTGTGCATGTGGACCACGGTATCGGGCGCTATATGGGACTTGAGGTGATCACGGCCGCAGGGGCGGCGCATGAGTGTATTGCACTTGAAT
>JBAUHN010000477.1:0-2213 GCA_049680295.1 Sulfitobacter sp.
TTCGTCTTCCCATGTCTCAAACGGTTTATAATCCAGCAAGTCGGATTTCCAGAATGCGGATTTAAAGTTTTGCTGCGTGTGCGCGCACCCCAGATAGTGACCGCCCGGACCGACCTCGCGAATGGCATCCAAAGCCTGGGCGTTTTCGTCCATTTCAACGCCACGGGCCAGATGATGCAGAATGCCCAGCTGATCTGCATCCATCACGAATTTCTCGAACGATGACACCAACCCGCCCTCAAGCCAGCCGCAGGAATGCAGCATAAAGTTAACGCCAGCTAAAAGCCCCATGTTCAGGCTGTTCGCCGTTTCATAAGCAGCCTGCGCATCGGGCAGTTTTGAGCCACAAAACGATCCCGCCGACCGAAACGGCAACTTCATACGGCGGGCCAGCTGCCCTGCCCCATAGCTGATCAGACTGGCCTCAGGGGTGCCAAACGTCGGCGCGCCCGAATTCATGTCAATCGAGGTCACAAATGCCCCCATAATTACCGGCGCACCGGGGCGGATCAACTGACTGTAGGCAATGCCTGCCAGTGCTTCGGCCATCACTTGGGTCAAGGTCCCTGCAACCGACACCGGGGCCATCGCGCCACCGACGATAAAGGGCGAAATAATACAGGCCTGATTATTCTGCGCGTAAACCTCAAGCGCGCCCATCATCACATCATCAAACGTCATCGGTGAGTTGATGTTGATGAGCGATGTCATCACCGTGTTTTCCTGAACGAAATCGCGGCCAAACAGCACTTCGCACATCTCGACACTGTCTTGGGCGCGGCTGGGTTCGGTCACCGACCCCATAAACGGCTTGTCACTCAGCGTCATATGGGCGTGCAGCATATCCAGATGCCGTTTGTTGACCGGCACATCGGTCGGCTCGCACACGGTGCCACCTGAATGGTGCAGCCATTTCGACATATAGCCAAGTTTTACGAATTTGCGGAAATCTTCCATCGTGGCATAGCGCCGCCCGCCGGCTGCATCGCGCACAAATGGCGGGCCGTAAACCGGGGCCAACACAAGGTTTCTGCCGCCGACAACGACATTCCGCTCTGGATTGCGCGCATGCTGAGTATAGCTGGAAGGCGCGGTTGCGCATAGTTTGCGCGCCAAGCCTTTCGGGATGCGCACCCGGTCACCATCCACATCCGCACCTGCATCGCGCCAGCGCTGCAACGCCGCCGGATTGTCGGGGAAATTCACACCGATTTCTTCAAGGATCGTATCCGCGTTGGCCTCGATGATCTCAAGGGCCTCTTCGCTCAGCACCTCAAAATTCGGGATGTTGCGCTGAATATATTTGGCCGTCTCAAAAGACACTGCGCTGCGTTCTGCCCGCCGTGCTGCCCCACCGCCGCCACGTGCGCGTCTTGCTGTTTCAGCCATGGTAATCCCTTTGCCGTTGAGAGAATGTGTTGGGCTTTAAGTACCTTATCCGTCATTGTCGGTCGCGCCTAATACGGCGGTGAACAGAAAAAAGCGACATCAAAGCCGCTTCTGACCCGATCCTGCCCCACCGCCAGTAGCATTAGAACCGCCGCGAGGTCGGTGTTGGCACTTGCCACCCTGCCCGACCTTGCCTAATCAGCCTTTATGAGCACACAGACCCATGACCGCCTTTTGATCATAGACTTCGGCAGCCAGGTGACGCAATTGATCGCGCGTCGCCTGCGAGAACTGAACGTCTATTGCGAAATTCACCCCTTTAACAAAGTTACAGACAGCTTTCTGGCGGATTTCGCGCCGCGTGCGGTGATTCTGTCGGGCGGGCCCAATTCTGTCTTTGCAGACGGTGCACCAATGCCACCCAAATCGGTGTTTGATCTGGGCGTACCGGTCCTTGGCATCTGCTACGGCCAGCAAGTGATGATGCATGTGCTGGGCGGCAGGGTCGAACGTGGCCACGGCACGGCCGAATTTGGCCGCGCCTATGTGACCCCTGGGGATGCGAAACTGGACCTGTTGCAAGGCTGGTTTGAAACCGACCGCGAACAGGTCTGGATGAGCCATGGCGACCACGTCAGTGCCATCGCGCCGGGGTTTGAGGTCTATGGCACCTCGCCCAACGCGCCCTTTGCCATCACCGCAGACCCTGCGCGCCATTTCTATGCGGTGCAGTTCCACCCTGAGGTCCACCACACGCCCAATGGCGCCAAACTCTATGAAAACTTCGTCAGACTGGCGGGTTTCAAAGGCGACTGGACCATGGG
>JBAUHN010000478.1:0-36860 GCA_049680295.1 Sulfitobacter sp.
TTTCGCGGCCACGCGCTCTACGGCGTGTTCAACGGCGAAACCGTTGCTCCGGCAAGCCCGGCGCTCGTTGCGCAATACCCGACTTTGCGCGACCTGTTGGATGCTGAAAATTCTGAGGCCCTGAAAGACACTGAAAATCTATCCGCAGCGATTCCCATCGCCGAAATCACATTCCAGCCGCCCATTCCAAACCCGCGTAAGATCATCTGTGTTGGCATGAATTACCCCAAGCCCTACCCTATTGATGGCGTGGCCCCACCCAACCCCGAACACATCATCCTGTTTGGCAAGGAGCGCGAGACACTAGTCGGTCATGCGGCAACATTGGAAACACCGCGCGGCACACCGGCAGACAGTTTTGACTTTGAAGGCGAAATCGCCGCCGTGATCGGAAAATCCGCACGCCATGTGACTCCTGTTCAGGCGATGGATCACGTGGTGGGTTACGCCCCGTTTAATGATGGTTCGGTGCGCGACTGGCAGAAACACTCGATCTATGCGGGTAAGAATTTTGCAAATTCGGGGTCATGGGGGCCGTGGATCACTACCGCTGATGTCCTCCCGACTGTCGAGGATCTGCTCCTCACTGTCACCTTGAACGGGGACACGATGCAATCCGCATACGGGCGCGAGATGATCTTCTCGCTACCCGAACAGATCGCCTATGCCTCATCCTTGTTCACGTTGCATCCGGGCGATGTAATTGCCACTGGATCGCCAGATGGGACTGGCGGCAGTCGGACGCCCAAGCGTTATTTGAACCCGAATGATGTCTTATCGATCACCGTTCAGGGCATCGGCACCCTTACGAACACCGTTTCCCGTCCAATCCATCACGAGACAGACGCAGATATCGCTCTCGAATGACTGCTTCGCCGCGGTTTTCCGACCTTTGTACATTTTGCAGCATCGGTCACAGTGGGCTCTTCCGACACCTTAGCTGCGCTGACTACGAGCGACTGGTTTAGGGCGTTGCGCCATTAGCTGCAACGTCCACGAACTCGAAAGATGCGGACTTTGCCGTCATTCGTTTTTCGCGCTTTGCTGACGCAGCATTGCTTTGGGTGTACGGCGATTTCTTCGCTGCAGTGCAGCAAAAGTCATGGAAGCGGCCATTTATGCTGGCGTGTAAGACCGAGATCATTTCCGACCGTTCGCCGCGCCCGTGTCCGATGTCTTCCAAACAAATGCTGTGGACATCCTTTTTGGTTCCACCTCCGACAAGTGGTTCATCATGCGAAACGCTATGGCCTCTGTAGAAACAACAAAACAATAACCCAAGCGACAGGCCAATATACCAAGAATGCTCATGTCAGCCATCGCATCCTATTGGATCGTTGGCCGACTCACTCAAGGTTTAGAAGTCTCGCCTAGCGCAAGGGTGCGACAAGGACATCACAGTGCGGATTGGACAAAAGATCGTATGCAGTACTGCCCAGAACAGCTTCGACCAGCCACGGTTTGCCATGGGAACCAACACACACCAGATCGGCTTTCCTGGCGGTGACTTCCGCCTGAAGCACGGTGACTGGTCCACCTTCCTTAATGCTCTTGTGCGTATCCTTATGAGAGTCCGTCAGTGTGCTGATGAAGTCGGTCATGTGGCGGCGGATCTCCTTTTCAATCCGCTTCTTTTCGCGGACAATGATGTCGCCGTGTTCATCCGCGCGCATGGTCAGCGCCTTGAATGGGATGTGATAGGCATGGATAAGCGTCAAAGGATGCTCATGTACGATCCGGGAGGCAAGATCTGTGGCATGTCTGGCGCATTCCGAGAAATCGACGCCAACAAGGGCTTTGCTGTAATTTTTCGCTGCAGGATTTACAGCAACCAGCAGCGGTGATTTGGAGTTTTTGGCGACGCGATGCAATGTTGTCCCGCTGAAAAGCTCAAGGAGGCCGCGATTGCGATGCGTTCCCAAAACCACCAGATCCGCATTGTGACGTTCGGCCAGTTCTGTGATCTTCTTCCAAGGGTGACCGAACTCAACGTAGATATTGGTCTTCACACCTTTGAAGAGCGCGCCTTCTTTGATCTGCTTTTGTAGTTCGACGGTCGCGTTTTCTTCGCAAGCAAGTGCTACTGTCGAGGTGACCTCGTCATCGACCACATAGACGATGTGCAGTATGGCATTCATCTGTTTGGCGATCAGGGCGGCGCGATCCATTGCCCGGTCTGAGCGTTCCGACAGATCAGTGGCAACGAGAATATTATTCATTCTTGATTACTCCAAGTTGTCGTGGAAATAACGAGCAGTGGAATTCATAGGGGCAGCATTACCCTGATTTTGCCCCCTTAACAGCAATGCTAGTGTGACCAGCGAAAGGCGCATAGACACTTGTTACTTGGACCCGGGCCAGATTGGCCGACCCGAATGTCGTATCAACAGTTTGACTTTTACCAAGCAAAGGCCCTGAGACCGTTGATTTATGTCAAGGCGTAAGGAAGCGAACTGGGTCGATATTGGGCCGCGAACTGATGGCGATCAAGTCAATCCCAGACGCCAATGCTAATTTGCCATCAAACTGTTATCTTAATGTAAGGAATGCGATGCAGTCCAGGCTCACTCAACCGCATGCCCAAACCTCTGAAGAGTGTCTGTCATCGCTTGGGGCTCCGGCCACCGGTCTTTTCGCTAATGACGCCAAGCAGCGATTGACTGAATACGGCCCAAATCATCTGCCAGAGGAGCCTCGGCGTCCGGCCCTGGTGCGGTTCCTGCTGCATTTTCATAACGTCTTGATGTACGTGCTCCTGGGTGCTGCGGCAGTGACGGCAGCATTGGGACATATGATCGATACCTGGGTGATCCTGGCCGTCGTTCTGGTCAATGCAGTCATGGGTTTCATTCAGGAAGGCCGTGCAGAAAACGCCATGGCGGCGATCCGGCAGATGGCCGCTGATGAATGCGGATGATGTGCTGGGCGCGGTCTGGTCGCCCGAGGATGGGCGGGTATCACCCTCGGATGTTTGTGCCGCACTGGTCAAGGGCGCGAAAACCCGTGGCGCCCGGATTTATGAGGGCACAGGCGTCACCGGCATTCTGACCGAAAACAACCGTATCACCGGGGTTGAGACAGCGGGCGGCACCATCATGTGTGACGCCATCGCGCTATGTACCGGCCTGTGGTCACGCGAAGTGGGTGCCATGGCCGGGGCGGAGGTGCCGGCCTTGGCGTGTGAACATTTCTATCTGTTGACCAAGCCAATTGCCGGCATCACCGGTAACATGCCGACGCTTAGCGACCATGACAACCATCTCTATATTCGCGATGACAGCGGCGGCTTGCTGGTAGGGTGTTTTGAGCCGATGGGCAAACCCATCGAGCCGGGCATTTTGGGCAAGGATTTTGAGTTCTCGCTGCTGGCCGAGGATTGGGACCATTTTGAACCGATGATGATGAACGCGCTGAACCGCCTGCCCGCGCTTGAGACCGCCGAGGTCAAAATGCTGCTGAACGGGCCGGAAAGCTTTACCCCCGATGGGATGTTCATGCTGGGCGAGACAGCCGAGACGCGGGGCCTGTTTCTGGGTTGTGGCATGAATTCGGTTGGTATGGCCTCGGGGGGCGGTGCAGGCATGAACCTTGCGCATGCGATTGTGCATGGCGCCACCGCCTATGATCTGGGCGAGGCGGACGCGAAACGCTTTGCCCCGGTGTTCAATTCACTGGACCACCTGATGGCCCGCGCGCCGGAAATCTTGGGCACCCATTACGAGATTGCCTATCCCGGTCGACAGTTGAAAACCGCCCGCGATCTGCGCCGCCTGCCGCTGGACGCAGAATACCGTGCGGCGCATGCTCACATGGGGCAGGTCTATGGCTGGGAACGTCCACTCTATTTCGGCAAATCCGCCGAGCCGTCGATGACATTCAATCGCCCCGACTGGTTCGAAAACGTCGCACAAGAGGTGCGCGCCGCCCATGAAGCTGCAGCGATTTTTGACGCCTCGCCCTTTGGCAAGATCGAGGTGACCGGCCCCGATGCCTGCGCGTTCTTGCAACGTGTCTGCCTGCGCCAGATGGACTGCGCCAGCGGCACTGCGATCTACACCGGCCTTTTGAATGCACGCGGCACCTATGAAAGCGATATCACCGCCCACAGGCTTGCCCCCGATCATTACCGCCTGTTTGTCGGCACCGCCGCCATCAAACGCGATCTGGCATGGCTGACCCGACATAGTGAAGGCTATGACGTAGCCTTGACCGACAGTACCGAAGACTATGCCGTCCTGGGATTAATGGGGCCGGACGCGGCGCGGATCGTGGCCCAGGTTGGCGCGCCCGAGCTTAACGATCTTGGGTATTTCAAGGTCGGGCCAGCCCATATCGCGGGCAAACATGTGCGCGCCGTGCGGATGTCTTATGTCGGCGAGGCGGGGTGGGAAATAACCTGCAAATCCGAAAACGCATCCCCAATTTACGCGGCGATGACGGGGGCGGGCGCGACGCCTGCCGGTCTTTATGCGCAAACCTCGATGCGGATCGAAAAAGGCTTTGCCGCCATGGGCCATGAACTGGACAGAGATGTCAGCCCGGTTGCCGTTGGCATGGCCGGAATGGCCAAAAAGACCGGCGGTTTTATCGGGGCAGAGGTATTGGCGCGGCATGTCGCAACACAAAAGCTGTCCATGGTGACGATCCTGTTGGAGGATGACATCGCCGTCCCCATTGGCCATGAACCAGTGTATCTGGATGGTAAAATCATCGGCCAGACCACATCTGCCGCTTACGGCTATCGTGTTGGCGCGCCGATTGCGCTGGCACATGTGACCGATGTGCGGGATGGTGCCGCGATCACGCTGGATATTGCAGGCGTCAAAGTGCCGGGCAAAATGCAGGTTGGTCCGGCGTTTGACCCCGGCGGAGACCGCATGCGACAGTGACAAATTCAGTGGTCATTGCCGATAGCTTAAACCCCGACCGTCAATTCAACCGCCTGATCAACGCGTCTACCTCATCGCGGCTGGGCATTGACGGCGCGGTGCCTGACTTGGTCACCGACAGCCCGGCTGTGGCGCAACCCAATTGGGCCGCCTGCAAAGGTGTTAGCCCCTCGGACAGGGCCGCTGCAAACCCGCCGTTGAAGGCGTCGCCTGCACCGGTGGTTTCAACAACGTCACCCGCATTGACCGCCGGAACAAGCCCGTGACCGTATAGATAGGCACCCTGTTCGCCCATCGTGATGATCGGCGTTTTGACGCCGAGGACGCGCAACGCCTCGCAGGCGCGTTTCGCATCTGCCGGGGTATGCACCGCAATGCCGGTCAGGGCCTCGCATTCGCTTTCATTCGGTGTGACGTAATCACACAAGGCCAGCATTCCATCCGGCAAGGTTGCCGCAGGTGCTGGGTTTAGCAGCGTCGTGACCCCGGCAGCGCGGGCAATCTCCAACCCGCGAACGGCGGCTTGCATCGGTTGTTCCAATTGCGTAACGAAAACATCTGCCTGTGCGATCAGCTTGGACTGCGCGTCGACATCGGCCGCATCAATCAACGCCGCGGCCCCCGGAGCGATGATGATCGCGTTGTCACCTGTGCTGTCCTCGATAAAGATATGGGCAGCCCCCGTGTAGCTGTCACTGACTTGTTCAACATGCGGGATAACCCCTGCGTTTTCCCAAGTCTCCAGCGCAAGCTTGGCGAAATCGTCCTGCCCCAGTTTGGTGATCATATGCGTCCTGGCCCCCATTTGGGCACAGGCCACCGCTTGATTAGAGCCTTTGCCGCCGGGGCCAAGCGCAAAAGAATTGCCCATAATCGTTTCACCCATCACCGGCATACGCGCGGCGCGATATGCGGTGTCGGCAACGAAAACGCCTAAGATTACAACCTGTCCCATCTCACTCAATCCTCTTCTGGTGGCACAACACCTTTGCGAAACGCAAAACAGCCGGAAAACCGACGCTCGCCGGTCTGGATGACCGCATAGGCCGATTTGGCCCGTTCATAAAAGCATAGCGTTCGATGCCGATCATGGTTGGACCTTGGACCGCGCTGACTTGAGTCTGCACCTCTTGCATGACGGGCAGGATGGTTTCGGGCTCTCCAACCACCTCCATCCGGGCGGCGGCATCATCGACAAATGAATCTATCGGATACAGCGACAACACCGCGCGCACGACCTGCGCCGCAGGCCGGTCGATCCGTAAAACCTGTCCCAGTACGGTTTCGCGCGCAACACTGTCGGACGGAAAGTTTGTATCCGCGATGATCAGGTCTTCGCCATGTCCCTTCGCCCGCAATGCCTGCAGCACGTCGGCATTTGAAATTGGGTCAATTCCCTTTAGCATGTCAGCCTCTGATTTTTTGTTCTTCAAAGTCGCGCGCCGGTTTCGGCGTCAAAAATAGGGATGTGATCCGGGTCCGGTTTCAGGTGGATCGTCTCAGCGCTGGCAAAGCTGTGGCGTTCCCGGAAAACCGCCGTCACATCGCGCCCTTCAAAACGCAGGAAAACCATCGTCTCGGCACCTGTGGGTTCCACCACCTTGACCTGCATCGGCAGGCCGTCTTTTGCCAGGATCAGATGCTCGGGTCGAATACCAAGATTGATCTTTCCGGTCCCGCTTGGCCCCGCAAACGTCTGATGCCCAACCGTCACTTTGCCATCTGCCCGCGCGCCGGCCAGCAGGTTCATCGACGGTGCGCCGATAAAGGTGGCGACAAATTCATTGGCCGGATTGTCATAAAGCTCCAGCGGCGTGCCGATCTGTTCGATGATACCGCCCTGCATTACCACGATCCGGTCGGCCAAGGTCATCGCCTCGATCTGGTCATGGGTCACAAACACGGTCGTGGTTTTCAGCCGCTGATGCAGTTCCTTGATTTCGGTGCGCATTTGAATGCGCAGTTTTGCATCCAGATTGGAAAGGGGTTCGTCAAACAAAAACACCTGCGGGTCTCGGACAATGGCCCGCCCCATCGCAACCCGTTGCCTTTGACCGCCCGACAAATGCCGAGGCTTGCGGTCAAGATAGTCGGTCAGGCTGAGGATCTCGGCGGCCTCTTTCACGCGGCGGTCAATTTCGGATTTGTTGGCTTTGCCGACCTTCGGCGCAAAGCCCATATTCTCGGCCACAGATTTATGCGGGTATAAAGCGTAGGTCTGGAACACCTTGGAGATGGTGCCACTGTCGATAGGCTCCAGCCCGTCAATCATCCGCAGCAAAGTGGACTTGCCACAGCCCGATGGCCCGACCAGCGCCACGAATTCGCCATCCGCAATATCAATATTCAGCCCGTGGATTACTTCGACAGCACTGTATGATTTGCAGATCTCGTTTATCTTGACGTTTGCCATAACTGACCCTTCCCCGAACCAAGAATGCTAGGGTCTGAACCCAATTCCCACAAGCCCGACCCAAAGGCAATTTTCATCTTGGGGCAGGCCATTACCACTTTTCCAATTTGCTGGGCTTTCATAGGACTTTCCCCATATTGGAGGAGCAGGTAGCATTTTGCCACCTCACCAGAGCCGGAGAATTTATGGCCCAATCAAGCTTGCTGATGACGTGATGTCAGTTGTCCGCCGCACCGCCGGACTGCAAAGCAGATCTGTCGCCGGGCAAATCACCCATTGGATCAACATTGGGCGTGCCATCCCGTCCCCGAGACGAAAATCCGTGCCCGGTATGCCCGCAGCGGCCCGTTGATCCGGCAGGCGATTTTGCAAAGCGACGTAGGCCATGTGTTTGACAATTCGCAGCTGAGCACCCCACCCGAACGGATGCTGTCCTTTCAGAAAGGCGTATTGCGCTTTGCCGCACCGATGTTGCCGCAATGGGAGCAGACTCTTTACGCGGAAGATCTGATCCTTTGAGCAGGCAACCTGCCGCGACCCGTCAATTGGTGACAATCACCCGCGAGATAATGTCGTCAACGCTTTGGTAGTCGGTCAGCAGCCGGGTCATAAAATGGGTCTGCACATAGGCAGCACCCGGCAGAGCGCGCCAGCCTGCGGCGTGACCTTGCTTACCTGAACTTGCATCACCGGGCTTGCGCCAAAATCGGTAGGCGACAGTACCAGAATTTCCGTCTGACCCCGCGCAACCCGATCTTTGTATTCCTCTGCGGTTATCATGGCCTGATACGCCTCGATCCTTTTTTCGCGGCCCGTAGAAAGCGGATAAGGGTCAGAGTGCGGCGTCAGATTGGCGGGATAAACTGCATGCCTTTGATGCTCATATTTCAGATCAAGATCCTTTTGCAGATTGCGAGCATTCACTGGATGCGACGGCGCGCGATAAAGACCCGGATGAATAGGCCGGTGCTTGTCTTAAAAGAACCGCACCGTTACGCGCGGCTGACTTTCTTTGCCAGCAAACACATCCCCGGATCAGCGCACAAAGCCCTGATAACGCTAAATTTATTTTTCACGTTTGCCCTACTGTTCGATTTCCCCAGACGCCCCAGCGTCATGTTATCGAATATATAGTTTTCGTTGGTAACAATTTACAAAAAATATTGTTTCCGTCAACAACCTTTGACTGTTTTCTTGACATAAGATTGTATTTCATCTCGTTTAGACCGTAGTTAAAATTTCTGTAAGCTGAGTAATGGGTAAACACCAATGGCACCAAGTAGTTGCTTTTCCTCCTCAAACTTTCGACTTCACGATCGGCTTGGCTTTCGCCTGTCCCGCCTATCAAAACTGGCACAATCGCGCCTGGATGCCAAATTGTCCGCCTTTGGAATGACGCGGATGAAATGGTGCGTCCTTTCGGGCATTGGTCTGGAAAACATCGTATCGCCCTCTGAATTGGCAGATCACATCGGGATCACCCGGCCTGCAACATCACGCCTGCTGAACGAATTACGCAACGACGGTCTTGTCGCGCAGGCCCTCGACCAGTCTGATGGCAGATCGCGTCGTCTTTCCATTACAGGTCAGGGCCAAAAGACATTGCGCCAATGCCTTCCGCTGGTAGATGAGAACGAAAAATACCTTGCGGACAAGCTGGATGGTGAGAGTTTGCAACTGTTTAGTCGCACTTTGAACTTGTTGTTAGATGGCGAAACCGCAGAGCTCGACAATATCTAGGAACTAAACCCAATTCCTACAGGCCTTCCGTTTCGGTCAGGTTCTGGTCCGACGATGAAGTTGAGAGATGGATTGACAGTCTGTTTCAACGCGCAAATGAAGCAGCATGGAGCAATCCAAAAAGCACACTCGCCAACCAATCCACAGGCGGCGTCAAGCACCTTAGCGTTTTTTGTGTTGATCCCCCCTTCGGCGGTCACTAGACCCGGTCTGTGCACAGTTTGCTTCTGCGGCATTGGTGGATTTTGGTTGCCTAAATCTCGAACTGTCTGCCGCCGCCCTGCACATCTGTCTCATAAATGTGTATCTTTATGTATCAGGTCTCTGAACACGCCAACCAAATGCGCTTGCACAAAGGAATTTCAGGATGAATATGCTAAAAATTGTCGCCGTTCCGATGCACCGCGAAGGCCGCAAATTCGTCGCCATCTTTGCGATAATCACGCTGCTGCTGGCGCTGGTCTGGGAACCCCTTTTCTGGCTGGGCGTGGGTGCAACCGTGTGGTGCTACTATTTCTTTCGCGACCCGGTGCGGTCTGTGCCGCAGCGCGAGGGATTAATTCTGTCCCCGGCTGATGGGGTTGTATCGCTGATCACCAAGGTCGCCCCACCGCCGGAGCTGGCTTTGGGCGATACGCCCGTTACGCGCGTGTCGGTGTTTATGAATGTCTTCAACTGCCATGTGAACCGGGCGCCCATGGCGGGCAAAGTGACCCATATCGCCTATCACAAGGGCAAGTTTGTGAACGCATCTCTGGACAAAGCCAGCGAACACAACGAACGCAACGGTCTTGCGATGGAAAACGCCGAGGGTGTGCGCATCGGCATCGTCCAGATTGCTGGCCTTGTGGCACGTCGCATCGTCTGTTTCGTGCAGGAAGGCCAACAGATCGGCACCGGAGAACGGTTCGGGCTGATCCGCTTTGGCAGCCGTTTGGACATTTATCTGCCCGATGGCGTCTTGCCTTTGGTTACCTTGGGTCAGACGGCGGTGGCGGGCGAAACCATTCTTGCCGACCTGACAACCCCGGGTATTGACGCACAGGCCGCAATGATATGACCGCAACCCGCCGCATCAAAGTCCGCCATGTCGTCCCCAGCCTGGTGACCGTTTTTGCGATTTGTGCCGGCCTCACCTCTGTCCGGATGAGCATGGAAGGCCATCTTCAGACCGCAGTCTACCTGATCATCGTGGCAATTTTTCTGGACGCCGCGGATGGCAAAATCGCCCGCTTTTTAAACACCGCCAGCCCGTTTGGCGCTGAATTGGATTCGCTTGCCGACTTTTTCAATTTCGGCATCGCGCCGGGCATTCTGATCTACAACGCGTTTTTTGCAGGCTCGGAATACGCCAATATGGGGTGGCTCAGCTCGCTTATTCTGGCGACCTGCTGTGCGCTGCGACTGGCCCGTTTTAACATGACGCTTGTGGATGACACAGAAACGCAGAAAAGCAGTGACTACTTTGTCGGTGTACCTGCGCCCGCCCTTGCCTGTCTGGCTTTGATGCCTGCATTCTTACTGCTGATCGGTTGGACCTCACTGACCGAACGGTCCTATGTCATTGCGATATATGTGATTTTGGTGTCAGGTCTGGCCGTCAGCACGATCCCGACGTTTTCGATCAAACATGCATCAATCAACCGCCAATACCTGCCAATGTTCATCTTGGGCGCGGTTATTCTGGTCGTTTGTCTGGTGGTCTACCCTTGGCCAACTTTGGTTTTTGCCAACCTATTGTATCTGGCCTCTTTGCCCCTGTCTGCATCCCGAAAAGCGGCCGAGACTAAGGACAAGCCAGACGACTGACGCGCCCTGAGGTCAGGCCCTAGCTGCCATGCAGTTTGCGGGCAATCATTGTCCAGTGCCGCAATTTCAGATCATCGCGGCAAAACGCGGTACTGTGGCTGTCGGGTATCGCAAATGAAAACCCTGGCTGGTGCTTTTGAACCCGCGCGACAAACGCATCGTTCAGCGGCGCAAACTCCGTCTCGATCTGCACAATTTCATCGCGGCTGTAACCCAGTGTCTTGCGGCCCTCGGCACAGGTAGAAATGCAGCGGCTCAGCACATCCATCAACGCACCGTCGGGCACCTGACGCCCCGATATCTGATGCGCCAAATACAGGCTCAGTGGATCAGGCGACACATTCACCGCGCGGTCGTCCAGCGGCGTCATATGATCGGCAGACACAGCGGCACCCAGCACATCCAGAAAGGCCTGAACCACACCACCTGGCGCGGCCCTGATCTGATCAAAATCGAACACTGTGATCTGATCTGGTTTGAACCCCGTCTCGACATGGTCCAGCACCCGCCCGTGATCAACCCACAATCCGGATGCCTGATGATCACTTAGCGCTGCTGCCACAAAATTCCGAAACGCAGGGGCCTTGGCACTTTTGGCCCGTTGCGACCAGATAGACTGAATCAAATCCACCTGCCCCCGCACCGCATAGATGATCTGAACGCTCTCGAAATCGCGCAGACGCGCGGCCAGTTCAGCCATATCAACCGCTTGCGATTGCGCCCTCGAAAACGGCTCGGCGGATAGGAAAACGACGCCGTCTTTACCCGCGTATTCCGCAACAAACCGCTGCCAAAGACCATCCGGCCCGCCCCCGCCAAAGTATTCAGCTGGAATTTCCGGCACATCAATCCACGGCGCCACCAAAATGTGGTGCGCCGGGTTTGGCCCCAAATCGGGATAGAACACACCTGCCTGTTCCAACTGCTCGCGGTTGTGGAAAAAGCAGCGTTGCAGATAGCTGGTCGCGGTTTTATGCGCGCCGATATGCAAAATCACCCGCGCCATGGGGTCAGGCCGCCCGCGCAAGGGCAAGTTCGCGGTAAACCCTGATCCAGAATGCCTCGTTCAGACGCCCGCGAAAAGTATCAACGCCCGGTCCCAGCATCGGGCCTATGGAAAATCCTGGCTGCAGGCTGGCGATGCGGTTGATGAACTGGTGGTTAAGCGGCAAGAACACCTCGCGCATTTCGGCAAGCTCGGTCCGGGTGAACAGCGTCGATTTTCCGGTGGATTTACTGGCCATCGCCAGACATCGTGCCATCACATCAACCAGTCCCGGATTGGCCACCCTTGGCGCCGCCACCGAGTTTGCAGCGAAGGTCGCCAAAGGGTTTGCCGACACATTCGAATGACCCTGCCCAAACGGCTTTAAATCCTCCACCCGCAGGTCCGCGCCCAGAATATCCAGAAAAGCACCCACAATGCCGCCCGGTTGCGTGATTGCGGTGTCATAGGACAAAAACCTGATCTCATCGGGGGCAAAGCCGGTCAGGATATGCCGGTAGAGAACATTGTAATCCAGCGTCAGCCCGTCGACGATTGTATGATCCCGTGCGCGCTGGTAAAAAACGTCCCAATGGTCCGGGTTCCGCCCGGTTGAGACCTGTTGATACACCGACTGCACAAAGCTGGCCTGATTGCGCAATGTGCATATCACCTGCACCTGATCAAAGCCCGCCACCAGCTGGCGCAACTCCGCCATATCAACC
Organism: Sulfitobacter sp.; assembly: GCA_049680295.1. Classification (GTDB taxonomy): domain Bacteria; phylum Pseudomonadota; class Alphaproteobacteria; order Rhodobacterales; family Rhodobacteraceae; genus JBAUHN01. The sequence continues at coordinate 12,562 of JBAUHN010000478.1, forward strand.
TTGGTCGGGCGCAATCGCGACAATTCCTCGGACGAGACAAACACCGTATGCGGTTTCCCGGAATGCGCGCGGACCAACTTGCGCCACGCGCGTTTTGAATTGGCCATGGCATAGGGAAACGGCATTTTGATCCAGTCGCTGGCCAATCCATGTTGCCCATGTGTGCGGCCCAGATAGGGGAACACCACACCTTTGGATTTCAGCAATTTTCGGTTTGCAAAAAACATGTCCTGCAAATGCGTGGTCGCTGTTTTGTGTGTGCCGATGTGGATCACAATTCGCGATTCCCCTGCCGTGGCAGTCCGATCAGGCCTGGTCATTTCAACGCGATATCCTTGTGGTTTTTCAGCAAAAACAACAGCCCAAACACCCCCACCCCTAAAGCGAGTGAAAACACATAAATCGGGTCCACATGAACCGCGTCATAGGTGCCATAGAATCCGTTTCGCATTTCACTGACGCCATGCGCCAAAGGGTTCATCATCATCCAGTCGCGGTATTGCGCCGGCACATCCTCGGGGATGAACAAAATGCCCGAAATGATAAACAAGGGCCGCGTCAGGATCGCCCAGACCCGTTCCCACAATGGGAAACCAGTCATTAAGAAACAGTTCATAACGCCAATAGAAATTGCGATACCCACGATCATCGCCAGAGACGTGAAAATCGCAGACCAGTTCAGGATAGGGTTTAGGTCAAAAATCTGAATGATACCCATCACAACCAGACTAAACACCAAAAGATGGGTCAATATGTCCAAGACCAACCGCGCGATCAACGCATCGGCGAAAGTAACGGCAGGATATTCCAGCAATTGGCGTGAATAACGGATCGAGGCGGCCAGTTTGCTGCTGACCGACATATAGATCGCAAACGGTAGATACCCAGTGGCATAAAACAGCATGAAATTGCTGCCAAGGCTGGGCGAGCGTAACACGATACTGAACACGAAACTCAGCAAAGTCAGCGCCGCCACCGGTTCCAGCACCAGCCACAGATACCCCCCCGGTGACCGTCCATAGGTCGACGACATCTCGCGCAGAACCAACGCCATGACCGATCTGAAGAACCTGAACCGCCGATCGGCCGGTCTCAGCGGTGCCTGAAGGATATCCATGGGCGGTATTAACCTTTTGTTCACAATGGTTACTTACCCATTCTACTTTAAGATGATCATCTTTTACACCACACCCGGAAAGGTCAAGTTCCCATCGTGCCCGAAACACAACAAATCGCACCGAAACGGGCGCTTTCGGGCGATCTGACCGCCCACCAAAAACGCCGTCGCGCGCAACTGCGCCAACAGCAAGAACAGGCCGAACAGGAACGATACGAGACGGCCGAAAAAGCCCGCAGATCGCTGATCGCACCCACTGCGCGCCCTGCCTATCTGCGGCTGCGGCATTGGGTCATCCTGTTCAGCTTTTTGATGCTTGTGGTCGCACCTGCCGGGGCAGCGGGCTACTATCTTTATACCCGTGCGGCCGATCAATACGCCTCGACCGTCGGCTTTACCGTGCGTCGCGAAGAAACCGGATCGGCCTATGAAATTCTGGGCGGGTTGACCAATTTTTCAAACGCCAGCTCATCCGACACCGATATCCTGTACGAATTTATCCAAAGTCAGGAACTGGTCCGCGCCATTGACGACAGCCTTGATTTGCGCCGCATCTTTCGCAAACCGGATGGCGATGTGCTTTTCGCCCTGAAAGACAAAGCCACCATCGAAGATTTGATGATCTACTGGAAACGCATGGTGCGCGTCGCCTATGACCCCGGTACCGGCCTGATCGAGGTAGAGGCGCGCGCATTTGATCCACGCGATGCCACCGCCATCGCCACCGAAATCTTTGACCGCTCCAACATTATGATAAACCAATTGTCCACTGTCGCGCGCAGTGACACCACGCGTTACGCCGAGGACGAATTGAACCAGGCTGTGTCACGGCTAAAGGTGGCGCGTCAGGCGCTGACCCGGTTTCGCAATGACAAACGGCTGGTGGACCCAACAGCAGATATCCAAAGTCAGATGGGCCTGTTGAATTCGCTGCAAACCCAATTGGCCGGCGCCCTGATCGACCTTGATCTGCTTGAGGCGTCAACCCGTTCTGCCGATCCGCGCATAGATCAGGCCAACCGAAAAATCATGGTCATCGAAAACCGGATTGAGGGTGAACGCCAAAAGCTGGGGGTGGGAGGCGGGCAAGGCGGTGTTGGCTATGCCGCACTGCTGGGCGAATACGAAAGCCTGCAAGTCGATCTGGAATTCGCGCAAAACGCCTATACCGCGTCATTGTCCGCATATGACACTGCCGTCGCCGAAGCCCGACGCCAAAGCAGATATCTGGCCGCCTACCTTAAGCCAACATTACCCGAAAGCGCGATCTACCCAAAACGCGCGATCATCCTGACGGTCGCAACGCTGATGCTGTTTGGCGTTTGGTCGATTCTGGTGCTGGTGTTCTACAGCCTCCGCGACCGGCGGTAACGACAATGATCAGCCTAAGCAACGTCAGCAAATCCTTTCACTATCGCGGCAAGACCAAAGTAGTCGCCGACAAGATCAGCGCCGAATTTTCAACCGGGCAATCCATCGCGCTGCTGGGACGCAACGGCGCGGGCAAATCCAGCTTGCTCAAGATGATTGCAGGCTCCATGCGCCCCGATTCCGGCCAGATCAAAATCGACGGCGCGATCTCATGGCCGGTCGGGTTTGCAGGCAGCTTTCATCAGGATATGACCGGTGATCAGAACACCTTGTTCGTGGCGCGTGTTTACGGCGTCGATACCCGCGAACTTCGTGATTTTGTCGAGGATTTCGCCGAGTTAGGGTCGCATTTTTACCAACCCTTGCGCAGCTATTCCGCAGGCATGAAAGCCCGGCTTGCCTTTGCCGTCTCGATGGGAATTCACTTTGACATCTATCTGGTGGACGAGGTTTCAGCCGTGGGCGACGCCCGGTTTCGCGAGAAAAGCGAAGTGGTTTTTCACGACCGGATGCGCAACAGCGGCGCGGTCGTTGTCACCCATTCCATGGCGATGGTCCGGCGCATATGCGATGCCGCCGCCGTACTGGAAAACGGCCGACTGACATTCTATGACAACATCAACGAAGCGATCCTCCATCACGAACGCAATATGCGTATCAGCGACGGACAGGAATAGACCCGCCAGTTGCCGTTCAAAACGACAGGGTCTGACCTGCCAATACTTGCCCTGGGTCCAGAATGATCCCCACGTCAGGCCGCTTTAACAATTCGATGAACCCGTCATCCAGCTGCTGCGCATGGAAATCGCGCGCAACATCACGTGTGGCATCCGGCACATGGGACACACCATATCGCAGTGCCCCGCCACTTTCCAAAACCGCATGGATTTTCGCAATGACCCTGGGATCGCCACAATCACCGCAAATCAAAATGTCCACCTCGGGCCGCGCCTGATCACGGGTTTGCATTTCACGGGGCAACATCGCCAGCTTTAGGGTCGTATTTTCATCGCTCAACCCGCCGGGATGTTGCCTGTGCCAATAGCGGCAAATCTCGCGGTAATAGTGGCGCAGTCCAAAATTTGTCGTGCTCAGATGCGTGACCTTTGAGCGCGTCAGCGATCCGTCATCGTCCAAGGCAAATGCCAAAGGCACATCTGGCAAAACTCTGACAATCGCATCATCACCGAAAACCGACCCAACGCGCCAGATAAACTCTGAATCCGCCGATACCCGCACGTTGTCCCAGCCACCAAGCCGGTCAAACACGCGCCGCCGGAACATAAATGACGAATGGCTGGAATGGATTATTTTATCCGCCAATCGCCAGTTCGTCGTAAATTCCAATGACCGCCGAACCCGCGCCCAATGCGCCAGCGCTGCCACAGCATGTGGGTCAGACTGAAGTGCGGCCAATTGCAGTTCGATCTTTTGCGGATGCGACCAGTCATCCGCGTCATGGGTTGTCAGATAGTCGCCCGTCGCATGTTTCAGACCCAGATTTCGCGCCGGATACGCGCCCGCGTTTTCACCCTGTTGCAACGCGATGATCCGAGGATCGGCCCTGGCCATCGCCTGCACGACCTCGAATGTGCCATCAGGGCTGCAATCATCGACGACCAGAATTTCAATGTTGCGGTAGCTTTGCGACAACAGCGACCGCACCGCACTTTCGATAAAACCGGCGGCATTATACGCCGGCATCACAACCGACACTTTTCCAACATCCCGCAGTACAGAGGACACAGGATCTGCCGCCAGATTGTACAGCGTCAGCGGTTGATCAGGGTCTTTCCAACGCACATTCGCCAGGCTGTTTCTGGTGAAAATTGCGTTGATGACATCCAGTTTGCCCTGCCCGACCTCCAGATTTGCATAAGCCAAGGTGGTGTCATTGCTGATCTCTTTCGCGTCGATCTGTTGCAATGCACCCCTTGCCTGCGCCAATTGACCGGCGCCAGTGTGCAACAACGCCAAACGCATCAGCCGCCCCGCAGATCGCGCAAATTCCCTGGACATCCCGCCGATCAGGTCCAGCAAACGGCGTGCCTCGTCCCGGTTATCCTTGAAATCGAACCAGGCGGCCAGCTGACAGGCCGCGATAAACCGCGCGCGTTCATCCCGTTTCGGATCACCGATAATCGCGCCCAGCATCGGGGCCGCATGCGCGCCCAACCCCGCCCAAAGCATGTGCTGCAAACGCCGCACGTCCTGGCAGTCCGTCGTTTTTAGCACCGCACCGGGATGCGGCAAGCGCCCCTCTGCGCGCCCGAAATCCAGAAAATGCATCAAGGGGTTAAGCCCGCTTTCACGCACGTCCGGGTAGGTTTTCAGGTAAAATGCCGTGTCGAATGATTTGCCGGGGTTTCGCCCCATCATCGCCCCGTATTTCAGATAATGTTCCGCCGGTTCCAGCCCGACCATCTGCACGTCCGGGTATCGGTCAAGATACCATTGCTTGTGCACAAACTTGGATTGCGACAGTCTTTTCACTTGATCAGACAGGCTGAGTTCAGGCCCAAAACGTTCTGCGTCCATGGTTTGTGTCATTGCGCCGCCTGTGGTTTTTGTATGTGGTCCAACAGCCTGTCCAAACCGGACTGCGCATCAGATCGCGTCTGGAAATAGAGCGTTGCATAATGCGCTGCGGTTGGGATATCGCCCAACGCCATCACCGAAAGGGCTGCGGCCAACGCCGCCATCGCATGGCCCTTGTCAGCAAAGTCTTTTAGAATCTCAACATATGGACTGGCCGGGACCGTGTTGTCCGGCAGCGACAATGTCAGCGTTTGATACATCGAACCAGGCTTTTTTCCTGCCCTGATCAGACGCGAATACAATAGATGTTCGGCCTTGTCGTGTTGGCCTTGCGCGTAACAATCGCAGGCATGAACCAACTGGTAAAACCCATTCTCTGGATCCCAGTTTTTCGCCTTATGCAATAAACCCCGGAACACTTCATCGGTCACAACATCATACCCAAAGGCGTGAAACGCAGACCAACAGGCAAAACCGCGTTGCAGGTCGCTGATCCGGTCATCGTCAAGATCGCAGTCAATCGCCGCGCGCGTGATAGACAAGATTTCATCCGGCGAAAAAAGACTATGTGGGGACGCGGTTTTGATGCCGCCAATCCACGCGGCGGCCACGGCAAACCCACTGGAGCCGCAGATGATCCGGCCACATCGCGCCATCAGGCATATTTCAAACAGCGCTTGCTGGGCTGCGTCAAAGCCCAGCGGTTCTGCCACCTCAGCGGCCAGCATGACACCGAACCGATCTTTGAAATACGCACACAAAGCGTCGTCCTGCCCAAACAAGACCACGCGATTTCCGGCCTTGGTCAAATCTGAAATGATACGCCTGGCCAGCGGATAGGGGCACACTTTGCCATGGTACCGACCCATGAAACGGTACCGCCCAAAAATGATATCACCGGCACGTAAATGCACCGCGACGGTCGGCCCTTCCCCCAGACCCGCCGCGCATGCTGCGTCTTTGGCCGCTTGGAACTTTGGTGCAAATGCGATTTTCGCAAAGGCCGCACCATAGGCCTTTTCAACGTCAATCTCGCCTTTGAAAATCGGCGCCTGATCCAGCAAGGACTGCTGATTGACGACCAGCGCGTCAAAGGGTTCAAACACCGGTGCACCAGATGCATCCTTGCGGACATTACCCTTTAACAGACCCTTGAACATGTCGCGAACGCGGTCGTTGCTCATCCCATGTTCGGCAATAAATGCGCCGGAAAACACCTCCGTTACTGGCAGGACGGAATGATCCTGAAATGACTGCTGGCCAATATCGCGCCAGTTAAAGGCAAATCCCCCTCCCATATGCTCGGCCAGCACCAAAGCGTTCAAGATTGCCCGCAACCTTTCGCCAAAACCATCCGCACGGCAGGCCAGAAACACCGGCGCAATGCCGGTTTGAAGTGCCGCACCAACGCTTGGCGACAACACATTGACCTGCGACAGATGCAAATACCCCTGCACCTGTGATGTGACCCTGACAGCAGTGGCCTCTTGTGCGGGATCAAAGCTGATCACCAACGGTTGCCCCGCCGGTTCCGCGCCAAACGCGGTATCCCCACGATAAACCGCGCGCCAACCAGCGTCATCACGCAGCTCGACCAGCAGATTGCGGGAAACATCCTGATATTTCGGCCTGCGCCGATTGTGTAAAACGATCTGCGCCACAACCTGCGGCGCCTCAAATTCCAGCATCCACCATGGGGCCATTTCACGGTCGGTGTGAAAGGCATAATCCGCATTCACCCCCTGAACCGCACGCTGCGCATCCCCCGGTTTTGACCACCGCGAGGTTGAGCTTTGCCGCGCATGACCCTTGCCTGCCACATCCACCAAACCCTGATCTTTGCACAAACGCCGGACAAAATTCTGATAGGGACCGCTCATCCGGTCAGGCACCTTGAAATGCCGATGAAAGCGCGCGGCGCAGATGATCAAAGGCCGCGTCCAACGGATAATGATGATTGCCAATAAACAGCCCGTTCGCGTCGATATATTCGGCATTTTTCAGCGTGCCATGAACGACGTGATCCATATGTTTAGTGACCACTTCGTTTTTGGCAAAATTACCGGTCACAATTGGTCGGCATTCCACCCCATGCGCCTTGAACGCCGCAATCAGGGCGTTGCGGTCAATACCGGCATCTTCGCGCAAAACCATCGAGAACCCGAACCAGCTGCTGTTACCGGTTTCGCGTTGGATTTGAACTTGTGGAAAGCCCTTCATCATCGCGGTAAACAGGTCCGCATTCTTGCGCCGCTCGGATACAATCATCGGCAGTTTGGCAATCTGTTCCTGCCCCAATGCACCGCTCATTTCCAGGGGGCGCAGATTGTATCCCGGCAGAACAAAACGAAACGCCTCGTCAAAGGGATCGTCGCTTTTCTCGCCGGTAATCAGATTGTTTTTGGGCAGATTTCGCGTCCACCCATGGGCGCGCAGGCTGAGCATCAGATGATACATTTCCTTGTCGTCAGTGACGACCAGACCGCCCTCCATCGTGGCGATATGATGCGAAAAAAACGACGAATAGCTGCCTGCAATCCCAAAGGTGCCTGCCTGCTTTGCATTGAAAGTGGCCCCCAGGGATTCGCAATTGTCTTCGATCAGAATGATATCGCGGTCCGCGATCAATGTGCCAATGCGATCAAAGTCGTTGGGATTACCCAACAGGTTTACCGTCATGATCGCCCGCGTATCCGGGCCGATGGCCTCGGCCAAGGCATCCAGATCATAGTTCAGCGTGTTCCGGTCAATATCCACAAACTTCAGCCGCAATCCATATTGGTGCAGTGGAAAATACGTCGTGCTCCATGATACGGCGGGCACAATCACCTCAGCGCCCTGTGGCAGATTGTGTTTTGAATGATATCGCAAAGCGGCAATAATAATCAGATTGGCGGACGAGCCCGAGTTGACCATGACCGCATATTCGCTGCCCATCGCCGTCGCGAATTGGCGCTCAAATGCGGCGACTTCCTTGCCCATTGAAAACATGCCCGACTGCACCACACGCTCAATCGCTGTATATTCAGCCGCGTCCCAGGATGAAGTGGCCAGGGGAAAGTTGATGGGGTCGTCAGTCATATGAAAATTGTCCTGTCCGTGCAACGTAAGGCGCGTGTTAAAGGTCCGGAAAATGCGCCAGCCATGCTGCATGCACCGGTCAGAAACAGCTTCATCCCGCAAGCCGTGTAGTGATTTTGCGTGTGGCCAGATGGTATTCTGCTTCGGCCTCATCCAGATCAGCCGCCACCATTTCGCGCACCAGTTCGACAAACGGTATCTTAGGTGTCCACCCCAACATTTTGCGCGCTTTGGAGGCGTCACCCAACAAGGTTTCCACTTCGGCAGGCCGAAAATAGCGCGGGTCAATCCGCACCACGATGTTGCCCTTGGCATCGCGACCAACCTCGTCGACGCCTGTGCCCTCAAATGTGATGTCCATGCCCAGTTCGCGGGCCGCAGCCAACACGAAATCCCGAACCGAATATTGCACACCTGTTGCGATCACAAAATCCTCGGGCGTATCCTGTTGCAGCATCATCCACATCATATCGACGTAATCGCGGGCATGGCCCCAGTCACGCAGCGAATCCATATTGCCAAGCCGCAAATCCGTTTGCGTTCCCAGCTTGATCCGCGCCAGGGCGCGGGTGATCTTGCGGGTGACAAACGTCTCGCCGCGCAGCGGGCTTTCGTGGTTAAAAAGAATGCCGTTGCAGGCAAACATATTATAGGATTCGCGGTAATTTACCGTGATCCAATAGGCATAAAGCTTGGCCACACCGTAAGGTGAGCGTGGATAAAACGGCGTTTTTTCGGTTTGCGGTGACTGTTGCACCAACCCGTATAACTCGGACGTAGACGCCTGATAAAACCGGGTTTTTTCTGCCAGACCCAGGAAACGGATCGCCTCAAGCAGGCGCAGTGAGCCCAGCGCGTCCGAATTCGCAGTATATTCCGGTTCCTCCCAGGACACCGCGACATGGCTTTGTGCCGCCAGATTATAAACCTCATCGGGCCGGGTTTTTTGCAATATGTTGGTCAGCGAAGAACTGTCCGTCATATCCCCGTGATGCAGAACAAATCGGCCGTTCTGACCTTCGGGACCTTCCATCAAATGATCCACACGCGCTGTGTTGAACAAAGACGTCCGGCGCTTTACCCCGTGGACTTCATATCCTTTGGCCAGCAAATTCTCTGCCAGATAAGCGCCGTCTTGCCCGGTCACGCCGGTTATTAGTGCCGTTTTCATTTAACCATTCCTCTTGCTCACTAGGCCATTGGTTTGTCGGCACACCTTCGGCACGCAGCCGTTTTTTACGCGCCAAAGATTTCTTGTCAGGACAGTCAGTTAAAGCGACGCCTGATAGGACACCGTCCCAACCGAGAACGTCACCTTTGTGCACAGCTCGTGCAGAAAATCCTCCGCCCAATTCGGCCAGATATTCGGGGTGATTTCAAACTCTGCGATCCGCCCGACGTACCGCACCGGCTTCACCAGTTTTTCAACAACGTGATAGGCGGGGCGGTTCGCATAATCATCAAACAGCACTGTGACTTTCTTTTTGGCCCGCAAACAGGTCGCCACCAGACAGGCGGGTCGTAACCGCCCGTCAATCAACACCAAATCCGGTTGGCGAAAAAACGGCTGCGTCCAGATGTTCAAAGGATAGTGGTGATATTTTGCCCAACCCTGTGCGTCCACCGGACGCCCCCATAGGCCAATCTCGCCGATGTCGACATGGTGAACGATGACGTCAGACGGCAAATCGGCCTGGTCAATCTCTGCCTGAATATTGATCGCCCAATCACGGTCGCTTTCGACGCTCATGATGTATTTACCCGGCTGCTCTGCTGCAAATATCGTCGACCCACCGGACCCGTATTCAAGGATCACATCTGCGGACCGGTATTTTTCTAAAACGAACGCCCTTTCGGACTCTGGGAAGGTTAATTTAGTCATACTGCGCCTCTTTCAAGACGGGTATCGGACAGCTTTGTTAACATTAGGTTAACCAAGTTTACCTATCCATGGAGGGACGTAAAACTGAGACATGGCAGCCGGTTAGAGCAATTTACCGTGCCAAAACGGCAGCTTGACGACATACGAACCAACGGCAACCGGTTAACAAAAGGCAGCAAATTGACAGCTACGCAAACTACGCTTCCCAGCACATCAACGGTGACTTCAATTTTGGCGAACGCGGACGTCGTGACCCCCTTATCGTCGCGCGTATTGTTTTGGCGTCCAAGGTATCAGCGCCGATCGGCTTTCCTGTCCCACATACCGTTCCTTTTCTGGGTGATTGAGACGCTGCGCCCGACCGCTTTTGTCGAATATGGCCTGCCCGACGGCGTCGCCTTTTTCACCGCATGTCAGGCCATCGAAAAGCTGGATATCGCCACGCGCACACTGGGTGTCGGGCATTGGACATCCGACAAAGCCAGGCAAATCGAAGACCATTTGCAAGAATACAACGCCGAAGAATATGGCGCGCAATCAACCATCAAGGCAGGTGGTTTGAACATCATCACGCGTGCATTTTCCAACCATTCCGTCGATCTGCTGCACATCAACACAAACCTTGACGAAGACACAATAAAGACACTGCAAACGGTTCTTGCCAAAAGAATGACCGCCAAGGGTGTGGTGCTTTTTCACAGCACGAACACACATCTGAAACACGGAGCGGCGCGTGCCTGGCTGACCAAACTAAGGGCCGAATTTCCCTACTTTGAGACCGACGACGGCGACGGGCTTTGCATGATACTATGGGGCGACACCCCCAATCCGCGTCTGCTACAGCTCGCCTCATTGGATGCAAATTCACCCTCCCTTGCGCAAATTCGTCAGGTTTTTCACCGCCTCGGGTCCGCCGCCACCTTTGAATGGGCCAGCAAGGTCGAAGCCAAAAAAGCCGTCAATTCTGCAAAATCAGTGGATGCCGTGACCGCCGAACTGGCCGATGAAAAATCCAAGACCGCCGCGCGAGATGAAAAACTGTCAAATCTGAACGACGCCTATGACGCCCGACACAGTAAACTTGCGCTTGTGCAGGCCGAAAACCACGATCTTCGGATGAAAGTGATGCAGCAAACCCATGCCGCCGAAACCGCAGCACAGGAATATCAGGCGCTGACGGTGCAACTGACGGCGGCTGAATCTCAGGTAAACATCGCCGAAGCAAAATATCAGGCGACAGCCAAAACGCTGGAAAAAACCCGCGTGAAATATGGAAAAACGCAGACAGCCCTAACTGTTGCCGGGCAAAAACACCAAAACCTGACCGGCAAAATTGACCAGTTGCAAGATGATTTACAGGACCGGTTTGACGAACTGGGTGTGTTGACGAAAACACTCGAAGATAAACAAACCCAGATCGCAGCGTTAAAGGGAGAACAAGAAAAGGCAGCACAACAAGACATCGCCCTGACCGCAGCCCTGTCGGAAGTGTCCGCGCTCACCGATCAAATCCATGATCTTCAGGTTGAGATGGCAGCACAAACCGCCGACCACACAACCCAAATCTCGGACATAGCTGAAACCCTTGCGACCCGAGACCGCGAGTTGCAGGCCTTAAACACCCAGACCGCAGCGGCCAAGACCGCGTTGGATACCATGACAGCAAAGTCGCGGCAGCAATCCGCCGAACTGACCCGCATGCAGGCCGAGGCAGTCCAACACGCGGACCTCCTGGCCGCGGCCACCCAAAAACATGAGGCCGAAGCTGCGGCCCAAAGGGTATTGATGATGGATCTGGACGCGGCACATACCCATGCGTCCAATCTGCAAGTCACATTGGAAGCGATCACAAACAGCACATCATGGAAAGTGACGGCGCCCGCTCGCAGGTTGCTGACTGGGCGCCGCTCAAAACTTTAGAACCACCGACCAATCGCCATAATCCGACAATATAGCGACCCCTGATCAGACCATCCGCTGCCCAACCATGCAATGCGCGCCTGCGTCGGGCTTTCAACCTGGGTATCCTCAAACTGAAACCCCGATCGGTAGCTGGTGGGCGGTGCCACATTCGCCGGGCTACGGGTCATCGTGTAGGTTACTGTCCGCGTTGAATCGATGAATGCAGCCGGAAAAACCCAGTCATTCCGGATCGTTGCGGAATTCAGAAATGTCAGTTCAAAGTCGTGAACTGTACAGATCTGCGTGCCATCCGCAAATCTTATGTAGTGCCCGTTGGCATTGCTTCCGCGTTCAATAATGGACCCTGTTGGCACCCCGGCGGTCTGTGAAACAGTCCCTAGTATACCCGTCTTGAGTATACCATTTTCGGCCTTCATCAACCGGCCCGGGGTCACATCAGCCGGCGTCGTCTGAACCGCTGTCCCGGTGATCGGCACATCGACAGCCAGCGCATCATCCCTGATCTCGACCCGGTCGGACCCGGCAGGCGCAAAGGTGATTGTCTGAGTTTGCGGATCGGCTGCCATAACCTGTTGCCAGTTGGTCCCATCCGCGCTGACTTTGACGGTAAAGGCGTTATTCCCTGCAAGGCCCATCTCTGCGTGTCCTGTAAAGTTCGATTGAAAAAGCAACGATGCAGTATCTGTCTCGGTGGCTTTGTTCACCTTAACCTGATGTCCGCCGGACCCTTCATGGTTCAACAGCGTGGCTGCCGCATTCACCGCCAGCCGATTGGTCGCATCCGACGTGGTGCCGATCCCGACGCCATCGACGTTTTGCAAACTGAAATCGGACGGAATCCAATCTGTCCCATCAAAGGTCCGCAACTCATCTTCGGCCACACCCCAGGTGCGCCACCCCTCTTGCGGCGCCAAAAACAACCATCCAGATTCGGTATATGCCGCCAACATCTGTGATTGCCCGGCCCATACCCCGGTAGGCGAGGACCCCAAAGCAAACACTTCACCAAGCTCAGGCAGCGCCGGCGGATCGGTGGCATCGAACTGGGACACCACAAGCTGCGTCAAAACGTCCAGCCGTTGCAATGCCTCGTTATGGGTGACGTGTTTTTGCGCCTGTGATGGCTGTAAATACGGCAGATCGAGCCGTGGCGATGTCTGTGGCATGAAAGTCTCCTGCTGCTATCGGGTCTGACCCAGATAACGTGCAGAAAACATTAAATACCGCCCAAGCGGGCAACCGCCCGGTTAAGGGGTTTTTAAGGTTTCACCGATCAAAGCCGCTTAGACCAGACGCCGCAAATAGTCGCCATATTCGGTCTTGGCATAGGTCTTGGCGTGTTCCAGCAACTGCTCAGAGGTGATCCAGCCTTGATCATATGCGATCTCTTCGGGGCACCCACATTGCAAGGTCTGGCGCTTTTGCAAGGTGCGCACAAAATTCCCGGCATCCAGCAAAGAATCATGCGTTCCCGTATCAAGCCAGGCATACCCGCGACCCATGCGCGCAATCTCAAGCGACCCTTCGTTCAGGTACTCGGTCAAAAGCGATGTGATCTCAAGCTCACCACGCTCAGACGGGGTGATCTTTTTGGCACGCGCAGGTGCTTTACCATCCAGAAAATAGAGGCCCGTTACCGCATAGTTTGACGGCGGGTTTGTTGGTTTTTCAATAATCTCGGTCGGGCGCCCATCGGCGTCCATCGCCACAACACCGTAACGCTGCGGATCATGCACATGGCAGGCAAAAACCGTACCCCCCGATTGTTTCGCCGTCGCCTTTTGCAACAATTCAGTCAGCCCGTGACCATAGAAGATATTGTCGCCCAGCACCATGACGCTGGGGCTGCCATCCAGAAATTTCTCTGCCAGAACATAGGCTTGAGCCAATCCTTCGGGCCGTTCCTGCACAATATACGTCAGTGACAACCCCCATTGCGATCCATCGCCCAGCATCCTCCGAAACTGATCGCTGTCTTGCGGGGTGGTAATGATCGCAATCTCGCGCACCTGGGCCAACATCAGCACGGACAGCGGATAATAGATCATCGGCTTGTCATAAATCGGCATCAACTGTTTCGACACGCCTTGCGTGATCGGGTACAGCCGCGTGCCGGATCCACCGGCCAGAATAATACCTTTGCGCTGCGACATATTACTTCAACTCCTGCAAAACCGTGTTCAGAGCGACACGCCAATCAGGACGTTTCAAACCAAAGGTTTTAGTCATTGATGTGACATCAAGACGCGAATTTTCAGGCCGTTCCGCCGGGGTCGGATAGGCGCTGCTGGGAATATCGTTCACCTGACACGTCGTGCCAGAGGCCTCAAAGATCGCGCGGGCGAAATCAGCCCAGCTGACATCCGGTCCGCAAGAATAGTGGTACGTGCCACTTTTGTCAGGGCTTTCCTGCAATTGCACTGCCATCGCATAGCAGGCCTCTGCAACATCGCCTGCCCAGGTTGGCCCGCCAATCTGATCCGCGACGATGTTCAGCTCGTCCCGTTCCGCCCCAAGCCGCAGCATCGTTTTCACGAAATTATTGCCCTGTGCGGAAAACACCCAAGAGGTCCGGACAATGCCGTACACCCCTTTGGCCGCAATCACGCCAGTCTCACCGGCCAGTTTGGTCCGCCCATAAGCCGACCGCGGCGCGGGCGTATCATAGGGCTGCCACGGGTCTGTGCCAGTGCCGTCAAACACATAATCCGTCGAAATCTGAACCATCGGAATGCCCAATTCCGCCGCCGCTTTGGCCATCGCGGCGGGCGCGTCGCCATTCACGACTTGCGCCACTGCCTCATCCGCCTCGGCCGGGTCAACGGCCGTATAGGCCGCCGCGTTGATCACCGCATCAGGCCGGTGTTCCATGATAACACGGGCACACATCTCAGGCTGGGTCAATTCGCCCTCGTGCTGATCCAGACAGACAACACCATCATATTTCGCCAGCGCATGCGCGACTTGTCCTGACTTGCCAAACACCAAAATGCTCATGCTGAAACCCCTAAACGCGCACCCACACCCGAACGCGACAAAAGCGCGCTCCACCAGTCTTCATTGTCGAGATACCAATCGACCGTCCGCTGAAGCCCCTGCTCCAGGGTCACCGACGGGGTCCAGCCCAATTCATCCTGAATGCGACTGGCGTCAATCGCATAGCGCAAATCATGACCAGGACGGTCCTTGGTAAATGCGATCAGATCGCTATATGTCTTGCCGCCCTCTAACGGACGACGCACATCCAGAATGGCGCAAATCATCTGCACCAGATCAATATTGCGCGCCTCGTTGTGGCCGCCGATGTTGTAGGTCCTGCCCAGCGCCCCTTTGGTCAATACCGTCAGCAAGGCCGTCGCATGATCCTCAACGTAAAGCCAGTCGCGCACGTTTTCACCTTTGCCGTAAACCGGTATTTCCTTGCCCTGAAGCGCATTCAGAATGACCACCGGAATCAGCTTTTCAGGAAAATGAAACGGCCCGTAATTGTTCGAACAATTGGTCACAACAATCGGAAAGCCATAGGTCTCACCCCAGGCGCGTACCAGATGGTCACTGGCAGCCTTTGACGCGGAATAGGGACTGTTTGGATCATACCCGGTGTCTTCGGTAAACAACCCTTCAGCGCCCAAAGATCCATAAACTTCGTCCGTTGAAACATGGTGAAACCGGAAGTTCCCCGGTTTGCCCGCCTGTTCCCAATAGGACCGTGCCGCCTGCAATAATGTGTAAGTACCTGTCACGTTGGTCTCGATAAAGGCGCCCGGTCCGTCAATCGACCGGTCAACATGGCTTTCAGCAGCCAGATGCATCACCGCATCAGGCTTGTGGGTCTCAAACACCGCGCGCATGGCGTCCGCATCACAAATATCAGCGTGCACAAATGCATAGCCGTCCTGATCTGCGACGGACGCCACATTCTCAAGACAGGCCGCATAGGTCAGCGCATCAACGTTGACGACCGAATGCCCCTGCGACATTGCCAATCGAACCACTGCAGAGCCGATAAACCCTGCCCCCCCGGTTACCAGTATTTTCATCATCAAGCCTCGTATTTGAACGGTGACTTAAAATCAGCAAACCGTGGCGCCATTTTGTCTTTTTCGGATAGAATTGCGTCAGATGCAGGAATACCCCAGTCGATACCCAGATCAGGGTCGCCAAAATAGATCGCGCCGTCGCATTCGGGCGAATAGACATCCGTGCATTTATACAACAGCTCAGAGTTCGGCGCCCGTGTCGCAAACCCGTGCAAAAAGCCTTTTGGCACCAGCATTTGTTTACCGTTCTCAGCAGACAGCTCAGTTCCGAACCAGTGGCCATATTGCGGTGATCCGACCCGGATATCCACCGCAACGTCGAAAATCACTCCAGCGCCGGCACGTACCAATTTATCCTGCGCATGCGGTGGCGACTGATAATGCAACCCACGCACAACACCGACATCACGGCTTAGCGAATGGTTATCCTGCACGAAATCATAGTTAAGACCCTGCGCGCCAAGCGTTTCCTTGTTCCACACCTCACTAAAAAATCCCCGGTCATCGCCAAATCGACGCGGCGTCAGTATCAACACACCATCCAAGGATGTCTTTTCGATATTCAAAATCTTTGCTCCAAGTACATTGCGTCATCGGTTTGCCCGTTTCACCCATGTCCGGTCAAGGGATCAGGCCAATTTTGATGAATTGTTCAACTGACGCGCGCGATGCCTGGCGCTTTTGCTAAGCCGCAAAAGACCCTGAGGCGCGCAGCATATCGCCATTACCGCATCGGCCACGACTTGTGGATCATCTGCGGGCACCACAAACCCCGTTTCACCGCTGTCCACCAGATCAACCGGAGCACCGCGCGCGTAACACACCACGGGGCGACCTGCGGCCATCGCCTCAAGCACGGTCCGACCAAAGGATTCCGCAAAATGTGACAAGCTTAGAACTATATCCGCCTGTTTCATTGCTGTGACCGGACCCTCCGCATAACCTGCATATTCGACATTTTGGGGCCATGGCCGCAGCGCATGAAGATCGTTGGTCGGCGGACCGATCAAGATAAATCTGGCAACTACGCCGCTGGCCTCAACCAGCCGCGCAACCTCAAGAAAGTCAGCGATGCCCTTTTTGGCGATATTGCTGCTGATCATCGCAACGCGCAAAACGGAACCTGGATCAAAAGGCAAATCAAACAACGCCTCATCCACAGAATTGCCGCGCACACTTGTCCGGTCCGGGCAGTCAAGCCACCGGGCGACCACAGCCGAATTGGCCACAAACTGATCGGCAGTTTGCAAAAGATCATCGCGCAGCGCATCCGCCGTGACCGCCAAAGACCGGCACAGATCGGGATCTTCGGCAGGCAATTCACGCACATGAACCACCGATACGCAGCCCTCGGCGCGCGCCGCAATAAGCGGAGCGTCCAGCACAGACGTATTGATATGAACCGTCCTGGCTTGATGTTTGCGAATCAAAGACCGGATGCGGGCCACAGTTTCGGCGCGGGGGGGCTGCGCGCCATAACGCCAAAGTTGCGGGCACACCTCGACCTGCACGCACAAAGGCTGAAGCTGCGCCAAATAATCTTTACCGCGCAAATCCGGCACGACGACAACAGGCGCCTGACCCTCGGCCCATAGTCGGCGCAGCATATCCAGAAAACTCCGCTCCGCGCCAAACAGAACCTTGCCCGCCTGATGCGCAAAAACCAGAACCGCAGGCCGGTCACCGACATCAAGAGCACCACCAAAACTGGGCAATGGTTGCGTTTGCCGCCGCTGCGAAATCCAATGCAGCAGCGGGTTTTCATCGTCGCCCAAACCCTGTGCGATCCGGTATCCGCCGGTGCTGAAACCGGGGCCGGGATCGCGGTTTTCAGCCGCCCCGGCGACAAGATAGTGCGCCACAGGGCAGATATCGGCATATGTCACATCTGAATGGGCCGCCCGGTACCAATCGGCATCAAATTCAGGTGCCGCGCGCAAAACATCATAGTCACTTTTCGGCCCGGCCGGATCACCCACGCCGATGGCCGCATCAATGTTGAATACCCGCGACACAGGATGCTCAACCATGTGCAGTTCTTTTTCGTTTGCGTGCCAAAATCGCGCCGCATCCATATAATCCCGCCGCAGGCCAACGAACTGAGTACTCAGATGCGTCTCACTTTGCATCGTCAAGGACGTTGCCGCCGTGCGCCCAAATGCCAGCGGAATGCCCGGCCGGACCTCTTCAATGGCGCTGCCCCCAAAAACGGCAATCAGCCGGTCATAATATTCCGTATCGCCATTGACGCGCACCCGGTCCCAATACCCCAAATGATCCCGAACCGACGCCCGCACCATCAAGGACGATATGTTGCGGTATACCCACCCCGCGTCCATGCGCCATTTTGTCATCCCAAGGTCATCATCGGCCCGCACCCACTGCGATAGGGTCGCCACCCGTGCGGGGTTGCGGATCAGCGGCCGGACCTGTTCAGTTATCTTGGCCGGATGCGACCAGTCGTCCGCATCATGCACCGTTACATAGGCACCCGTTGCACTGAAGAACCCGGCATTACGCGCCGCATATGCACCGCCATTTCGCGCCATCGAAATCAGCCGAAACCGTTTGTCCCGCTGGGTCCATTCCCGCGCAATCTTTGCGCTGTTATCCGTCGATCCGTCATCGACAATCAGCACCTCAATATTGTGCCAGTCCTGAGCCTCCAGACAGCGCAACGCCACATGCAAAACCGGCGCCGCATTATAAACCGGCACGATAACACTGACCAATGGCAGATCACCCGCCGCTATTGGCACCGCATTTGCCCGCAACCTGTCAAACCGACATCCCTCGCCCGACATCAATGACACCGGCGCCAAATCGTGGTCGGAATAAATGCGTGACAAATGCCGCGACAGACGAAGATCCGAATGGCCCTTTGCCGCCCCCAACTGGAACCGGGCCAGATTGAAATCTGCCGTCAACCCAAACGTCTGTATTCCCCGGTCAATCAAATCCGATGCAAGATCGAAATCACGGTCATGAACAGCAGACCTAAGCCCCAATAGAAACGGGCCCGGATGGGACACACAAACCGCCGCCTCTGGCGTGTCAAAGAACGTGGCAATCGCCGGTTTTACCGCGCGCCAGTCTCCAAGGGCCGCATACCAGCGCGCAAGTACCCCAGCGGCCACACCCTTTTCGACAGGGTCATTGCCCTCAGTCAACGCCAGTAACCCGATCAACGCCTCTGCCGAACGGCCGCGCCACAATTGATGGTCCAGATCAAATGCGACCAACGGGTAGCCCAACCGCCCCTCACGCTGCCCGATAGCATTGAAATGCTCGGTCGGATTGACGCCCGCACGCGCGACATCAGCATTGGCCTGAAGATACCAGACCGGATCAAAATTGCGCGGCGATTGGGTCATGCGGGTTTCACTCCAACGGGCAAAATCCGTAAGATCAGGTCAGTCCGGCAAATCACGCGGACGCCCTTCGGATTTACCAAACATCTCAAAATGCACCAAAGCCGGCCAGCCCGCTTCGGCGACATCGGGGTTGGCAAGATAATACCCTTTGCTGTCAAATTCAGGCCCCGCCCAGCGCCCCTCATATGCACCAATGCGCAGGTAATGGTCCGCTGCCGCCACCCCTGCATCAGCCAAATCGGGATAATGGTTCAAATACCAGTCCGCCTGAAACAAATCCGACCCCGACAATACCGCCAACTGTTCCTCAAAAGGGGGTGCATCACGGTTTTGCACACTGTCCCAACCCGCGCGCAGAAACGCCGCAAGCATCTGTTCCACATCAAATCTGTTTTGCATTGCCGCAACGGTTTCGGCACGCAAACGGTCCTGTTCCCCGGCCATTGTTTCCAACCGGGCTGTCAGTACCGCGATTTCCTCAAACCGGCCCGTCAGGTTTTCCTGTAAATCACGCACTTCGTCCCGCAGCAGCTTTTGCATCTGGGAATAACTGACTTCGCACGCTGCACATTTCGGCGTGGCATCTGTCATTTCCGTTTGGTCGGACATCGAATTCTCCCGGCAATCGGTCGGTCAGGGAATCGCTCTGCAATTGCGAAAATTAACCCCTCAGTAACCAAAACACTCCAAGCATAGCGAAATGCATATTAATCAACTTAAAGTAGCAAATCCTATGGCCGCCAACAAGCCTCCTGTCGCGCCCTTTTGCACCAAGGGGGCGTAAATGACACAACTGTCCCGCCAAGCATCGGACCATCCGAAAGCCCCGCATGTCTGCATCTTGCTGGCGCTCTACAATGGGGCCGCTCATCTACAGGATCAATTGGACAGTTTTGCACGGCAAAGCCACGCAAACTGGTCGCTTTACGTCTCTGATGACGGATCGACAGACGACGGGCCTGCCATCGTTGAACAGTTTTGCAAAGACCACCCAAACCGCAAGATCGTGCTGCTGAATGGTCCACAAAAAGGATTTGTAGCAAACTTCCTGTTCTTGCTGAAATCCGCCCCACAATCAGCGACTTACGTTGCCTTTTCCGATCAGGACGATGTTTGGTTTGATGGGAAACTGGCCCGCGCCACCGATGCCCTAAGTTCCGCAAGGCCCGATCAACCAGCGCTTTATTGCGCCCGGACGGTGATCTGCAATCGGCATCTGACGCCCTTTGGATTGTCCGCACCGATCACTGTTTCAGGATCGTTTAAAAATGCGTTGGTGCAATCCATTGCCGGCGGCAACACGATGGTCCTGAATGCTGCGGCCCTGACCCTGGCCAAGCAATTAATGCCGCGCCACAACCATATCGTATCGCATGACTGGTGGCTTTATCAGGTTCTCAGCGGTTGTGACGGCCTGATCGTGAAAGACAATGATCCGGTTTTGTATTACCGCCAACACGACAACAACCTCATTGGGTCCAACAGATCATTTTTTGCGAAAATACGGCGCATTCAGGCATTGCTGGTCGGCCAGTACCGGCGTTGGAACCGGATCAATCTCGCGACTTTAACCTCGCAACACAGCCACCTGAACCCCGAGGCGCAAACCGTTTTGCAGCAATTTGTCGCCGCGCGGGCAGGATCACTGCGTACCCGGCTGGCCAACCTGCACAAATCCGGCGTGCACCGTCAAAGCCGAACAGGCACGGCGGCACTTTATCTGGCGTGTATGCTCAACCGGCTTTAACGCCCGATCTTAACGATCAGTCGCGGTCATAGACATCTTCGTAACGAATAATGTCGTCTTCACCCAAATAGGTCCCTGTCTGTACCTCGATCAGAACCATCGGCACTTTGCCAGGGTTTTCCATCCGGTGCACGGCACCCAAAGGAATATAAACTGATTGGTTTTCGCTGATCAGCTTGGCCTCGTCGTCCACGGTCACCTTGGCGGTGCCCTCCACAACAATCCAATGCTCGGACCGGTGATGATGGCTTTGCAGGCTCAATGCAGCACCGGGATGCACGACAATGCGTTTGACCTGAAACCTTTGACCAACCACCAGGCTTTCGAACCAGCCCCAGGGACGGTGATCTTTTGGAAATGTCTCGGCCTGTTTGATCTGTTTTGCTTTCAGCGCTGCAACGGCCAGTTTCACATCCTGCGCACGGCTGACATCGGCCACCAGAACCGCGTCCGGCATGGCAATTGTAATGATGTTCTTCAGCCCGATTCCCACGACTTCCAAGCTTTCGTCCTCGGAACGCAGCAGCGAGTTTTCACAATCCAGCGCGGTCGCAGGTCCGGATGTGGCGACCCCATTTGCATCCTGTGGTGTTTCGCGCCACACCGCATCCCAGCCGCCCAAATCGGACCAGCCAGCAGCGAAAGGCACCACCGAAAGGTTCTCTGCCTTTTCCATGATTGCATAGTCAATCGAGATGTCATCGGCCTTTGACCAGGCATCGGGATCAAGCCGGAAAAAACCCAGATCAGGTTTGCCACCCTCAATCGCAGCCGTAACCGGCGCCATCATTTCAGGGCAATGCGCCCGGAACGCCGCAAGGATTGCCGGGACCGAGAACAAGAATATGCCCGCATTCCAAAGATACGTCCCCGCTGCCAGCATTTTCGCTGCATCATCCGCATTCGGTTTTTCAACAAATCGCTCCAACCCAATTGGGCGTGCCGCGAAATCGCCCGGATTCTCGCTGAGTTCAAGATACCCATATCCGGTTTCGGCATGGGTAGGTTTGATACCAAATGTGACCAAATTTCCGGCAGATGCAGCGTCAGCACCGGCCGTTACAGCAGCCTGAAAAGCCGCGACATCCGGAACCACATGGTCCGATGGGGCGATCAGCATCAACCCGTTTGGATCAGTCTTTTCCAGCCAAAGTGCTGCCGCCAAAATCGCAGGTGCCGTGTTGCGCCCTTGCGGTTCAATCAAAACTGCGGACGGGTCAATCCCCGCTTCAAGCAGTTGTTCTGTAACAATAAACCTGAAATCAGAATTGGTCAAAACCATCGGTGCCGCAAAGTCCGGACCTTCCAGCCGTTGCGCAGAAGACTGAAACAACGTTGTTTCAGACACCAGCGGGACAAACTGTTTGGGATAGCTTTTACGTGATAACGGCCACAGCCGTGTACCCGAACCACCGCACAAAATAACCGGAGTAATCATTTCAGAACCACCATCACCTAAGTTTCCTCATATATATCGCGAAACTGCCACCAAACATGGGCGATTCTGCGTCACTAGTCGGACCCAAAAAGGTCACGCGTAAATATTTTGTCAGCAACATCCGCCAGATCCTCTGTTGCCCGATTGGCAACAATAACATCCGATAGCGCCTTAAAACCGGCAAGATCGTGCATCACTTTGGACCCAAAAAACGTATCGTCGTGCAATTCGGGTTCATAAACAATGACCTCAATCCCCTTGGCCTTGATCCGCTTCATGATCCCCTGAACCGAGCTTTGTCGAAAATTGTCAGACCCGGTTTTCATCACCAACCGGTACACCCCGACGCAAGCAGGCCGCAGCGCAATTATCTGGTCGGCAATGAAATCTTTGCGGGTTCGATTTGCATCCACAACCGCCCGGATCAGATTTTGCGGCACTTCCGAATAGTTGGCCAACAACTGCTTGGAATCCTTGGGCAAACAATAACCACCATAGCCAAACGACGGATTGTTGTAATGCGCCCCAATCCGCGGATCAAGGCCCACCCCTTCGATAATCTGGCGCGACTGCAAACCGTGCGACAAAGCATAGCTGTCCAGTTCGTTAAAAAACGCCACCCGCATCGCCAGATAGGTATTGGCAAAAAGCTTGATGGCTTCGGCTTCTGATGCTTGGGTAAACAACAGTGGCGTGTCGTCACGCAGCCCACAATCCTTCAACATCTGCGCAAAAATCCGCGCCCTTTCCGACTGCTCGCCCACAACAATCCGCGACGGATGCAGGTTGTCATAAAGCGCGCGACCTTCACGCAAAAATTCGGGGCTAAAGATCACCTGATCGGTGCCGATGCGCGCACATAAATCCGCTGTATATCCAACCGGAACTGTCGATTTTATTACAATTGTCGTCGTCGGGTTAAGTGCAATCACCTGATCAATCACCGCTTCGACGGTCGTTGTATCAAACAGATTGTTTTCCGGATCATAATTCGTCGGAGTCGCCACAATCACATAATCAGCGTCCGAATACGCCACTTTTGCATCCGTAGTCGCCGTCAGATCCAGATCAGCATTCGTCAAGTATTCGCACATCTCATCATCAACAATCGGGCATTCACGCCGATTGATCATCTCGACCCGTTCAACATTTACGTCAATCGAACAAACCGTATGTTTTTGCGCCAGCAACACCGCGTTGGACAGGCCAACATACCCGATCCCTGCAACGGCAATCTTTTTCTTCTTCATTCGGCTTATTCCCCGGGTTTCAGCTGTTTTGGGCAAATGGTTAACCGCCCTTCAGCAGCGCCTCAATAGCGGCGGTTTTCTGCGCCAGCATTTCAGGATTTCCACGGCTTTCGACGTTCAATCGCACAACCGGTTCGGTATTGGAGGACCGCAAATTGAACCGCCAATCCGCAAACGACAACCCCACCCCGTCCATATCATCGCGGGCGGTCGCGCTGGTCTCATATTTGGCAATGACGCGGGCAATCGCAGCTTTCGGATCGTCCAACTTGAAATTAATCTCACCCGATGACGGAAACGCCGCACGGCGCTGGTCGATCAGCGCGTCCAGATCTTGATTGCGGCGGCCCAAAAGTTCGGCCACCAAAAGCCAGGGAATCATCCCCGAATCGCAATAAACGAAGTCTCGGAAATAGTGGTGCGCAGACATTTCGCCGCCATAGACTGCATCACAGTTCCGCAATTCCTGCTTGATAAACGCATGCCCTGTTTTGGATTGCACGGCGACGCCGCCGGCGCTTTTTACAATGTCCTGCGT
>JBAUHN010000479.1:0-24051 GCA_049680295.1 Sulfitobacter sp.
GAACCTTGGCATTGGCATCCCAACGCTGGTCAGCAACTACATCCCCGACGGCATGGACGTGACGCTGCAATCGGAAAACGGCATGTTGGGTATGGGCCCCTTCCCGACCGAGGATGAGATCGACCCGGACCTGATCAATGCAGGCAAGCAGACAATCACGGAACTGGCGCGGACGGCATACTTTGACAGCGCCCAGAGCTTTGGCATGATCCGGGGTGGCAAGATCGCAATGGCGATCCTTGGCGCAATGGAGGTGGCCGAGAACGGCGATCTCGCCAATTGGATGATCCCCGGCAAGCTGGTCAAGGGCATGGGCGGCGCGATGGATCTGGTAGCAGGTGTGGGTCGCGTGGTGGTTGTTATGGATCACACCAACAAACACGGCGACAGCAAGGTCCTGCGCGCCTGCACATTGCCGCTAACGGGCAAAGCTGTCGTTGACCGGATCATCACCAACCTTGGTGTGTTGGATGTGGTCGAGGGCGGCCTGAAGATTGTCGAATGCGCCGATGGTGTCTCAGAGGACGAATTGCGTGCCGCGACCGAAGCGACGCTGGTCTAAGCAGGGTATTCTCCTAAGCCTGCGTTTCAGCTGGCTTGGGCAGTATCATCTTAACGTGGCAAAGACACAGCCGTCGGTGATCAACTCTGGCTGGGTCTTGCACAGACCACTGGCAACCTTAAATGCCGCCAGCACCTTTGGTACGTAGTCCCGTGTTTCGGGAAAAGGCGGCACACCTGCATGTTTGCGCACCGACCCCTCGCCTGCGTTGTAGCCTGCCAATACCAAAATCGGATCAGCCTCGAATTTCTGCATCAGCCAGTCGAGGTATTTGACCCCGCCGGAAATGTTCTGCGGCCCGACCATACTGTCTGTCACACCAAACCGCGCCGCGGTATCCGGCATCAACTGCATCAACCCCTGCGCCCCGGCCCGACTGACCGCATCTTCCCTGCCCGCGGATTCCACGGAAATGACCGCCAACACCAAAGCAGGAGAAACCCGCGTGCCAATGGTAGCTTTCAAAATGTCGATGCCATTTACCTTGGCGATGCTTTGTAGTTCCTGCAACCTCGGCACCGGCACTTGTCCCGCAAAGCCGGCAATCGTCGTCATCGCAAGCTGCAAACGTCCTGGACCTGTCTTGGTGATGTCTGGCGACACTTTCGTCCAGAACCAATCATACTGCCCCTGAGCAACCGAAAGTGCGGCAGCCGTGTCTGCCGGCAGTGACGCTGCTTTTGGTTTAGCGGTGTTTTGTTCGGCAGGGTCGATCTGCACAAGTTTACGTTTGGTCGCGCCCGCAGTCGGGACTTTGATATGACGTGCCTGAAAATCCGGATAGGGCTTGGGGGCGTCAGAATACGCAGGCAGCGCCAAACAGCCGCCCGCGATCAGGGTTAAGACCTTTAGAAATTTCATTTTGCCTGCTCAGACTGATTTTTATATTTATTGCCCGCAATATTGCAGAAAAAAACCCGCAAAACCAGCAATTCCGGCCTTAGATCAAGGCGATTCCGCCATATTTTACAGTTCTCAGCACCAGTTTTTAACAACAAGTTAAGAAATTCAGAATCTTATTCGTTATAATTCAACAGCTTAGATATTTTTCCCCAAGAAATCTTTCTACGTCCGCAAAAGGCACCTTTGCCGTCAAAATCATGCCCCAATCAAAGGGCTATATAGCGTCATACCAAGTCGACCGGGCCAACAGAGAGAAACGGCCCACACGGAAGACAAGGTTGTAAACCTGAACTCACAGATCCTTTGGAGGGACAAACAATGATGAACTTTATCAAAAATTTCCGTAAAGACGAAGACGGCGCCGTAACAGTTGACTGGGTCGTTCTGACCGCCGCTGTTGTTGGCCTGGCCGCAGCTGCTTATTCTTCGATCGAAGATGGCGCATCCGATCTGACATCCAACACAGCAACCTTCCTGGGTTCGCAAACTGTTGGCGACATCGGCGACTAATACCGGCCCTCGATCACATCTTGATTGACGCCAAACGGAGGTCGCGTCCTGTACGCAGGATGCGACCTTCTACCTGTTATGTACCCTTGTTATGGGCATAAATGTGAAAGTGTTACATGAAAAAAGTCTTTAGACGATTTCGCAACAGGGAAAACGGTGCCGTCACGGTAGATTGGGTTGTGCTCTGCGCAGCGGTTGTCGGATTGGCCATCCTGATTGTTTCATCAATGACGGATGGCGCCCTTGGATTGACCGGCAACATGCAAGCCTACTTCGACGCATGGGAATTCTGAGCGCTCACTAAACGAGTGACAAGCGGTGCCGGTGGCTTCGCTTGTCCGTCGTTTAATGCGTAAAGTTTGAAAGGCAATTGGGGAAAATTCAGCTCAAACTGCGCGGCGCAATTGCGCCTTGGTCCCTCAAATTGCCACATTCTGATGCGAAAAACATGACAAGTCAGCCTCGGCCAGGATTCTGCCGACCTGTTAATATGAGTATGAGGTGAAAAGATGCGAATTGTGTTTGGACTAGTCTTATTGGTGGGTATCGCACTCGCTGGTGGGGCTGTGTATATGGCAAAAAGCTATATTGGTGAATACCAGTCTGAATTGGCGCGCGAACGCGCATCTCAAAAAGAAATTGTGCCAACGCAAGCTGTCTATGTCACGGAACGCACGTTGAAATACGGCGAAGAGATCAAAAAAGAAGACGTCCGAGAGGTTCAGTGGCCGGTCAATGCGATCCCGGAAGGAACGTTCGGATCTATCGATGACCTTTTTCCCGATGACGGCAAAGAAAAACGTCTGGTGATCCGCGCCATGGAAAAGCACGAGGCGGTCATGGCGATCAAGGTGACGAAACCGGGACAGGATGCGGGCCTGACGTCCCGTCTGGAACGCGGCATGCGCGCCTTTGCAATTCGTGTTGATGTCTCCAGCGGCGTGTCCGGTTTCTTGCGGCCCGGCGACAAGGTCGATGTCTATTGGACCGGTGAGGTCACGGCACCAGGCGCCAAACAAAGCAAGGATGTCACCAAATTGATCGAAGTCGGCGTTCAACTGATCGCTGTTGACCAAAGCGCCAGTGGTCAATTCGGCGAGGCCACGATTGCGCGCACCGTCACGGTTGCAGTGCGCCCGCAGCAGGTCGCCGCACTGGCGCAGGCACAATCAACCGGTAATTTGTCCTTGTCCCTGGTCGGGACCGGCGATGACACCATCGCGGATGCAACCGAAGTTGACCAGCAGTCGCTGTTGGGTCTGAAAGCTGCAGAAGTCGCGGCCGAAGTTCAGCGCGAGCGTGTCTGCACAATTCGCACACGTCGCGGCGCAGAGGTTGTTGAAATTGCGATCCCCTGCACAAACTAATTGAAACATCAAAGTTTTTGAACGGGCGCCCCTGAATAAGCGGCGCCCGTTTTCGCATGCCTATGTTGCCATTTACCCACAGGCACCTGCGGCATGCCGACAATGATTCTTGCAATGATATCAAATCTAACGCACAGTAAGCTTATCTGGGCAGTAAGACCCAACCTTGAGGCGTGATCAAAAAGGCAGGTCACATGAAAATTGATAGATTCCTAAAAGCGGCCCTTCTGGGGCTGTCCATTGCTGCGAATCCGCTCGTCATGGCTGACCCTGCGGTGGCGCAATCTGAAACACTGCGCGTTGTGCGGAAGGGCCCGGCGAAGACGCTGAAGGTGCCCATGAACCGGGCAATCGTCGTCGAAAGTGACATTCCGTTTGCGGAACTCAGCATCGCCAACCCAGGCATTGCCGATATTTCATCGCTGTCGGATCGCACCATATACGTGTTGGGCAAATCGCCCGGTCTGACGACACTGACGATGTTTGACGCCGCCGGACAGTTGATTACCAGCGTTGACGTGCGTGTCGAAATCGAAATTTCCGAATTCAAAGAACGGTTGCGCCAAATCCTTCCCGGTGAACGGATCGACGTGCGTTCGGCCAATGATGGGATTGTGTTGTCCGGCGTCGTGTCAAGCACGCAGCGGCTGCAACGGGCCCTGGATCTGGCCGAAAGATACGCGCCGGAACGGGTATCCAACCTGATGAGCGTCGGTGGCATTCAACAGGTTATGCTGAAAGTTCGCTTTGCCGAAATGCAGCGCAGCGTGTCGAAATCGCTCAGCTCTTCTTTGGCTCTGGGCGGTCCTGGCGCGCGTGTCACGACCGGTACAGGCACGCTGAATGCAGCCGGGCTTGTGAACAATGCATTGGGCATCAACCCCGCGGCAGACATCAGCATTCCCACGACAAACTCGAATGCAGGTGCTATTCTGTTTGGGTTTGGGTCTGGTTCGGGACAGTTTGGCATTTTGCTGGAAGCCCTTGAAAGAAAAGGCGTTGTCCGCACTTTGGCTGAACCAAATCTGGTCGCTTTGTCCGGGCAAGAGGCCACGTTTCTTGCGGGCGGCGAATACCCGGTTCCCATTGCGCAAAAAGACGGCGTGGTCACGGTTGAGTTCAAACCCTTCGGGATCGAGCTTAATTTTATCCCACGTGTTGTCGACAAAGATCTGGTGAACCTTGAGCTTAAGGCGTCTGTGTCCGCAATTGATGAAGAAAACGGGATTTCCGTTGCCAACGGTTTTGAACTGGCGGCCTTCACAAAGCGTGAAACATCGACAACCGTGGAAATGCGTGACGGCGAAAGCTTTGCCATCGCAGGTCTGCTGCAGGATGATTTCGCGGACACCAACCAGCAATTGCCGTGGATTGGCGATGTTCCGGTTTTGGGGGCGCTGTTCCGCAGTGCCAGCTACCAACGCAGTCAAACGGAACTAGTGATCATTATCACCGCGCATCTGGTATCGCCTACACGCGGCGAAGCGCTGGCATTGCCAACCGACCGCATCAAACCGCCAACTGAAAAAGATCTGTTCCTGTCCGGACGTGTGACCGCTGGCACCCGCAGACCAACCGCCGGTGCCGCTGGCGAAGTGGCAAAGCAAGACTTTAACGGCTCTTATGGCTATGTGATGGACTGATCCCATGAAAAACACAAAAATCAAACTTCTCCAGACGGCATGTCTGACCGCAAGCGTGGTTTCATTAACCGCCTGCGCGCCCGGCGGTGGCAAAGTGTTGACCCAGTTTTTCCGCGAAGCCGGTTCCATCACAGACAGTGGCGATTTTGGCAATTCGACGTCGAATAACACGCTGATCCAGACCGGTGAGAAAGATTATACAGCCAATTTGGCAGGCCGTTTCGCGTCCGAGGTCAATTCGATGGTGAATTTCGAATTCAACAGCACGCAACTGGATGCAGGTGCACAAGCGATCTTGCGTCAGCAGGCCAACTGGATCCGTCAATTCCCTGAAATCCGATTCCGTGTTTATGGCCATGCAGACGCTGTCGGCAGCCAGGGTTACAACAAAGCTCTGGGCTTGCGCCGCGCAAATGCGGTTGTGCGTTTCCTTGGCACCCAGGGCATCAGCCGCAGCAGGCTAGAGGCCGTCGCGTCATTTGGCGAAACCCAACCGCTTGTCGTCACCCAAGGACGCGAACGCAGAAATCGCCGGACTGTGACTGAAGTCAGCGGATTTGTGAAAAACCATCAGACCGTTCTTGATGGCAAATATGCCCAGATCATTTACCGTGATTATGTCGAAAGCGCCATCGCGCCTACCGGTCTTTCGGGTAGCCTGACAGAAATTGTCGCTGAATAATCCGCCGAACAATGCCCACTCTTGCGACGAGATCGTCGCAAGAAACCAAACAATTGGAGCTTTTTGGCCCCAATATCGCCCTACTTGACTGCGACATTGCCCCCAATGGGACAATTCTATCCGGAGCGAATACCGGGTGTGGGCGAACGCAAGATATTTAGGGCCGCTACAGCAGCACCTTAACCATATCAGCCGAGCCCTTGAACAAAGGATGACTTGGCAATGAGCAGTAAAATGCCTCAACCGGAAACTGCTTCGATCGTGGCCTGCACCGTCAGCCGCGATGTGCAGAATTTCGATCTGCTGATCGAAGATATGGAACTGGCCCTGCAAGACAGCTGGGGCGATCTGGGATTTGCTGAAACCCTTGCCTTTTTTGATCAACCAGAAGCCGGCGCATTGGAATTCATTGCTTTGGCGATGGACGAAACCGACGAAGAAAACCTTGTTCTTATGGGTGAAATCATCACCCGGGCAAAACAACATGACGTAAAAGTCATCCTAATTGCCGAAGACATCTCTCCTGCCTCCTTGCACACATTGTTGCGCCAAGGGGCCGACGAATTTGTACCCTACCCTTTACCTGAAGGGGAACTTGTCGAAGCCATCGAACGAATCCGCGCCAAAGACGAACCCGTTCAGGTCGCCGCCCAAGCGGCACGGCTAAAAACAGGTGAGCAAAAAGAAGGGGCCGTTATCGTTGTGCACGGCCTTGCCGGTGGCACAGGTGCGACGACCCTCGCGGTCAATCTGGCCTGGGAATTGGCGACAGCTGAGAAAGACAACGGCCCAAGCGTGTGCTTGCTGGATCTGGACCTGCAATATGGATCCGTATCCACATATCTCGACTTGCCGCGACGCGAAGTCATTTATGATATGTTGTCAGACACAGAAACCATGGACGATGAAATATTTGGCCAGGCGTTGCTAAGCTATCAAGACAAAATCCAAGTCCTGACCGCACCCTCAGAAATGCTGCCGCTTGATATTATTTCATCAGACGACATCAACCGCATTCTAGCAGTTGCCCGCAGCCATTTCGACTATGTGGTGATCGACATGCCGTCAGTTCTGGTTCAATGGTCCGAGGCGGTTTTGCACGCCGCGCATGTGTATTTTGCTACGCTGGAACTAGACATGCGCTCGGCGCAAAACACGCTGCGTTTCAAGCGTGCGCTACAGTCCGAGGAACTGCCTGTCGAGAAACTGCGCTATGTCATGAACCGTGCGCCGAAATTCACCGACTTAAGCGGGAAATCACGGGTCAAGCGTATGGCCGAAAGCCTGAGTATTTCAATTGATCTGCATCTACCCGACGGTGGAAAACAAATCACACAAAGCAACGATCACGGCCTGCCTTTGGCCACGTCAGCCGCCAAAAATCCGCTGCGAAAAGAAATCGCAAAACTGGCAGCTTCTATCCACTCGCTTAATTCGGATCAGGTGAAAGCCGCCTGAACGGCCCCAAAGGAATTGGTTCATGTTCTCTAAGTACAAAAAAACGACAGCCAAGACGGCAGAGCCTAAGCCCGAAAAGGCCAAGTTGACCCCGGTCGATGATATTTCGCAAGCAAGTGCTGCACCATCCGGTGTCACACGCAAGCAATCCGCTGCTGGCCCTGCCGTGGTTTCAACATTGGACAAAGACCGTAAACGCAAGGAACGGTTGGGGGAAATCAAGCTGGAACTGCACCAGGCTTTGTTGGACAACCTTAACCTTGCAGCCCTTGAACACGCATCCGAAAGCGATTTGCGGGCGGAAATCCACGCGATCGCCAGTGAAATTCTGGAAGAAAAAAGCATTGTTCTGAACCGCGAAGACCGCGCAACGATCAATTCGGAACTTTTTGACGAAGTGACCGGCCTTGGCCCGCTTGAAACGCTTTTGAAAGACGAAACTGTCAACGATATCTTGGTCAATGGTCCGCAACAAATATTTGTGGAACGTGACGGGAAACTACAGCTGACAGACATTACCTTCAAAGACGAACGCCACCTGTTACGCATTATCGACAAAATCGTCAGTGCCGTCGGCCGGCGCGTGGATGAAAGCAACCCATACGTCGATGCCCGTTTGCAAGATGGATCGCGTTTCAACGCGATGGTGCCGCCGGTTGCCGTTGATGGCAGCCTGGTGTCGATCCGGAAATTCAAAAAAGAAAAACTTGGCATCGACGAGTTGGTGAACTTTGGCGCCTTTACCGAAGAAATGGCCGCCTATCTGCAAGCCGCAGTTGCGACCCGACTGAATGTTGTGGTGTCGGGTGGTACCGGTTCGGGTAAAACGACAACCCTGAATGCATTGTCATCGTTTATTGACGACGCTGAACGCATTTTGACCATCGAAGATACGGCGGAACTTCAGCTTCAGCAGACCCATGTTGGGCGGATGGAAAGCCGCCCCGCCAACGTCGAGGGTAAAGGTGCCGTCAGTCAGCGCGACTGCCTGAAAAACGCGCTTCGTATGCGCCCTGACCGCATTATTGTCGGCGAAACCCGCGGCGAAGAAGTCATTGACATGTTGCAGGCGATGAACACCGGCCACGATGGTTCCATGACGACGATCCACGCCAACTCGGCCCGTGATGGGGTCAGCCGGCTTGAAAACATGATCGCAATGGCCGGTATTGAGATGCCGATCAAGGCCGTGCGGTCGCAAATTTCCAGCGCTGTAAATCTGATTGTTCAGGCCTCGCGGCTTCAGGACGGGTCGCGCCGCATGACATCCATTACCGAGATTACAGGCATGGAAGGTGACGTGATTTCCATGCAGGAAATCTTTCGTTATCAACGCGTTGGCCTGACCCCTGACAATAAGATCATTGGTCACTTCACGGCCACCGGTGTGCGCAGCCACTATGCGGAACGTTTCCGTTTGTGGGGCTACGATCTGCCACCTGCCATCTACGAACCCGTCGCGGCGGAATAAGGATAAAAGACATGAGCGCCGAACCCATTATCTACGGTCTGATTTTTGTAGGTGTCCTGGCCCTGGTCGAAGGCATCTACCTTGTTGCGTTTGGCAAGTCCATCAGCCTGAACAGCCGGGTGAACCGGCGTTTGGAAATGCTGGACAAAGGTGCCGGCCGCGAGGAAGTCCTTGAAAAGCTGCGCAAGGAAATGCAGCAGCACATGAAATCCCGCACCATTCCGCTGTATTCGTTGCTGGCGGAAAAAGCGCAAAAAGCCGCTATCGCATTTTCGCCCCGACAATTGATCATGATCATGGCCGGCTTGGCCGTGGTTGCGTTTCTGGGGCTGACAATCGGCACCGAAACTGAGCCGCCGGTGCGTATCTTTTTGTCCATCGTGATCGGTATCGGTGCCGTCTATTTCTGGGTGTCGTCAAAAGCCAACAAACGCACAGACATGATCGAAGAACAACTGCCAGATGCGGTCGAATTGATGGTGCGTAGTTTGCGCGTCGGACATCCGTTTTCGTCAGCTATTCAAATCGTCGCCAAAGAGGTTCAGGACCCGCTGGCCAGTGAATTTGGCATGATTGCCGATGAAAGCGCCTATGGCCGCGATGTGGGCGAGGCCCTCAAAGATATGGCTGAACGACTGGATATGCAGGACTTGCGGTTCCTGGCGGTGGCGGTGACAATTCAGCAAACATCCGGTGGTAACCTGGCCGAAATTCTGGCCGGGCTGGCCAAAGTGATCCGGGCGCGTTTTAGATTGTTCCGCCGCGTCAAGGCAATCACCGCCGAGGCAAAATGGTCGGGCAAGTTTCTGTCCGCCTTTCCCATTGTGTCATTGATCGTCATCAACGTCTCAGACCCGCATTATTACGACGAAGTTCTCGATCACCCGTATTTTATTCCGGCATGTTTCCTTGTCGGTATCTTGCTTGCTGTCAATCTGTTCGTCATGCGCGTTTTGACCGACATTAAGGTATAAAGGATCCCGGAAATGGAATTTTTGACAGATATCAACGCGATGATCACAGATCTTCTGGGACCGTTGGGGTTGATTATTATTCTGGGCGTGTTCGGCCTGATCATGGTGGCCATCACCATTTCTTTGATGCTCAGCCAACCCGAAGACCCGATGGCAAAACTAAAGAAATCAATCGAGGCGCCGAAATCAACCAACCCAACGCAACGATTGCGTCAGGGCGACCGCAATGAACAGTTGCAAAAGTTCGCCAGTTTTCTTGAACCGCAAGACGTGGCTGAACTGTCCAAAAAGCAACTGCAACTGCGCCAGGCCGGTTATACTGGCAAAGATGCGGTGCGCATGTTCCATTTTGCCCAAATGCTGTTGGGTTTGATCGGCCTGATCGCCGGCGTGGTCTACGTGACCATTCTTGGCGGCGGCGAAGGCTTGAGCACCCAAAAAATGATGCTCTACACAGTAGGGCCGGGTGGTATCGGATATTACCTGCCGATCTACTGGATTACCCGCCGGGTCGAGGCACGCAAAGAACAAATCATCAGCGGATTTCCAGATGCGTTGGATATGATGCTGGTCTGTGTAGAAGCCGGGCAATCGCTGGACCAGTGTATCGTGCGCGTCGGCCGCGAATTGCGCGCCTCCTATCCCGAACTGGCGCAGGAATTCGAAATCGTTGCCTATGAAATGAAGGCCGGTAAAGACAGAATTACCGTTCTCAACGACATGGGCGAACGCTGCGGCGTGCAGGATGTGTCGTCCTTTGTTACCGTGCTGGTTCAATCGGCAGCTTTTGGTACCTCGATTGCCGAAGCTTTGCGGGTTTATGCCGGAGAAATGCGTGACAAACGCGTGATGCGCGCCGAAGAGGCGGCAAACAAGTTGCCAACCAAGATGACCCTTGCCACAATGATGCTAACGGTGCCGCCGTTGCTGATCATTCTGGTTGGCCCATCCGTACACGGCATCACACAACTGGGCAAAATGAGCGAGTAAACTATGTTCAAGACGATTCCGGGCACATTTCGTAAGTTGCTCGGACGCTTGATCACACTCGCCATCCTTACATCCGTGACCGCCTGTTCACCTGACGGGTTTGTACCGTCCGGGGACGGCACATTCGCGCCCGGCGTTGATCGCAGCAAAAAGTCCGTCGATAGCCTGGAAGTCGGCCACCGTCTGATCGCTGCGGGACAATATGAACTGGCAATCAGCGCATTTAACCGCGCGGCCTTGGACCGTGAAAAAATAGACGCCGAAATCCTGTCAGGGCTGGGCGCCGCCAATCTGGGCCTGGGACGCCTGGGACAAGCCGAAAACGCCTTGCAACGCGCGGTCACCAAGGAAGATGCAACACCGGAAATGTGGAATAATCTCGGCGTCGTGCTGATGGAGCGTGGCAAGACCACGCAAGCAGAACAGATTTTTCGCAAGGCCTATGCATTGGACAATGGCCAAAGTGACGCAATTCGAGACAATCTGCGCTTAACCCTCGCAAAACGGGAAAATTCTGTTATTGTCGAGGGACAAAACGATAACTATAAAATGGTGCGGCGCGGCAGCAGCGACTATCTGGTCCGGCCAGCATCATAACCGAGGCAGAGCAGTAAAAGGACGCACAACATGCGCCACCCCATTCTTCTATCCGCCTGTCTGACAGGTGTGTTTCTAGTTGCCGGCTGCGCCGAAAAGGATGCAGACGAAACCGTTGAACGTGCATTTCAGGACGTGAATGTCGTTGACGAAACCAACCTGACAGATGTGATGCTGACGGTTGCTGACCCCAATGAGGCGGTCGCATATTTCACCCGCTCCGCGTCCAGTGATCCTGACAGGATCGACTTTCAGCGCGGCCTTGCGTCTTCTTTGGTGCGCGCAAAGCGCTATACCGAAGCAGCTGCGGCTTACGGCAAAGTGACATCCATGGAAGGGTCGACACCCGCCGACAGTGTCCAGCATGCGGACGCATTGATCCGTGCCGGCAATTGGGCCAAAGCCGAACAAGTGCTGGACAGCGTCCCCCCAACCCACGAGACCTTTAACAGATACCGTCTTGAGGCGATGATCGCAGACAGCAATGAAGAGTGGAAAAAATCCGACAGCTTTTACGAGATTGCGATTGGCCTGACCACAAGTCCGGCTAACGTCATGAATAACTGGGGATATTCCAAGCTGACGCGCGGTGACCTAAAAGATGCCGAGCGTCTGTTTGGCGAAGCGATCCGTCAGGACCCGTCTTTGTTTACCGCTAAGAACAACCTGATCCTGGCACGGGGCGCGCAAGGCAACTATGCGCTTCCCGTAGTGCCTATGGACCAGACTGAACGTGCGCAATTGCTGCATACTCTGGCGTTGTCAGCGATCAAACAGGGCGATGTGGAAACCGGAAAAAGCCTGTTGCGCGATGCAATCGACACGCATCCACAGCATTTTGAAGCGGCTGTAAACTCGCTTCGCGCGCTTGAGAATTCTACGTCGAACGGCTGATATCCAAGATGACAATTACAGCCGTTTCCGCCCTGTGGTTCCTGCCGTTTGTGGTGCCAATTTGCCTGTATGTGGCCTTTACCGATTTGCGCGAGATGCGGATCACCAATCAGGCGGTGGTCGTTTTGGCGGTGGTTTTCGTGATTGTCGGCATTTTTGCCTTGCCGTTTGACGTCTATCTTTGGCGATTGGCGCATCTGTTGATCGTGCTTGTTGTCGGCATCGTGCTTTCAGCCGCAGGCGCAATGGGGGCCGGTGACGCCAAATTCGCCGCCGCTGCCGCCCCCTACATTGCGCTAGGCGATCTGCGTCTGTTGATGGCGCTTTTCGCCGCAAACCTGCTAGCCGCGTTTTTCACACACCGAATTGCCAAACACACACCCTTAAGACAAATAGCACCTCACTGGACCAGTTGGGAGCAGGGCAAAAAGTTTCCCATGGGATTGGCGCTTGGAACCACGTTGGCCCTGTACCTGATCCTAGGGGCGATCTACGGGGCGTGAATTTCCTTAACTTCAGGCACAATTGCGCCTTTTTTCTCTGAAATACTCGGCTTTGAAATAGCAAATTGACAGGCCTTCAGATGAACATGCAACCCAAAGACGTTTTGGCGCCGCCGCCCCCTCGCCGTCTGGAAGAAATGAAACTGCCGATTGTGATGATGCGCGACATCATCCTAAAGACAATTTTCCGCAAAAACGTCAATATGATCAGCGAGTTGTCCAAGGCCGTTTGCCTGCCAATCCCCGTCACACAAGAGCTGATTGATATGGCCCGCGATCAGCGCCTGATCGAGGCGATGGGAACACTGAACGCCAATAGTGGTAACGAAATGGGCTATCAGCTGACCGACGCGGGCAAAGCGCGGGCGCTGGATGCCTTAGCCCAGTCAGAATATTTCGGCGCGATGCCAGTGCCATTGGCAGTCTACAGCGAGCAGGTCAAACGCCAGTCTGTGCGTAACCTGCAAATCACCCGCGAACAATTGTTGGGGGCCATGGGCCATCTGGTTTTACCCGACAGCCTGCTGGACAATCTGGGCCCCGCCGTGAGTGCGGGTCGATCTATTTTGATGTACGGCCCGCCCGGTAACGGTAAATCGAGCATTTCCAACGGCATACGCGACGCGCTTGGCGACCGCGTGTTCGTGCCGCGCGCCATCGAATATGCCGGTCAGGTGATTACTGTTTATGACCCGATTGTTCATTCCGCCGCTCAGGAAGAAGAACATGACCCAAATTCGCTGCGCCGCACAACCCGTTTTGACAGCCGTTATGTTTGCTGCGAACGCCCCACGGTTATCACGGGCGGTGAATTGTCGCTTGATATGCTTGATCTGGTCTACAATCCCACAGCGCGGACCTATCAGGCGCCGTTGCAACTAAAATCCACCGGCGGCATTTTCATTGTCGATGACCTTGGCCGTCAGGCTGAACCGCCGCAATCTTTGGTCAACCGCTGGATCGTGCCGCTGGAGGAAAGCAAAGATATTCTCGCCCTGCAATCGGGCGAAAAATTCGAAGTTCCCTTTGATACACTGGTGATCTTTTCGACCAACTTTCATCCAAATGAGATTTTTGACCAAGCGGCCCTACGCCGTATCTTTTTCAAGATCAAAATCGACGGGCCGGATCAGGAGAATTTCCTGAAAATCTTTGCCATGATGGCGCGCAAACGCAATATGCCGCTGGATGAACCGACGCTGATCCATTTGCTGAAAGTCAGATACCCGGAAATTGACAATGTATACGCGAACTATCAGCCCATTTTCCTGATCGACCAGATGATTGCGATTTGTGAATTCGAAGGGATTCCTTATCAGATGTCGCCCAGCCTGATTGACCGGGCCTGGGCAAATATGTTCGTCAAGGACGAGATCATCGTAAAATGATAAGGAAAATCGACCTAAGCTGAAATCACCTTACGCTGTCTGAAATCAAAGATTTCACCGCGATAGACATTCCAAATCTAGGCTGGCACGGTACATTAGCGCCATGCGCGCGCTTCCCCCTCTGTTTCAGGCTTGGTTTTCGGGCAAAGGCTGGTCCGTGCATCCGCATCAAATGTCGATGCTGGATCGGGCGACCGATCCCGCATTACTGCTGATCGCACCAACGGGCGGCGGCAAAACACTGGCCGGTTTTTTGCCGACTTTGGTGGATCTCGCAGAAACACCGCATGACGGGCTGCACACGCTTTATATCTCACCGCTCAAGGCGCTGGCGGCCGATATCAAACGCAACCTGACCACCCCCGTCACTGAAATGGACCTGCCCATCCGCATCGAAGACCGCACCGGTGATACACCCGCCAGCCGCAAAAAACGTCAACGGGCCGACCCGCCACATATTTTGCTGACAACGCCTGAAAGCCTAGCCCTTTT
This sequence comes from Sulfitobacter sp., assembly GCA_049680295.1. Classification (GTDB taxonomy): domain Bacteria; phylum Pseudomonadota; class Alphaproteobacteria; order Rhodobacterales; family Rhodobacteraceae; genus JBAUHN01. The sequence continues at coordinate 14,435 of JBAUHN010000479.1, forward strand.
AACCAGTTACGAAGATGCGCCACGCATGTTCAGAGGGCTGAAACGGGTGGTGGTTGATGAAATTCACGCGCTGGCCGAATCCAAACGCGGTGATCAGCTGATGCTGGCACTTGCGCGGTTGCAAACGCTGTGCCCCGATCTGCGCCGTGTAGGCCTGTCCGCCACGGTCGAAGACCCTGCCGCCATCGCACATCTGCTGGCACGCCATCCTGATCCTTGCGCGATTTTGCAGGCCGATCCCGGCCCGGCACCCGACATTTCCATGTTGCAGACCGATGCCGCCCCGCCTTGGTCCGGCGGCGGTGCAGCCTATGCCATTCCGGCTGTGCTGGACCAGATCCGCCAACACAACACCACGCTGATTTTCCACAACACCCGCGCCCAGGCCGAGATTTTCTTTCGCAATCTCTGGCTGGCCAATGAGGACGCCCTGCCCATCGGCATACACCATGGGTCGCTGGACCGGGTGCAGCGTGAAAGGGTCGAGGCGGCGATGGTGCGCGGCGATCTGCGCGCCATTGTCTGCACCGGCAGTCTTGATCTGGGGATCGACTGGGGCGATGTCGATCTGGTCATCCAAATCGGCGCGCCAAAAAACGTCAAACGTCTCGTGCAGCGCATAGGCAGGGCCAATCATCGCTACAACGCGCCATCAAAAGCGCTGCTGGTCCCTGCAAACCGGTTTGAAGTTGTCGAATGCGTCGCCGCGCTTGAGGCCGTTTTGGAGGGCGATCTGGATGGCGATCCGCGCGGAGAGGGGCCGCGCGACGTGTTGTGCCAGCATATCCTGATCAGTGCTGCCGCCGGGGGTTTTGATGCGGATGATCTTTTTGCCGAAGTCATTAGCGCCGGGGCCTATTCGACATTGTCACGACCTGATTTTGATGCCTGTCTCGATTTTTGCGCGACAGGTGGCTATGCGCTGCGTGCTTACGACAAATGGCAACGGCTGCAACAGGGCGCGGAGGGGCGCTGGCATCTGCGCGATCCCCGCGGCACCCAGCGCATTCGCATGAACATCGGAACAATTCAGGACACAGATACTCTCAAAGTGCGCTTGCAACGCAGCCGGGGTGGCAAACCTTTGGGCGAAATTGAGGAAAGCTTTGCCGCAACCCTGACACCGGGCGACACATTTTTGATCGGCGGTCAGATCGTGCGTTACGAAGGTCTGCGCGAAATGACCGTCGAAGTGACCCGCCGCGCCGACAAAAAACCCAAGATCGCCACATTTTCCGGCAGCAAATTTGCCACTTCAACTCAGTTAAGCGCCCGTGTGGTCAAGCTTTTTCAACAAGACAGCTGGCCCGAATTGCCCGCCCATACCGCCCAGTGGCTTGGCTTGCAGCGCCACGTCAGCCAGTTGCCCAAGCCCGGTCGCCTGCTGATCGAAAGCTTTCCGCATGATGGGCGCGAACAGACCGTGGTTTACGGGTTCGCCGGTCGCAATGGCCAGCAGACGCTGGGTCTGTTGCTGACAAAACGTATGGAGGAATTGGGACTGAACCCGTTGGGGTTTGTGGCCACGGATTACGCAACCCTGATCTGGGGTCTGGATCCGGTGGACGACCCTGCACCGTTGTTTGATCTGGGTGCTTTGCGCGGTGGATTGGACCGGTGGCTGGCGGGAAATGCGGTGATGAAACGCACGTTTCGTGCCAGCGCAGTGATTGCCGGCCTGATCGATCGCAATCTGCCCGCTAGCCGGAAAACCGGGCGGCAGGCGACGTTCAGTTCCGATATTCTTTACGATACTTTGCAAAAATACGATCCCGACCACCTGCTGTTGGACATCACCCGTCAGGAAGCAATGCGCGGGTTGGTTGATTTTGGCCGGATTGAGGAAATGGCGAAACGGGTCGCGGGCCGGATAGATCACCGAAGATTGCCACGCGTGACCCCATTGGCAGCACCGATGTTTCTGGAAATGGGCCGGGTGCCGGTCAAAGGCAAAGCCGAAGAGCGTCTTTTGGCCGAAGAGGCATCCCGCTTGATGGAGACCTCGGGTCTTGCACAGATTTAACCTTGCGCCGATTCCTCAAAACAGGCGGTGCCCCTTGAAATCACCCGGAAATTTGTTCATCGACGTGGTATGAAGGAATACCGTTTCACACTGTCCGGCGCCTTTTTACGTGCCCTTGGATCGGGGGCATTGTGGTGGCCCGCGCAAAACCTTCTGTGCGTCTCGGACCTGCATCTTGGTAAATCTGAAAGGATCGTCAGACGTGGTGGTGCCGCGTTGCCGCCATATGAAGTGCGCGACACATTGGCCCGTCTGGCCCAGGATTTGGCCCACACGCAGGCCCGCACTGTCATCTGCCTTGGCGACAGTTTCGACGATCTGGAAGCGGCAAAAGCCCTGCCCGAACCTGAACAGCTTTGGATCGCAAGCCTGCAAGCCGGTCGTGACTGGTTTTGGATCGAAGGCAACCATGACGCGGGCCCGATCAATCTGGGCGGCAGCCTGCTAAAAGAACTTACCATCAAGTCGTTGACCTTTCGGCACATTGCGACACAAGATACAATTGGTGAAATCTCGGGTCATTATCACCCCAAGGCCCGCGTGCAGACCCGCGCGCGCAGTATCTCTCGTCCGGCGTTTTTATGCGACACAACCCGTGTCATCATGCCAGCTTATGGCACCTATACCGGCGGCCTGCGTAGCAATGACATGGTGTTAAAGGATTTGATGATGCCTGAGGCAAATGCAATCCTGACCGGACCGGTACCAACCTGCGTGCCAATGCCGCGATAACCTTTGGAAAACCAGTGCAGTATGGATGACATTTTTGCCCGCGTTCGTGATAGTTTTTCGGCCCAAAGCCTGATGACCACATTGGGCGCAACAATCGAACATGTCGAAAAGGGTCAGGTGCAGATCACAGCGCCAATCCTGCCCGGATCCCGTCAGCAACAGGGCTTTGGCCACGCCGGGCTGACATTTGCCATTGGCGACAGCGCGGCTGGGTATTCGGCCCTTAGCCTGTTGCCGCCCGACCAAGAAGTCATGACTGCCGAGATCAAGATCAACCTTTTGGCACCTGCCAGGGGTGATCTGCTGCGCGCAACCGGGCGGGTTATCAAACCGGGGCGCCGATTGATTGTGGTTGGCGCTGATATTCATGCCATCGACAACGGGCAATCAACAATGATCGCCGTGATGCAAGGCACGATGATCCCGGTGGCACGCTGATCGCCTAACTGTATCAAAACCACTGCGTGGTTTATTCTGCGCCTCGACTTTCCGATTGGTGATCTTGCGCATCGCCTCTTGTTCCGGGGCGTTTTGTTTTCGCCCCGGCCGAACGATGTTTCTGGTCTTGACGGGCGGTTAAGCTGTCAAGCCTTCAGGTTCATCCAACCCATTCGCGCGACAACACGCAGTAACCGTATTGGCCAACAAACAGGCGATGGTCATTGGGCCAACACCACCCGGAACCGGCGTGATGGCACCCGCAACGGCAGCACAACTGGCATAGTCCACATCGCCGACAAGGCGGGTTTTGCCTTCGCCTTTTTCCGGCGCGTCCAGCCGGTTGATACCCACGTCAATCACTGTGGCCCCCGGCTTGATCCAGTCACCCGGTATCATTTCCGGGCGGCCAACGGCTGCGACAACGATGTCCGCGCGGCGCACGACATCGGCCAAATCCCTGGTCCGCGAATGCGCAATCGTCACGGTGCAACTATCGCCCAGCAGCAATTGCGCCATCGGTTTTCCGACGATATTGGACCGACCAACAACAACCGCATCCATCCCAGAGATTGATCCATGATGGTCGCGCAGCATCATCAGACAGCCCAATGGCGTGCAGGGGACCATGCTTTTCTGACCCGTGCCCAATAGGCCGACGTTTGAGATGTGGAACCCATCCACATCCTTGGCAGGCGAAATCGAATTGATCACCAGATCTTCGTCCAGATGTTTGGGCAACGGTAATTGCACCAAAATGCCGTGGATTTCAGGGTCATTGTTCAACTGATCAATCAGCGCCAGCAAGTCCGCCTCTCTGGTGTCCGTGTCAAGCTTATGTTCGACAGACTTCATGCCGACTTCGACGGTCATCTTGCCTTTGGAGCGCACGTACACCTCTGACGCGGGATCTTCGCCCACCAAGACCACGGCCAGACCTGGTGTAATGCCATGATCGTTTTTCAGGCGGGTTACATGTTCGCCAACCTGGGCGCGCACGCGGGCGGCGAATTCTTTGCCGTCGATAATTTTCGCTGTCATCTGTCTTCCCTTGTCAATGCGTAAGGCGGGGAAACCCCCGCCCTACTTCAATCTCGTAGGACGGGGAGGTCCCCGCCACATATTTTAGAACAAGCCTTCAACTTCGCCCGCGTCATTCAGTCCGATGCTTTCGGCTGATGGGACACGTGGCAGACCCGGCATCGTCATGATCTCACCGCAGATGGCGACCACGAAACCGGCGCCCGCGCTCAAGCGTACTTCGCGCACAGGGATGTCGAAACCGGTTGGCGCGCCGCGCTGGTTCGGGTCAGTGGTAAAGCTGTACTGCGTTTTCGCCATACAGACCGGCAGGTTGCCGTAACCCTGATCTTCCCAATCTTTCAACTGGTTGAGGATTTTCTGATCCATCACAGCTGAATCTGCGCGGTAGATCTTGGTCGCGATTGTGTTGATCTTATCCGCCAAAGGCATCTCATCGGGATAGATCGGTGCGAAATTGCCTTCGCCCTTTTCAATCGTCTCAACCACTTTGGTGGCAAGATCGGCCGAGCCTTCGGACCCCAGTTCCCAGTGGCGTGACAATACCGCTTCTGAGCCTTGCGTCGCGACATAGTCCTTGACCGCTTGTACTTCGGCGTCGGTGTCGGTGACAAAGTGGTTGATCGCTACAACCACAGGCACGCCAAACGACTTCATGTTTTCGATGTGACGGCCAAGGTTGGCACAGCCGTTTTTGACTGCGTCCACATTTTCGCCGCCCAGATCAGCCTTGGCAACACCGCCGTTCATCTTCATCGCACGAACGGTAGCCACCACAACCACCGCTGACGGCGCAAGACCCGCCTTGCGGCACTTGATGTTGAGGAACTTTTCGGCACCCAGATCAGCACCAAAGCCGGCCTCGGTCACGACATAATCCGCCAGTTTCAAGGCCGTTGTCGTGGCAATGACAGAGTTACAGCCATGCGCGATGTTGGCAAATGGACCGCCGTGGACAAAAGCCGGGTTGTTTTCAAGCGTTTGCACGATGTTGGGCTGCATAGCATCTTTCAGCAATACCGTCATCGCGCCATGCGCTTTGATATCACGCGCAAAGATCGGTTTGCGTTCGCGGGTATAGGCGACAATCATTGCGCCCAGACGCTCTTGCAAATCGGCAAGGTTTTTCGCCAGACACAGGATCGCCATTACTTCGGAGGCGACGGTGATGTCAAAGCCAGCCTCACGCGGGAAGCCATTGGCCACACCACCCAAGGACGCCGTGATCTGACGCAGCGCGCGGTCGTTCATGTCGACTACGCGGCGCCACACAACGCGGCGGGTGTCGATCTCAAGCGCGTTGCCCCAGTAAATGTGGTTGTCGATCATCGCCGAAAGCAGCGAATGTGCCGACGTAATCGCATGGAAATCGCCGGTGAAATGCAGGTTCATTTCTTCCATTGGAACGATTTGGGCATAACCACCACCTGCGGCCCCGCCCTTCATGCCAAAGTTTGGACCAAGTGATGCTTCGCGAATACAAACGGCGGCTTTTTTGCCGATCCGGTTCAGGCCATCACCCAGACCAACGGTTGTTGTGGTCTTGCCTTCGCCCGCAGGTGTCGGGTTGATCGCAGTGACAAGGATCAGCTTACCGTCTTTGCGGTCCTGAACCGAGTTGATGAAGGATTGGCTAACCTTGGCTTTGTCGTGGCCGTAGGGCAGCAGGTCATCACTGGAGATGCCCAGCTTTGCGCCAATCTCTTGAATCGGTTTTTTCGACGCTTCGCGTGCGATTTGGATGTCGGTCTTGAAAGCCATGGGAATCCCTTTTGTTGCCAGAGGCGGGCAGAGTTGCTGCCTAGTGCATACAATCGCGCACGAATTGTGCCGTGCGCATTTCCGACATTTCCAGCACCTGATGCGGCGGTTCGCCGCAGATCGGTTTCTTTTCGGAAACGAATGTCAGCTTCTGACCTGATCCAGATGCCGCCAGACCGGCTGATCGGGGATATGAAGCGTAACGACATCGCCCAGGCTGACCTTGCCCTCGCGTTCCACCCAGGCGGTGACGCCGCGCCGGTCCTTGGCCGCCGCTTTGAACTTTGCCCCAAACCCGGCAGCATCTTTTTCAATCTCGCGCCCGGGCAGGACGCAGGGCCGGTTTTCCATGTCCACGGTGATCGACGCGCCGCTGGGCATTTGCAACCGCGATGAAGGCGGGACATGGGTGAAATCGGGAATACCCGCAATGACCATCGACACGCCCAGCCACGCAGGATTGATTTGATCCAACCCCATGTTTGCGGCAATCCCGGCAAGGTCTTCGGCGCTGAGCACAGACAATTGCCGCACATTGCGGATTTCGGTGCCCGTTGAGTATTGTGCCTTGGTGCGCACACATGAGGGCCGGGTCAGCCCGCCATGGCATTCCCCGTCAATCCCGGCAAACCGCAATTCGGCGCTGTCCAGTGCCTCGGACCGCAACGTGGATTTACTGTCGGCAACAACACCCAGCCACGTCACGCGGCCCTGAAATTCGGTCGGTAACAGCGCGGGCATTGGGTATCCTTTCAAGTGGCTGCGTTTCGCCCATCCTGTGAGACCACGCAGCAAAAGAAAAGGCCCCGCGGATGCGAGGCCCAATGGTTTTTTGTGCAAGTCCGATCACGATATGTGATCAGGCCGAAGGTTCCGGTTTCAACCCACCCGAAGGCGGTGTCTTTTTCGCCTTGGCCTTTGGAATGGCGGTCACACTGGGCGCGCTGCCACTGTCGGGTTTGTCATCCTCATCCGCGTCCGGCGTCGGAGGATCGCCATTCATCACGCGTTTGATCTCATCCCCGGTCAGCGTTTCATATTCCAGAAGGCCTTGGGCAAGTCGTTCAAACTCGACCTCGTTTTCGGTGATGATCGACATTGCGCGCTCATAGCCATCCTGAATGAATGTGCGCACCTCTTCCTCAACCAGTTCCTTGGTATTGGCCGACACCGAGAAACCCGCAGTACTGCCGGAATAACCATCCGCCGCTTCGGAATAGTCGATATTGCCAACCTTGTCCGACATGCCCCAGCGCAGGACCATTGCCCGTGCCAGTGCGGATGCTTGCTGAATATCACCGGCAGGCCCGTTTGAAACAGAATCCGGCCCGTATTTGTGGATTTCAGCCGCTTTGCCCGCCATCGCCATTGCCAGACGTTGATGGCATTCGTCCTTGAACATATTCAGACGGTCCATTTCAGGCAGGCTCATCACCATGCCCAGGGCACCGCCGCGTGGAATAATTGTCGCCTTATACACCGGATCGCATTTTGGCAGCATCATCCCCACCAGCGCGTGGCCGGATTCGTGATAGGCGGTCATTTCCTTTTGTTCCTGCGTCATCACCATAGACCGGCGTTCCGCCCCCATCATGATTTTGTCCTTGGCCTGCTCAAAATCGAACATGGCGACAAAACGGCGACCAACACGGGCAGCACCCAATGCCGCCTCATTCACCAGATTGGCCAGATCAGCACCTGAGAAGCCGGGCGTGCCGCGCGCGATAATGCGCAGGTCAACGTCAGGACCCAGTGGCGTCTTGCGCGCATGTACGCCCAAAATCTTTTCGCGCCCCTTGATATCAGGGTTGCCAACAGACACCTGACGGTCAAAGCGACCGGGGCGCAGCAAAGCGGGGTCCAGCACGTCTTTGCGGTTGGTGGCCGCGATGATGATAACGCCTTCGTTGGCCTCAAACCCGTCCATTTCGACCAGCAATTGGTTCAACGTCTGTTCACGCTCATCATTGCCGCCGCCATAACCGGCACCCCGGTGACGGCCAACCGCGTCGATCTCATCAATAAAGACGATGCACGGCGCGTTCTTTTTGGCCTGCTCAAACATGTCGCGGACACGGGATGCGCCGACACCAACAAACATTTCGACAAAGTCAGATCCCGAGATTGTGAAGAACGGCACACCCGCCTCGCCCGCAATGGCGCGAGCCAGCAGGGTTTTACCGGTGCCGGGAGGGCCCTCAAGCAACGCGCCTTTGGGGATTTTACCGCCAAGCCGCGAGAATTTTTGCGGATTGCGCAGAAATTCGACGATTTCCTCAAGCTCTTCCTTGGCCTCATCAATGCCCGCCACATCATCAAAAGTGACGCGCCCATGCTTTTCGGTCAGCATCTTGGCTTTGGACTTGCCAAAGCCCATGGCCCCGCCTTTGCCGCCGCCCTGCATCCGGTTCATAAAATAGATCCAGACACCGATCAGCAGCAAGAACGGCAACAGCGACATCAAAAAGGTCTGGAACCCCGATTGTTGCTGTTGCTCGGCCCGGACGGCCACATCATTGGCGATCAAAAGCGACGTGATTTCAGCATCTTCCGGCTTGATTGCGACGTAGTCCGACCCATCAGCGCGGCGAAAGCGCACCTGTTCGCCGTCCAGCGTGACATTGCTGATCTCGCCCGCCTCGACGGCGCCGACAAATTCCGAATAACTGATTTCACGACTTTGCAGCGTGTTGCCCGATCCGCTGAACAGATTGAACAAGGCCAGGATCAATAGAAACAATACGACCCAGAAGGCTATGTTGCGTGCGTTGCCCAAGGAAACTCTCCTAATTGCGCGGGGGACACACCGGTATGGCGTGACCTTTGTACTAAGATAGACATCATACTTGTATCTTCAATGCGATAATAGTGTGGCAAAGAATGCGTCTTCTCCACCAACCACCTCCGCTTGCCACTCTGACGACGGGCGCGCAAGTGGTGCGGCGATTATTTTATCGCCTGACCACACGGCAGGCGTGCTGCGCAATACGCGGTGCGGACGCCCGGTTTCGCGCCAATCGGGGCATTGCGCAAGGCCCGCATCACCCAAGGCGCGCACGCTTGACCCGCAACTACCGGATGGGCCGCGAAGGTCCCAACGCGCATCCCAAAGGGCTGGCAGCGCAGTTGCCATGTTTTTCACAGCGTCATATTCGCGAAAGACCCAGATATCGCCCCGGACGACGCTAACATGGCAACCGTCAACCGTGGCGCCGCGCCCCTGTTTCAACCCGTCAATCAATGCGGCCACCGGTGCGCGCCGGGCCGGATACAGCGCACCGCCGACCCAGGCCAGTGCCTGTACGGTCAAGCGGCGGGCGGTTTCGTCTGGCAGGGATAAATAAGCGGCGTGATCCATCACAACCGCGCCGGCATCCACACGCAGCATTTTGCGCGCCGCACTATAGCTTTGCCGCTTTAACGCAGCGCGGGCCTGGCTCAGGTTTGCGGCAACCTGGCCAAGACTGGTCGCGTCTATGCCCAAAGGCGCCAGTGCATCCAGCGCTTTGCGGGCTTTGATGCGGTCATATTTCAGATCGTCGTTGCTGGGGTCTTCGACCCAAGAGATGTTTCTACTATTCAAAAAACTGCGCAGATCTGGTCGACCTGCCGACAATAGCGG
>JBAUHN010000480.1:0-2358 GCA_049680295.1 Sulfitobacter sp.
TCCTGATGGATGAATTCGACCAACTGGGCAAACAACCCCTGGTCTTGCAGAGCATCAAGACGATCCGCTCCTATGGCGGGCGGCTCTTTATCATCTCGCAGTCGATCCCCGGTCTTGAGGGCATCTATGGCGAAACCGACCGCCGCGCGCTGCAGGCCGGTGCGGGTGTACAGATCTACATGACCCCGCAAGATGATCGCACTGCCAACGTGCTGTCCGCAGCCCTCGGCAAACGCACGATCGTGGGCAAGACCAGATCACAGGCAACCGTGCGCAAGCTCTCGGAAAGCGCAAATATCAGCCGTCGCTCGGAAGAACGGGCGCTGATATCGCCCGCTGAATTGCTGCGTTTCCCGCTCGACAAGGTGCTTGTCCTGCCTGAGGGGCAATATCCCATCAAGGCGGATCACATCCGCTACTATGCGGACCGGCATTTTGAGGAGATCGACAAAGCACGGCAGGGGCATTCCTTGCCCTATCCTCCTGCTGCAGCGCCAGTCTCGAACAGGCCGAAGAAAATCACCCTCGAGCATTCAGAACCTGCAGCACCCGCGGCGGTCTCCATGGGCGACAAGGAATTCGATACTGCGGTGCAGACCTACACAGGCGCGCTACAGGGATACGCAGAAGCCGCGAGGGCAAAGCCAAAGAAAACACGTTTCGGTGGTCGGGCGCGCTCTTCAACCTTGTTGGAGCAGGCGTCGCCTTGAATCCTGGGAATGAGGCCTGACTGCTTTTCTCGCAGTCCGTGGTGCTGATCACTGAACTGTTTGGAAAGGGCTGGCTTCAGTCCGCCAAGTCGTCGAGCGTGACGTCGAGGGCGCTTGCCAATGCGCGCAGGGTTGTGACCGAACCTTGCTTGCGGCCGGTTTCGACCTCGGCCACGGTGACGCGGTTCACGCCCGCCTTCTCGGCCAGCGCTGCCTGTGTCAGGCCCCGCAGGTCTCGGTAAACACGCAGGGTGTTTTCGCCATTCAGCAGGCGATTTACGAAGTCCAATGGGACAAGCTCTTCTTCTCCCGCTGCCAGCGCTGCCTTGGTACGGTCATAGCTCTGCAGATCAGCCAGATCTTCAGCCGCAGCCTGCAGGCGGTCGTATTCTTCGCGGGGGATCGTCACCATCTCGTTCATGTCATGTCCTTTCAGTCATAGATTCCGCCACGGGGTCCGATATCCAGAACAGCCAGGACATTGCCTTGCTCATCCATAATAACACGCCAATCGCCTACCCTTAGGCGAATACCCTCCCGACCCTTGAGGGACTTCACATTGTTGGCCTGCGATGAAGGGTCTTGCGCATAAGCCTCAATCTTGGAGCGGATCAGCGCGGCAGTGTTCTCGGGCATTCGGCGCAACATTTTGATTGCGGCCTTCGTATAGCTGATCTGCTTCATGGTGTAGCTATGGGCGACATTTCCGACAAAGTCAAGCGAAATGTCGCTAAGGGCTACATGCGTTTCAGGTCCGAGCCGATCGCCTGACCTGACTTGCCCGGCACCCAAACCTGTTCGACCCCACGTCTCCCGTCCTTCCGACTAAGCTGCACCACAACATCGATGCTGGAGGCGGTTACATCATTAGAGCCACAGCAAGGGCCCCGCCCCAACGCCGGTTCATCCTGTGAAAAGGCGCGCTACAGGGATACGCAGAAGCCGCGAGGGCAAAGCCAAAGAAAACACGTTTTGGTGGTCGGGCGCGCTCTTCGGACGCAAAGGCGAGGGGATGATCTGGAAATCGAATGTGGCTGTGCTGTTCTGCCATGCGCCAGCTATGAGACAGATACCAATCGCGCCTGTTTCGGGTCATAGACATAGCCCGAAATCGTCCCGTCCTTGATCCGTTCAACTGCATCCTTTATCGCGAATATTGGCACGAGAAACCACTCTCTCGGAATCACGGGCCTACCAAAGCGATCCATGATCTCGATCTCGAGCCGCGCGGGCTCGAAGATGCGATGGATCAGGTTCTCCAGTTTTGTCCGATTGATGTTGTAGAGTTCATAAGTCGCAACCACCTCGACGTTCGCCATCAGAAACGTTGGTTGCAGATGTGCGCCAGCGATCCGCTTTTCAACGCTCATATTGGTGACGCCGATCTTGTGTACGAGGTCGCGATTTTCGGCCACAAGTGGATGATCGGACTTGCTGCGAAGCACATAAATTGTCCCGCTCGCCTCGTCGCCATCGATTGTCTGATCGGAAAAAAGTGGCCCTGCCGATGGGTCGGTGATTCGCCGTCCGGCGTCGTCCTTGTTCAACGCGCGCTGAAGCGAGCGCATCAGCATGTTGCTCTCGGTCCCGTTGTCGAAAATCACCCGCAGACGCGCATCCGTGCGACCTTGCTCGTTGGTGATGGTCT
>JBAUHN010000481.1:0-7945 GCA_049680295.1 Sulfitobacter sp.
GCCTTGGGCTGTATGGTTCAGCTTGGCCCAATTCTGGATATTTCCGATGCGCTGGTGTTCTTGATCTGCGTGCCCAATATCCTTGGCCTGTATTTCCTGGCACCCATCGTGCGGCGTGAAATGCAAAGCTATAAGGCCCGTTTGGCCAGCGGAGAAATCAAACGGTTCAGCAACTGAACATATTGCTTTGAAAACAGGGCGCCCCAGGTATTTGGGGCGCCCACACCGCGATGTATATTGAATCAAATCGCATGGCGCGCGTGTGCGACGGTCACTACCTTCCGATCACAATATCCGCCTGCAACCCGCCCAGTTTTTCGGAGCGTCCGAGCCGTAATACCCCGCCATGTGCGCGGGCGATGTCGGTGGCGATGGCCAGCCCCAGCCCCACGCTGCCGCCCTTGTTCAGATTGCGTGCCGCATCAAGCCGGGTAAACGGGCGCACGGCTTCTGTTCTGCGCTCTTCGGGGATGCCAGGGCCGTCGTCCTCGACCCGGACCCGCAGGGTTTTGTCTGTGAACAGCACCGACAGCTCGGCCCGGCTGCCATAGCGCACGGCGTTGTTGATCAGATTATCGACGGCGCGCCGGATTGCGGTTTTGTTCAGCATCACCGTGCCATTCCCCTCGCCCTCGATGTCCAGCAATTCCACCGCATGGCCGCTGCGTTTTGCATCCATCACAATGTCGTTGAGCAGAAGGCGCGGATCAACCGGTTCGGGTTCGCCCTCGGATGCACCCTCAACGAAGTTCAGGAATTCATCCAACATCTTTTGCACTTCATCGACATCGCGCTCCAAAGGTTCGCGGTCTTCGTCGCCCAGCAAGGCCAGACTTAACCGCATCCGTGTCAGCGGCGTGCGCAGATCGTGGCTGATGCCCGACAGCATCAACATACGCTGCTCAATCTGCCGCTCAATCCGGTTGCGCATGTCGACAAAAGCGGCCCCCGCCGCGCGCACTTCAATGGCACCCGAAGGGGTGTAGGGTAAATGGCGCCCCCGTCCAAAGGCATCCGCCGCGCGCGCAAGCCGGGTGATGGGCCGCAACTGGTTGCGCATATAAAGGATGGCAATAACCGTCACCAACCCCCCCAGAATGATCGTGTAGACCAGCAGCTGATGCGGGTTTTTTGCCGATATCCGCACCCGGTCGAAATCAATCCGCACCGGGCCATGCCGGGTATCCGCATAGACATGCACCCGGCCCCGGACCGTCAGATCAACGCTTTTGACTTGCGGCAATTGCCTGGGCAGACTGGCCAGGATCACACGCCCCGAAAAATCCGACCAGTCGCGCAAAATCCCTGTTGGAACATTGCCGGGCTGCACTGGTTCAATCGTCATGTCCAATTGCGCCAGCTTCGCGTCGACCTCTGCCGCGATTGCCGCCTGTGAAGGCGCCGCATTTGCGACCCAAAGCACCAGATCCAGTTCGCGCGCAACTGCATCGGTCATTTGGTGGGTTACGGCCTCAAAATGGCGGGTGATGAACAGAACGGTGACAACCAGTTGCAAAAACACCACCGGCAAAAGCAGGATCAGAGCGGCCCGTCCGTAAAGACCGCGTGGCATATAATGTTTGAGCCAGGTAAAAGACATAAGCGAACCCTAGCGACGCCGTTGACCATAAGAAAGAGCCAAAAGCCGATGACGCCACCCGATGATTTTGACCCCGCCATTGGTGATGCCGAGACACTGGAGCCGGGGCTGCGCCGGATCGTGGCCCCCAATGCGTCGCCGATGACCTACCGTGGCACAAATACTTATCTGTTGGGCGACAGTGATCTCGCTGTGATTGACCCCGGACCCCTAGACATGGCGCATCTGGAAGCGATTTTGCGCGCTGTTGCCCCACATCAACGCATCAGCCACATCATCGTCACCCACACCCATATCGACCATTCGCCACTGGCACGTCCCCTGGCGGACCGTTGCGGCGCCCCTGTGCTGGCATATGGCGATGCCACGGCAGGCCGCTCTGCCATCATGACGCAGCTTGCCCAAGGCGGCATGGTCGGCGGAGGCGAAGGCATTGATAACAGCTTTGTCCCCGACCAGACCTTGAATGACGGCGCAGAGATTTCGGCAAATGGCTGGACATTGCACGCATTGCACACCCCAGGTCACATCGGTAATCACCTGTGTCTGTCATGGAATGACGCCTGTTTTACCGCAGATCACGTGATGGGCTGGGCCAGTTCGCTGGTGTCACCTCCAGACGGCGATCTGACCGAGTTTATGGCGTCATGCCACAGATTGCAGTCACAGACATGGCGTGTGTTCTACCCCGGCCACGGTGCCCCGGTTTGGGACCCCAGGGGACGGTTGTCGTGGCTGATCGACCATCGAAACGCACGCGAAGCGGCGATCTTGCGGCTGTTATCGGATGGCCCCGGCAACGCCGAGACACTGGCACGGGCAATCTACACCGCAACACCACCAGCGCTTTTGGGTGCCGCGACACGCAATGTTCTGGCACATCTGATTGATCTTATGGGAAAATCCACGGTGTCTCCGGTGTCAAATCTACATGCCTCGGTCCAATTTCAACGAAACAGCTAGTCCACCCCAATTTTTCGCAGCTTTGCAACAAAACCCTCTGGACGCGCCAAATCGCCACTGCTATATCGCCCAAACCGTTCCGGCGTAGCTCAGCGGTAGAGCAGTTGACTGTTAATCAATTGGTCGTAGGTTCGATCCCTACCGCCGGAGCCAATAAATTCAAGGACTTAGCTGTATTTCGCTAAGTCCTTTTTTGTTTTCTTAGTCTCTTTTTAGTCTCTTACCTGCAGTAAGCTTGCTGGGCGCATGCGCGTCGCAAGCTCTATGAACTAACTCACGACAACGTCGCCCCTATCGCCAAGAAGGGGGATTACCGGGGCTCAAGCAGGTCGCTTTACTCTGCCGGATCGAAGTTGCTGTGCTACCCAAAGTGTCCCTAGTTGAGGCTAGATTTTCCGCATATTTCCCCTAAACAAAACGTCACCGCATGACAGCCTTCAACAAGGCTGACCATATCAGCATCGGACCGTCAATGTGGTGGTGTATTGATCAGCGCATTAGCATGCATTTTTGCCCCTTTGCCTTGGTGAGTCCCCTCGCCCCCCAAAAAACGATGTCCCAGCACACAGAAGACTTTGTCCAATGGACATAAAGTCCTTTGCAACCACAGGTCCAAGCAAAGGAGATGTTATGCTTACCCGAAGAGCCGCCTTGATAGGAGCCGCATTTGTCGCGGCATCACCCTATGTCGTAAAAAAGGCGAAAGCCGAAGAGATAATGGACACCTCCGCCGCCGCGCCTGTGGATCTGTCGACATTGCCGGTGCGCAGTCACAAATTGGTCCGCCCGCCCTTCGTGCACGAGCATGAACAAGTGGCCACAACCGGGCCATCGCTGGTCAAGTTTGAAATGACCATCATCGAAAAAGAAGTCGAGATTGCCGATGGCGCCTATTTGCAGGCGATGACATTTGACGGGTCGATGCCCGGCCCGCTGATGGTGGTGCATGAAGGGGATTATGTGGAGCTCACGCTTTACAATCCCGAAGACAACCTGATGCAGCACAACATTGATTTCCACGCTGCAACAGGTGCTTTGGGCGGTGGATCACTGACCCTGGTCAATCCTGGTGAAAAAGTGGTGTTGCGTTTTAAAGCGACCCGCCCGGGCACATTTGTCTATCACTGTGCGCCGGGGGGGCCGATGATCCCGTGGCATGTGGTGTCCGGCATGTCTGGAGCGATCATGATCTTGCCGCGCGACGGGCTAAAGGACGACAAGGGCAGCCCTGTGTCCTATGATCGGGCCTATTATGTTGGCGAAAATGATTTCTATATCCCCAAAGATGAAAACGGCGATTACAAGCGCTACGAGGACGTCGGCGAAAGCTATCCTGATACGCTGGAGGTGATGAACGGGCTGATCCCGACCCATGTTACATTCAATGGCAGCGTGGGTGCGTTGACCGGGGAAAACGCACTTACCGCGTCGCAGGGCGAGCGGGTTTTGTTTGTCCACAGCCAGGCCAACCGCGACAGTCGCCCGCACCTGATTGGGGGCCACGGTGATTTGGTTTGGGAAACCGGCAAATTCAACAACCCGCCGGAACGCGATCTTGAAACCTGGTTCATCCGGGGCGGCTCGGCCGGGGCAGCCTTGTATGAATTCCTGCAACCCGGCGTCTATGCTTACGTCAATCACAACCTGATCGAGGCGGTCAATCTTGGTGCCACGGCCCACGTGATTGTCGACGGCAACTGGAACAATGATCTGATGGAACAGGTTCTGCCGCCGACACCCTATGATGGCGCACATGAAGGCCGCACCGCGCTGCCATAGATGCGTTGGCCTAAGATAACTGGCAGGGCGGCTGGCGATCAGCGGCCCTGTTTGCGATGAAAGTTGACCTCATGCGGATTGCTTTGCCCCTGAAATCACTGGCCGTGATTGCCGCTGCCGCCCTGGCGCTTGGCTGGGTGATCTATCAGCCACCCGCCGCGCTGCCGGGACCCGAGGTAGCTGTCATTCCGGCTGGCGCCTACACCTATCGACCCGCCGGAGAGTTTCGCACCGGCAATCGCATTGTGGACGCCCCCGCCGAGCAACGCAAAGCGGCCAAAGCTTTACGAATTATGAAATTCCATGTCAGTCAGGCGGAATACGGACGCTGTGTGGCAGACGCGGCCTGCCTGCCCTCGACCAGCCAGTCAGCTTCTGAATTTGCACAGGTAAACATCAGTTACCTCGATGCAACGGCCTATGCGCGTTGGCTGTCGAAACAAACCCAGCAGACCTGGCGCTTGCCCACGGATGCAGAGTGGGTGCGTGCGGCTGGAGACCGGTATGTGCAGGTATCTCTTGGGCCATTATCAAACGATCCGGACCCCTCAAAACGCTGGATCGCCAGATACCGGGAAGAGGCCGCGTTGCGCGGGCAAAGTGATCCCGAGTTGCGCCAAATCGGTCACTACGGGGCCAACACCTATGGGGTCGTAGATATCGGCGGCAATATCTGGGAATGGACAGATACCTGTTTCCAGAACGGGACTGTGTCGGGCGATGGATCCGAGCTGACCAGCACTACCGATTATTGCGGCGTGCGTGCCGCCCAGGGCAAACACCGTGCTTTCATCATAGATTTCGTGCGCGATGCGAGGGGCGGCGGATGTGCTGCCGGTGTTCCGCCGGATAATCTGGGGATCCGACTGGTTTTGGAAGACGGGTGATCAGCAAACAGTATAATGTTGCTGCTCTGAAGTGCGACAAGCCAGAACGCAAGACAGCACTGCAAAAGGCGCTGTTTTTTGTCCTGATGTGGAAGGCGCGCATCTTTGACCCGATGACCGCAATTTTCTGAACCTAGAGCGCCCCGCCTTAAACATGTTTCACTTGTTCGCTGCCTTCGCCTGCGGCTCAACGCGAAAAGTGATGCTTAATGGCTCAGGTTAAAGGCGGGACGCTTTAATCGAGGGACTGCGTCATGCAATATTGACCCAACCGTCAAGCATTTCTGGCCCAGAACGGACACGCAGAGTGACATAGGTCAGCGGCCGCATTGCGGGACGAAATTTCCGCTGACCCACTCTGATTGAATGTGTGCTTTGCTTACCGCAGAAGTAAACTATGACGCCCACGCTGGAGCGTTTCGAATGAAACCTGAACCACTTGTTAGCTGCCTTTCCCTTCGGTCAAACGCGAAAAGCGATGCTTGATGTCTCAGGTCAAATTAGAAACGCATTAGGTGGTGTTTGGGGGAGCAGCCGAATTTGCGGGAATAGTCCCGACTGAAATGCGTGGAGCTTTCGTAGCCCACTTCAAATCCGGCGACAGATACAGAAGGGGCACCGCGCTCCAACAAAACGCGCGCCTCGATCATCCGAAGGTCTTTTTGATACTGTAACGGTGAGGTGCCGGTCACAGATTTGAAGTGCTCGTGAAACGACGACTGGCTCATTCCGGCGACTTCGGCCAGTTCGCCCACCACTAACGGCTCTCGAAAATTGGTCCTGATCAGTTGAATGGACTTGGCGATCCGGCTGGCATGGCTGTCGACCGACAGCAGGTTCCGCAACATGCCGCCAATCGGCGACAACAAAAGACGGTAGTGGATTTCCTTCAAGATCATCGGACCAAGGACCTGCACATCAAGGGGTGCATCCATCAATTCCAGATAGCGCACGATTGGAGCGACCCATGCGGGATCAGCCACACTCGCCGAGAGAGATTTCGCGTTATGCGCCTCAGACACCGCTTCGCCGACCTGTTCATAAAGGTTGCGCAGAATGCTCAGGTCCAATGACAAAATGAGTGCGCGGTAGGGAACATCGGAACTGGCTTCAGTAATTTTGGACGTCACGGGCAAGTCGTGGCTGACCAAAAGTGCATCCCCTTCTGCCAATGCAACATATTGCTGACCGACGTTCATTTCTTTTCTCCCCTGTAGGATCAGACAAATCACAGGGTTATAGACGACAGCCTCAAACGCGGTGACTTCTTCGCGTTGAAATATGTGTGCGGCGGGAAGAATTCTGCCCGAATGTGCGGATTCGCGGCTTGAAAGCTCTGCTGACAGGTGCTGTAATCTCTCAAACATCATTGGCGCCTCCTCTGCCGATCCCTATCAGGAGCGTTCCGTAAGATCACGCATTTTCCCAAGCATTCGGAGGAATTGACATAACTGTTGGAGAATTTGGCAGGACAGGTTTCGGCCATGCACATAGCTTTCAGTCATTAACATCCATGAATGGAGCACTGCATGTCTGGACCACAAACCACCTTCGCCCTTAATTCGGGCACTTCCATCCCGGCAGTAGGGTTTGGTACATATCTGATCTCGAATGATGACGCCGAAACCGCAATCAATTCTGCAATCGCTGCGGGCTACAGGCACATCGACACCGCCTCTGGTTATCATAATGAAAAGGCGGTTGGCGCCGGGATCAGGAAAGGGCTGCAGGCCGAGGGGCTATCGCGCGCTGATCTATTCGTGACGGCCAAGCTGTGGCCCGGAAATCCCGCTTGGGGCGACGCGCCCAAAACCGGTGCACAAACCATCGAGGAATGCGATGCAAGCCTCGCGCGTCTGGGATTAGATTATGTTGATCTTTACTTGATCCATGCGCCCTATGGCGGTGCGCGGCGCCTAGAACAATGGCGCGCCCTGCTGGAGTTGCAAGCCAGTGGCAAGGCCCGGTCCATTGGCGTGAGCAACTTCAATGAAAGCCATCTTGATGAGATCGCCGCCGCCGGCCTGCCGATGCCTGACGCCAACCAGATCGAATTGCATCCTTGGTCGCAGAAACCCGACCTGCTTGCCCATATGGCGAGGCACGGCATTTCACCGATCGCCTATAGCAGTCTTGTCCCGCTTTCCACCTGGCGCACAGAGCCCGGTCAGGACAGTGCCAAGACCGATGAGATGAAGGCAGACGGAGAAGCTTTCAAAGGCATGGCGCAAAAGTACGGCGTCTCTGAGGCCCAGCTTTTGCTGCGGTGGGGCGTCCAGAATGGCTATGCCGTCCTGCCCAAAAGCCTGAACCCGGACCGGATGGCGCAGAACCTCGATCTGTTCTCATTCACCATCGACGATGCCGACATGGCGCAGATGGCGACCATGGACCGTGGGGATGGTGTGGCCTGGGCGTCGGGTGACCCCAGCAAGTAGCGCTCCCTCATCAAATTTTTCAAGACATCGAAACACAAACTCAATTGGAGTCACCATGAACCGATCATTTCCCTTCACCTCAACCGCACTTGCCGCCCCCGTTGCTTGCAATTGCATTCACTGCCCCTTTGGCAGCGGACACGCCCTGCAACGCGCGTTTTATGAGCGGCAACATCGCAGGGCTCAACCCGACCCATGCTACTGTTGATACATCGGTGCTTGTCAACGCCGCCGCGACGAAATTGTCCACAACCCCGATGCGGCGAACTTTGTGACCC
>JBAUHN010000482.1:0-1595 GCA_049680295.1 Sulfitobacter sp.
TCGCGATACACTTACCGTGGCCCATGGGCAAGGTCTTAAAAAAAAGAGCCCCGTAGTGATAGCTACGAGGCTCGGGTTCCCGTTTATTTCTTTCTCATCTAGGACAGATGTTATGCAACAAACAAAAAAAGCAGGGAGGCGCTCTCAATGTTCCCCTCTATTCTGACACCAAACAGCCCGCTTGAGCAAAACCCTGATCTGGACGGCCTAGACCCGTGGCGAGATGGCCGCGATCACTGGCCTGAGCGTTATCGGCTTACCCATTACGCATTCCCGGATGGCGGTTTTGAGGTCTCTGTGTCGGTGGTTGATATGGAGAAAGCGCGGGACCGCGACGTAGCGAATAACTACGGTTTTGGTAAACCCCCGAAAGCCCGCGAAGAGTCGCCTGATGGGCCAAGCGAAAAATCTCTCGCTGTCGCTCGCCGCCGAGCCCGCTCGGAAGTCAGAAGGCGTTGCCGTGGTATTGGCGTTACGCATTTGCTCACGCTGACCACCAGGGCGAAAGTCACCGATTTTGAAGAGTTGAAAAAAAGGTGGGCGGTGTTCACCAGGCTCTACTACCGTGCTACGGGTAAACGGCTTGAGTACATCTGTGTGCCGGAACGGCACCCGACAAACCCGGGGCATATGCACCTGCATGCGGCTGTTACAAGCTATATTCCGGTCGCGTTGATTCGCCGGCTTTGGTACATCGCCCTCGGAGGGAAAGGGGATGAGCGCGGAAAAGATACACCGGGCAATGTCGACATGCAGCAAATTAAAGTGCAGCGAGCTTCGCGCCGTTCTGTTCGGATTGGCAGCTACATTTCTAAGTACCTGACAAAGAGCCCGGTCGAAGAGTTCAATAAAAAACGCTACTTCTGCTCCCGTGGTGCTGGCGAGTCGTATCAAAAGAAATCGTACTGGCTAGATGCTAATCCTGACGACCCTTGGCCTCGGTCAGAGTCCCTTCACGGGGAGATGGAGGCCAGATTTCCTCAAATTAGCGTCGCTAAGCGTGGGGACTATTTCGTTTTTGAAGACGGTGGTCGTTGTACTGGTTTGTACTACCGCTACATTCCCGGTGACAATTCTTGCGTGGTTACTGAGGTCCATGTTCGGTTTCCGGATGGATCATTGATCCATGTCAGCCATGATCCCCCTCAGTAGTCGATAGCCCCCTCCCCTGCCCTTTCGTCAAGTCAAGGCATGCCGCACTTCTTTGGTCGCGGTACGGGCTTCCTGTGGCCTCATGTGTCGCTTCCGCGCTTTGCTGGCTGGTTTTTGGCTCTATCGAAGGCTCTATCCGTCCTTTTCTGCCTTAGCGTGGCCGGGGCGGCACCCGCAGGGTGGCGTCTCGGCCTCAGCTACGGTGGCGTAGCCGCCCTAGACTTGTTGTTAGAACACTTACCGACATCAATCGTGGCAGTTCTCAGTGTCAACATTTAGACGGGCGTGGCCCTTGTCAGATACTAAAAGTCCCGACTCGCGATACACTTACCGTGGCCCATGGGCAAGGTCTTAAAAAAAAGAGCCCCGTAGTGATAGCTACGAGGCTCGGGTTCCCGTTTATTTCTTTCTCATCTAGGACAGATGTTATGCAACAAACAAAA
>JBAUHN010000483.1:0-9393 GCA_049680295.1 Sulfitobacter sp.
GGTTAAGTGCGCGGAAATCACTGGGTCAGAATTTTCTGCTGGATCTGAACCTGACAGCCAAAATTGCGCGTCAGTCTGGTGATCCAAGCGGTTGTGACGTGCTGGAAATCGGCCCCGGCCCCGGCGGGCTGACACGCGGGTTGCTGGCCGAAGGCGCGCGCCATGTGCTGGTGATCGAAAAAGATACGCGCTGCCTGCCCGCCTTGCACGAAATCTCCGACGCCTACCCGGGTCGGCTGACAATCATCGAAGGGGATGCATTGGCGATTGATCCGCTGGCGCATTTGACGCCGCCCATTCGCGTCGCGGCCAACCTGCCCTATAACATCGGAACCGAACTTTTGGTGCGCTGGCTGACCCCGGCCTCATGGCCGCCGTTTTGGGACAGTCTGACCTTGATGTTTCAACGCGAAGTGGCCGAACGCATTGTCGCCCAACCGGGCAGCAAAGCCTACGGACGGCTGGCGATCCTGGCGCAATGGCGCACGGAGGCAAAAATCGTCATGCAACTGCCGCCCGAAGCCTTTACCCCGCCGCCAAAAGTATCCAGCAGCGTCGTACACCTGGTGGCCCGCGCAACGCCGCAGTTTGAGGCAGATGCAGGCACCCTGTCCACGGTCGTCGCCAAAGCGTTCAATCAGCGCCGCAAAATGCTGCGCTCGGCGCTTAAGGGGCTGGCGCCCGATATCGAAGACCGTCTGCGAGCCGCTGGGCTGTCGCCGACAGATCGCGCCGAACAAATCTCAATCGAAGGGTTTTGTGCCTTGGCCCGTGCAGTAGACGCGCCATAACGGGCTTTATTACTCAGCCACTTTCGGCGCGTCACTGCCGCCCTGATCGGGCGTGCTGGCCTCTGGTTTGGGGCGCGGCTTGCGGCGTGGCGTGCGTGGTTTCGGTTTTGGCTGGCTTTCGGGTGTATCAACCAGCGTGCTGTCATTGTCTGTCGCCGTCTCAGGCTGCGTCGGGGCCGTTTGAATAACATCCGGCTGTGCGGCCTCGGATGGATCGGGATCGCGCGGTGTGGCTGGAGCTTGCGCCGCCGCATCGCGGGCCTCGCGTTCTTCACGCTCATTGCGTTCGCGGTCCCGTTCGGCCTGACGTTCGCGGTTTTGGCGTTCCTGTTCTTCGCGACGGCTATCAATCTCGCGCTGTGCCTCGCTCAGCATACGGGTGTAATGCTCGGCGTGCTGTTGAAAGTTCTCCGCTGCGACACGGTCATTGCTCAGCTGGGCATCACGCGCCAATTGATTGTATTTCTCGATAATCTGCTGCGGTGTGCCGCGCACTTTACCTTCGGGTCCAGAACTGTCGAACACACGGTTGACGACACTGCCGCCACCTTGTTGATTGCGATTACGATTGTTCTTTGACCGGGACCGGGATCTAGACGATTTCATGAATTAAATTCAGCCTTGTGCTGTTGTTCGGAACGCCGGTGCCGCGGTTCAGGCGGTAAGGAAAACCGGATTGCGATATGTTGGGCATAAACGCCGCGCGGGACCACTGTGAAGTATCCACCGCTGCAACATCTTTGAATAAGCACGCACGGTGCCGTGGGGCAAGGGCTATTCTGGATGATTCTTAAAATATTAGCCTAAAAATCGGGTTAATAAGGGTCAGCGGCGCTTTTAGGCAGTTTTTCGCGCGCAAATCACCCGGTCACGCCCGTCCAGATCGGGCAGCACTGATATTTTTGCCCAATCGTTTTGCGCAAAAATTTCGGTCACATCAGCAGCTTGCGTCATCCCGATTTCGACCAACACACGGCCCGCCTCCTGCAAATATGCTGCGGCCTGCGCGGCAATGATCCGGTAGCAGCTTAGCCCGTCGTGACCATCCGTCAATGCCATGCGCGGCTCATGGTCGCGCAGCTCTGGCTGAACCTGCGACATTTCAGCCTCGGCCAAATAGGGTGGGTTGGCGACAATCAGATCAAACTGTCCCTCTATTGCCGCAAACCAGTCAGATTGCGTGATCACCGTGCGATCGTTGACCCGATGCAGCACGGCATTTGCGCTGGCTTGCAAACAGGCCGCAGCACTCAGGTCGGTGCCAACGCCAGTGGCAGCCTGGTTTTCGGCCAGCAAGCTCACAAGAATACAGCCCGACCCGGTTCCCAGATCCAGAACCCGGGAAAAAGGAACTGCCAATGCCGCCTCAACCAGGGATTCGGTTTCGGGCCTGGGGTCCAGCACGTCGCGGCTGATTTTGAACCGGCGCCCGTAAAAACCCCGCTCGCCTATCAGATGTGATACCGGCACCCGTACCGCGCGCAGACTGATCAGATGCTCATAGCGTTCGGCAATTTCGGGGGCGATGTCTTCGGGGGCAATCAGCGTGATGCGCGCCGCATCCACCTGGGCTGCGTGGGCCAAAAGCAGGCGTGCATCGCGGGCCGGATCAGCCACACCGGCGGCACGCAATCGTGCCGTCGCTGACGCCATCGCCTGCGCTGCGGTCATTGTCCCATCTCCGCCATCATCCGCGCCTGGGCATCGGCTGTCAGCGCATCGACAATCTCGTCCAGATCACCGGCCAGCACCGCGTCCAGCTTGTAAAGCGTGAGGTTGATCCGGTGGTCCGTCATCCGCCCTTGCGGAAAATTATAGGTCCTGATCCGTTCTGACCTGTCGCCACTGCCGACCTGCGCCGCCCGATCCGCCGAGCGTTCATCGTCGACCCGACGCAATTCGAGATCATAAAGCCGTGCTTTCAGCACCTGCATCGCAATTTCGCGGTTCCGGTGCTGTGATTTCTCGGAACTGGTGACCACGATTCCGCTGGGGATATGGGTGATGCGCACGGCGGAATCGGTGGTGTTTACATGCTGCCCCCCTGCCCCAGAGGACCGCATCGTATCAATCCGTAAGTCATTGGCTTCAATATGAATATCAACATCTTCGGCCTCGGGCAGCACGGCCACGGTCGCGGCAGAGGTGTGAATGCGCCCGCCGCTTTCGGTGCTGGGCACACGCTGCACCCGGTGCACACCACTTTCAAATTTCAGCCGTGCAAAAACGTTTTGACCTTTGATATGCGCCACGACTTCCTTGATGCCGCCAAGTTCGGTTACTTGTTCTTCAATGATGTCAAAGCCCCAGCCTCGGTTTTCGGCATAGCGTTGATACATCCGCAAAAGGTCTGCTGCGAACAATGCGGCCTCATCCCCGCCGGTTCCGGGGCGAATTTCCAGCATCGCGGGCTTTGCGTCCGCTGCGTTCTTTGGCAACAGCGCAAGTTGCAGGGCGGTTTCAGCGGCCGGGATCGCGGCCTCAAGGATTGGCAGTTCTTCGCGGGCCAGTTCGGCCATATCGGGGTCGTCCAGCATCGCCCGTGCAGCATCAAGTTCGACCATCAACTGGCGGTAGCTGTTGATTTGATCCACCACCGCGCGCAGGTCGGAATATTCCTTGGACAAGGCAGCAATATCCGCGCCCGCTCTGCCGGCGGCCAAAGACGCTTCGATGAACTCAAAACGTTCGGTGATTTGTTGCAGTCGGTCTACCGGGATCATGCGGCTTGGTGCGCCATTGAAAGGCTTTGGTCAAGTCCGATACCCATGTTATAATGTCTGCATGAGAAATTTCATCCTCGCCTTTACCTGTCTGATCGTGTCCGCGATGCCGGGGTATGCGGATGTGGTCAATCCGGGTGGCAAAACGATTGAATGCTACTGCACCGATCGCAGCGGTGGCCGGATCGAGCTGGGTCAGACCATTTGCCTGCAAGTGGATGGGCGGATGTTTATGGCGCAATGCCAGATGTCGCTGAACGTACCGATGTGGCGCGAAGTGCAGCAAGGTTGTTTGTCATCGCAGCTTCGCGATCGCCAAAACCTGCCGCAGTCTAGCCCGGTTGACGCCAATATCTGACAATCCATATCGCGCACGCGCCGAAAGCTTTAGCACGTCGCCCGTCTGTTCGGCGGTCAGGTAGTCGGGAAAGCCAAAAACCTGCGACCTTGTGACGTAGGTTATGCGCCCTTCGTCCACAGAACCTGACAACACTTTTGTGCGCGGCAGCACGGCCATCGCATCGTCAATCCGGGCCAACCCGGTTGCATCTGTTTCGATCACCCGGATCGCGCCATTGGAGAATTCTGCGTCTTTGGTGGCGGTGATGGGCTGATGCCAATGCGCCGCGTCGCCGGGCGCAAACCGGACATAGGCCAGCGCCGCAATGCCCAAAAGCGGTACCGCCAACAGCGCCAGTTTTATTACCCGCATCGGCAATTGCCCCCTGCCTTGGCAGCTTAACGGTACGCGACGCCCGGCAACACACATAGCATTTCGTAGAGGATATTCGCCCCCGTCAAAGCAGTGTTACCGCTGGTGTCATAGGGTGGCGACACCTCGACCAGATCGCAGCCGACGATGTTCAATCCGCGCAAGCCCCGGATCAGTTCCAAGGCCTGCGGGGTCGTGAGACCGCCCACTTCGGGTGTGCCGGTGCCGGGGGCAAAAGCCGGATCAAGACTGTCGATATCATAGCTGACATAGACCGGCATCTCATAACCGACATCCTGACGGATCTGGTCTGCAAGCGGGGCAAGGCTGCGGTGCCACAAGTCATGGCTTGGGAATTGCTGAAACCCCCAGGCCTGCGCTTCGGTAAAATCCTCGGCCGAATAACCGGTGCCACGCAAGCCGATTTGATAGGTTTTGGCGGGCGTGATCAGGCCCTCTTCGTAGGCGCGGCGAAAAACGGTGCCGTGGGTTTCGCGCATCCCGAACATTTCGTCGTTCACATCCGCATGGGCATCGACATGCACCAGCGCCATCGGTCCGTAGCGCGCATGCATCGCGCGCAGGATCGGCAGAGTGATCGAATGATCCCCGCCCATTGCAGCAGGCATGACGTCATAGTCCAGAATGGCGGTATAACTGTCCTGGATGATCGCCAGACTGTCTGACAGTGAAAACGTGTTGATTGCCAGATCACCGATATCGGCTGCCTGCAGACTGTCGAAGGGTGCGGCCCCGGTTTGCAGATTATAAGGCCGTAACATCGCGCTTTCGGCGCGGATTTGTTTGGGACCGAAACGGGTGCCCGACCGCCACGAGGTGCCGATATCCATTGGAATGCCCAGAATTGCGACATCCAAACCCTTAAGATCACTGACAGAAGGCAAGCGCATAAATGTGTTGGGCCCGGAAAACCGGGCCAGATCATTGCCGCTGATCGGTTGGTTTTTAACGCTCAACTTTTCGATCCTTTGCGCATCCGTGACCCCAGCAGGCTCAGTATCTCGGTGGCCACATGGGCCCCGGCGATGGCTGTCGCACCGGTTGTGTCAAAGGGCGGCGAGACCTCGACCACATCGCCGCCCATGATGTTGATCCCCGCCAGATCGCGCAGCATCATCGCCGCCTGCGCCGACGTCAGCCCGCCCCAGACCGGTGTGCCGGTACCGGGGGCATAGGCCGGGTCCAGCGCGTCGATATCAAAGGTCAGATAGCAGGGCCGATCGCCAAGTATCTCTTTGATCTGTTTAACGGTTTCGGCGGCACCTTGTTCATGCACAGTCCGCGCGTCGATGATATTGACGCCCAATGTGTCCTCATTTGTGGTTCGAATGCCGACCTGAACAGAGGTCGCCGGATCGACGATGCCTGATTTCACCGCCTTGTAAAACATTGTACCGTGGTCAATGCGGTCAAAATCATCGTCGACCCATGTATCGGTATGGGCGTCAAACTGCAGCAGGCTGAGGGGGCCGTATTTGTCGGCATAAGCCTTGAGAATGGGATAGGTGATATAGTGATCACCGCCCAACACCACACTGGCCACGCCCGCGTCCAAAATTCCCTTGATATGTGCCGTCAAAGCGCCGGGAAACTGCGACACATGCCCATAGTCAAACGCCAGATCACCGTAATCGGCGATGGCAAATTCGCTCAGCACGTCGAAATCCCATCCATAGGGCGCATCGGGCGCTTGCAGGCAACTTGCCTCGCGGATCGCGCGCGGGCCCAGACGGGTGCCGGGGCGGTTGGTCACGGCCTGATCAAACGGCACACCGGTCACAGCGATATCGACGCCGGTCAAGTCCTTGGTATATTTGCGCCGTAAAAACGACGTCGCCCCGCCAAAGGTCAGCTCGTAACTCTGGCCTTTCAGGTCTTGCCGGGTAAAGGCGTGATCAATTTCGGTTTTTGCGTCTTCTAAAGCCATTTATCCTGCCTCAATCGGTTGGGCGCGCTCAACCAGCCGCGCAAAGAAGGATGCGCCTACCGGGGCGACCTCATCGTTGAAATTGTATTTTGGGTGGTGCACGCCGGCGCCTTCGCCCTGCCCCAGCATCAGATAGGCGCCGGGTCGCGCCTCAAGCATATAGGAAAAATCCTCGGCCCCCATCACCGGGACCAGATTGGCATCAACGTTTGCATCGCCCGCGATTTCTGCCGCAACCTCGGCCGCAAACCCCGTCCTGGCCGCGTCATTGACCGTTGGGGGGTATCCAAATTCAAATTCCAGCGTGGCCGCGACATCGAAGCTGACCGCATGGCCCTCAACGATTTCGCGCATGCGGCGCACAACCATGGCCTGCACGTCCTTGTCAAAGGTGCGCACGGTGCCGTTGATATACGCCGTCTCGGGGATGACATTATCGGTGGTGCCGGTGTGGATCTGTGTGACCGAGATCACCAGTGATTCCGACGCCTTGTGATTGCGACTGACGATGGTTTGCAACGCCTGGGTAATCGCTGCTGCCGCGACAACCGGATCGACACAATCATGCGCCCGCGCGGCATGCCCGCCCCGCCCGGTGATGCGAATGTGGAATGTATCTGCAGCCGCCATGATCGGCCCCGGCGTGGTGAAAAACCCGCCGAATTCCTTATTCGGCGCGTTGTGGACCGCATAGACCTGGGTGATATCAAAGCGGTCCATGATGCCCTCTTGCACCATCACTTCGCCGCCGCCGCCAAATTCTTCGGCGGGCTGAAAGATCAACGCCACGCGGCCCGCGAAATGGCGTGTCTCGGCCAGATACTTTGCCGCACCCAGCAACATCGTGGTATGCCCGTCATGCCCGCAGGCATGCATTTTGCCGGGCCGCGTGCTTTGATAGTCAAGGCCGGTTTCTTCGGTGATCGGCAGCGCGTCCATATCCGCGCGCAAGCCAATGGTCGGGCCTGCACCCTGCCCGTTGATGATCGCAACGATCCCAGACTTTGCAATCCCTTCATGCAATTCATCGACGCCAAATTCCCGTAACCGGTCGGCAACAAAAGCGGCCGTTTCGTAACAGTCCAACCCCAGTTCCGGAATACTGTGCAAATGGCGCCGCCATTCGGTCATCTGGCTGGAAAAATCAGCAATTCTATTGACCACGGGCATCGGAACATTCCTTTCAAACAGGTGGATTGGTGCAGGCCCAAACTGTCAAAGCAAACGGTCCAAGGTGCAAGCGGATTCTTTCACAAAAACCGGGGCCTAACACTGCGGTTGGCCAGCATCCAGCGAAGACACTGGCAAGGATCATCTGGTCATTTGTCCCGTGATCCCCTAGCTCTTGGCTTTGCGATCCACATAAGACACAGGTGTTTCCATGTCCAATTCCGACCCTTCCGACCTCATCCATGATCCAGATGGCGGCATGCCACGCTTGCTTGAGATCATGCGCCGGTTGCGCGACCCGGACACGGGCTGTCCATGGGATATCGAGCAGGATTTTGCCTCGATCGCGCCCTACACCATCGAAGAGGCTTATGAGGTCGCCGACGCCATTGCGCGCAGCGATTGGGGGGAATTGGAAAGTGAATTGGGCGATTTGCTGCTGCAAACCGTCTATCATACCGCGATAGGTGAAGAGGCCGGGCATTTCACCTTTCAGTCGGTCGTGCGCGCGATTTCCGATAAGATGGTCGCGCGCCATCCGCATGTCTTTGGCGATGAGACCCGCGACAAATCCAGCGCCCAGCAAACCGCCGATTGGGAGGCGATCAAGGCCTCTGAACGCGCAGGAAAAAAGCAAGCGGGCACTTTGGACGGCGTCGCGGTGGCCTTGCCTGCGTTGCTGCGCGCGGTAAAGCTGCAAAAACGCGCGGCACGGGTCGGGTTTGACTGGCCCTCAACGATACAGGTGCTGGACAAGATCCATGAAGAATCCGCAGAACTGGTCGAGGCCCAAGACAGCCTGACCCAGACGGAGGTCGAAGAGGAATTCGGCGATCTGATGTTTGTCATGGCCAATCTGGCGCGACACATGAACGTCGACCCCGAGGCAGCCCTGCGCGCCGCCAACGGCAAATTCACCCGCCGTTTCCAGGCGGTTGAGGCCAAATTGGCCGCCTTGGGCAAGGTTCCTTCGCAAAGTGATCTGGCCGAAATGGACGCGCTGTGGGATGCCGTTAAATTGGACGAACGGGCCACAAAGACCTGAGGCCGCGGTTTAGACCTGATCAAACAACCCTTTCGGCACCACAACACGGTAGGGACCGCCGGCGATATTGACAGGCTTCACCACGGTTTTACGCCCTTGTGATGCGACAGCGGCGCGCAGAATATCCGCACATTCGGTGAACCCGTTGCTCACATCCAGTGTCTTGGCCCGCGCCATTGCGTCTTGCTCCTTGTTGCGGATCATGTCGGGCTTTGACCAGTTGATCCAGAACCGCCCCGGCACATCCGCAGGTGCGTCCAGCGAAGCATTCTGCGCCTTGGCGTCTTTTACAATCTCTTGTCGTGCCGCCATCCGTTCGCGGTAATTCGGCGTCACGTAATGCAGGTGAAAGAGCACAATTTCGGGATCAATCTGAAACGATCCGCGGATCAGGCCGTGGCCGCCAATGGTATAGGACACCCGCGCCGCTGCGATGCAGGGTTTGGTGTATTTCGCGCTCAGCAGCGCATTGGGGTGGCGCGCCAAGACTGGCAAGGTCTCATCGTCGTTGTCGTCCTCACTTGGGATCAGGTTCAGCCCGACAGGTGAGATGGCATCGCCCGTCATCTCAACCGTCTCCAGATGCGCGATCAGATTGGGTTTGTCGCCAACATAGACCAGCAATTCATCCACATCCGTGCAAATTACGCGATCATGGAACGCCAGCAATCCATTGGTGATGCCGCCCACCAGATCCCAGCGCCGCCGGGTCAGATCAACGGTTACTTCGTCGCGCGGAACATGCAGGACATTGCAGCCACTTGCTATGCGGTCAACCTCGGGGTCGCCGCCATGATTGACCACATATAATTGCCGCTTCGGCACCAGCTTGGCGTTGTGGGAAATCCATTTCTCCAACAACCAATAATCTTGCCAGACCATCGTCAGAAACGCCAGTTTCATCGCGCCACCGTCCAGCTATTAAGGTTTTCATACATCGGCGTGACGTTCAAACAGGCTGTTGTTCTCAAAGGCTTCAATCTCTTGATACCCGGCTTCGGCCA
>JBAUHN010000484.1:0-3884 GCA_049680295.1 Sulfitobacter sp.
ATTCTGACCAAAGGCGACATTGCTGTCGTATTTCCCGATAAGACGGGAACCTTGGGGAATAAGCAAATGACGCCCACTGACGGTATCGTAAGTTTGCTCGGTCACTTGAGCGATAACGGTTCCAGGAAGATCAGAATTCAGACCGGTGATGAGACTGGCCGCAATGATCGTCCCCGCCATGAGTTGATGGGGCGAGGTTGGAGTTTGCATTGCATGTTCGTTGTAGATTTTGCCATCAGGGCCTTTTTCCAGAACGGCGAGTTTCGCGGCTTGTCCGTTTGGGTCCGCTTGAGCAGCATCCGGCGACAGTTGATTTAAATCGGCCAAAGCAGCAAACGGATCAAAAGCAGCATTTGTATTTGCCTGGTTTGAAGTTTTGTGATCTGCAGTTTCATTTGCCAAACCGGATAGTTTAGCCTCAACCGTAAAGAACAATTTTGACTCATTGGCTTGCGCCGCCAGTCTGGCCAATCTGATCCGTTCGGCACGGCGGAAATCCTCTTCGGGATCGGGTGGATATCCCGGTAATTGTCGAACCGGTTGAGGAATGTTCAGATTGCGCTCCAATTGGGTAATCGGCTTTCCGAGATCGCCGGTATTGGGCGGTCCAAGTTTCGGAATCCGATCGTAGCTGGAGGGCAACTTTTCAATGCCTTCCGGTGTCTGGGTTCGTCCGGGTCCGATCAATTCGGTATGTTGCCTGTCGCGCCAGTCGGGTGGATCAAGGGCGATCAATATGGCCCCTGACAAAAACACCAGAACCAAAGCGCTGCCCGCATAGAGCACGTTGCGGCTGATGCGAGTGACAGGCCTCGGTTTGGCACGCAGCACCAAATGTTCGGGGTCGATCTTTTCGTTTCTGCTATCGGTCATGGCGAATCCCCCAAATGTTCTTGGGCGATGATTTTGCTGCAACCGTGCGATAAGTCGCATCGGTTCGCGTGATCCGCACGATTTGTTGCGGATCCGTACCAAAACGCAGTTCAGCGGCAGCAAACAGACGGTCGATGATATAATAAGTGCCTTTCACCCGATAATTGACTAGCGCCGGTTCTCCATTCGAGCCAATAATAAACAAAGGTGGTGCATCGCCCTGTCTCAGACCTGACGGGAATTGCAGATAGACTTTCTTGCCATCGTCAAAAGCCCGTATCGGTTTCCAGGGCGCATCACCTTCAATTGTATAGCGGAACTTCAGCTGATCGAGTTTGAGGTCTTGATCGATGGTCAGCTTGGCACTTTGCGTCGCAGCCGCATTGCGTTTTTGCAGTGCGATCAAATCCGAATAGGGATAAATCCAGGAAACCGATGCCATATAAGTGTCTTCGGTCGAGTGCATTTCAAGATGATAGGTCCGCCGGTCGGTATTGATCACCAGATTGGTTTGAAGATCGGGCGCGATCGGCTTCACCAGAATATGAACCTGGCTTTGATCCCCTTCCCCACTTTGCAGGGCACCTGATGTGGTATCACCGACCACCCAACGAACGGTATCGCCCGCAGAGACCGATACCAGTTTTTCGCCGGGTTCCAGCGCAATGTCCGATACCTGATTGACGGCAGCATAAAGCTGGTACAGCGACCCTTTGACAAACGGATAGTTCTGGATCGCATTGATATAGCCATCCTTGGAAGGCTCCATCTTGGCCGCCTTGTTGGCGTCAGATATGCGCGCTTCAGGCGGCCGCTTGTCTTCTGATTTCTTTATGCTTTTGTCAGGCAGTTTCTTCATCTGTCCCGGCAAGGGCAGAGGCTCCGGTAACTTCACGACTTCCACTGGTGGTGAAGGTTCCGGCTGATAGACGGCCGGATCGAAATCGAGATTGTCATACTCGATCTGCGGAACCTTTGGCTTGGTGGCACAAGCGGTCAGCCCAAGCGCAAAGGCCAGGATGGTGATAGAAGCAGAATTGCGCAAACGGATTGAACGTCTCATCGAGGGTCTCCCAATTGGGTTGGAGTTTGTGTTGTTGAAGGTGCTGGTTGAACTGGATTTGCCGCAGGCGCATTGCGCGGCGATCCGGCATCCAATTCACGCGACCAATTGAGACTGGTCACATAGATGCCGAGCGGGTTCTTTCGAAGCGTGTCCGCATCGCGCGGTGGATCGAGCGTAACACTTGCCAACGCCGTCCATCGGTCCGTGCTGGCAAGCGATCCGTTGACATAGCGCCGCTCCAGCCAACGGATCTGGAAACTCGTGTCCGACGCGCGAACGACACTTGTCACTTCAATTGCTGTGGTCTGTTCGCCAATCCTTGAGAATGGATCATTCTCACGGGCATATTCATTCAACATATTTACAGCTCTCGCTGTGGCGTAGTCATAGGCCTGCAGCCAGTTCTTGCGCACGATGATCGGATCGGTGGGAAGCGAACGGACTTTCTCGATAAAATTAGCGAGATGAAACGCGATCTGGGCATCACTTGGGGTGTAGACCTCAATGGCTGAGCGAACACTTCTTGCCGTTCCATCAGCTTCCAGCTCCACCACATAGGGAACAATGCTGGATTTACCCGCCTGCCAGATCACACCCCCTGACAACAGCAGCGACAGACCGAGCGATCCGAACGCCATTAAACGCCAATTCCTGGCATGGGCCAGTGCATCTCCCATGCGGCTGTCCCAGACTTGAGCAGCTTTTTGATAAGGCGTGATGGGCTCTGGTGTATCGCCATAGCGATTGCGGGATCGTTTGAAGATCATATGAATTCCTTTCGCGGCCTGGAAGGCCATCTGTCTCTATTTTTAGTTTTGTTTGATGGGTTCATTTGTCTGGATCGAGCTTTGGCCCTTCGGCTGAGGCGCCACGATCCCCGTCTCGAAGGGTGTGGGTTGCGACCATGCCGGCCTCACGCACGCGTTGGCCCCGATGCATTTTCTTGGCCCAGGCCGGTTGTTCGTTGGAAGGGGAAGCGCTTGCAGAACTTGACCCAAGCGGCGATCCGGAACCGCCAGTTGCCCGGAACCCCGATGCTTGACCGGATCGGAAGGCATCCCCTATCGGAGAGGCCGCCCGTGAAGCCGCATTCTTGATCGGACCGGCAAGGGTTGCTTGCGCCGCTCCCCCTATCCCTCCACTTTGAAGACCCGCACTGGTACGACCCGCCATGGAGGCGCCCGCTGCCACACTGGATTTGCCAAGCCCGCCTGCCGCGCGTGTAGCCCCAGAGGCAAGAGCGCCACCTGCAACACCGGCACCAATGAGGCCGACCGCTGTGCCAGCCGCAGCTCCAGCGCCCAATTGCGGTGCACCGGAGACTAGTCCGGCAGCGATGCCTGGAACAAAGATCGCCAGCCCAAAGACTGTGATAGCAGCGAGAATGATCGAAGCAGCATCCTGAAGGGTGATGTCAGCACCACTTGGCGCGGTGATGGAACTGAAGATGGTCGAACCGATTGCCACGACAATCGCCAGCACCATCAGTTTGATCCCGGCAGTGATTACATTGCCGAGGACGCGTTCAGCCAGAAAGGCCGTCTTGCCAAACAGAGCGAACGGCACCAGCACGAAACCTGCTAAGGTCGTTAATTTGAATTCAATGATGGTGATGAAAAGCTGAACCGACAGGATAAAGAAAGCCAGCAGCACGATCAGCCAGGCCAGCATCAGCACCATTATGGTGACAAAGTTCTCAAAAAAGGTGGTAAAGCCGATCAATTCACCGGCAGCTTCCAGCAAGGGCCAGGCCGCCGTAAAACCGGTTTCAGCAACAAAACCCGGACGCATCAATTGATCAGGCCCAAACGATGCTGCGCCAGCCTTCAAGCCCAATCCGGCAAAGCTTTGAAAGATGATGTCAGAAAGGGTTTTGAAATTGTTCAACAACAGTGCGAAGAAGCCGACATAGAGTACCTTCTTTAGAAGTTGCGCGATGACATTG
>JBAUHN010000485.1:0-30364 GCA_049680295.1 Sulfitobacter sp.
TCGACAGCGTTTTCGTTCAACCCTTCCAGCATCGCCTCGGCAACGGCCGTCATTCGCGCCTCGGTGTAGCGGCTGGCAGCGGGGTTATCGCCGTCGATGTTGCCGAAATTGCCCTGACCGTCGACCAGCGGATAACGGACGTTGAAATCCTGCGCCAGACGCGCCATCGCATCATAGATCGCGGCGTCGCCATGCGGGTGATAGTTGCCCATCACATCGCCGGAAATCTTGGCCGACTTGCGAAAGCCCCCGTTTGAGGCAAGCCGCAGTTCGCGCATCGCATAAAGGATGCGACGGTGCACCGGTTTCAACCCGTCGCGGGCATCTGGCAGCGCACGGTGCATGATCGTTGACAAAGCGTAGGTCAGATAGCGATCGCCCAGCGCCCGGCGCAGCGGTTCTGACACTTCTGGCAGCGCGGTGTCTTTGGTATCTATCTCATCACTCATGGTGCTATGTAACGAGCCATTCTGCGCGGAACAAGCGGACAAAATTTCCGCAATTCCCCGCGACTGCGCTTTGGAACAAAACCGCAACAGGTTTCACAGCC
This sequence comes from Sulfitobacter sp., assembly GCA_049680295.1. Taxonomy (GTDB): domain Bacteria; phylum Pseudomonadota; class Alphaproteobacteria; order Rhodobacterales; family Rhodobacteraceae; genus JBAUHN01. The sequence goes on from JBAUHN010000485.1 coordinate 551, forward strand.
TGTTACATGCTGTAACACTACGTCCGATTGCGAAGGTTTCTTTTGGCGTTTAATCGCGCGTAACCACTGGTTGTGTTATCATGAACGCAGCTGCACCAGTCGATTCCTCCTCCTGTTTTTGGCCAAAGAACCCGGCCATGCGTGACCTAAGTGTTACAATTCGCAAGCAGGGGAAGGATCAAACGCTTTTCCCTATGCCAGAATCGGTTGGCACTGTTAGAACATCTTGGCGCCTTAGGTGTGTACCGTTTGCCAAGGCCTGTAATGAGGAATTTATTGATGAAACGCTTTGTTTTCTTGTCGTTCGGCTTTTTGGGCTGGGCATTTTATGAAGTAACCGGTGGATCAGATTTCGATCCGATTGCAACCCGCGCCGCCATTGTAGAAGCCCGCGGCGGCACTGTTATCGCCGAGCCTGGTCAGGGAAATGCATCCGATCTGGCTGCGCAAACACCCGCAAACGAACCCGTGGTTACACGTGTGGCACTGAACCTTACGTCTTTGGCCGATGTGCTAGAGGCGGACGCCGAACCCGCGGTTACACCCGAACCTGAACCCATCCGCGTGGTCAAAACGGTACTCCCGGCCAATGACACCGTCGAAACCCTCGTGCTACCAAGTCTGGTTGCGCCGATTTATGAAGGCTCGGTTGCCGTCTCAACCCTGTCACAGGGCGCGACCGACATCCGTTCGGTCACAGGCAATGCCGTCAATGTGCGCAGCGGTCCGGGCACGTCTTATGATGCTGTTTCAACTCTGCGCCTGGGTGATCAGGTCGAGATATTGCAAGACACCGGGTCAGGCTGGGTCGAATTTCGCCGCATGGATACCGGCACCATTGGCTGGGTTGCCGATTTTCTGTTGACCGACGGCTGACAGCACCCATTGCACCTATCGTCATCTGCGGGCATCAAAGCCCAGGATTGATCTTAAAGGTGCGCGCGTGACACGAAAATCCATTCTGATTACCGGCTGCTCATCCGGCATCGGCTATGCGGCAGCCGTTGGATTGCGGACCAAAGGCTGGCGCGTATTTGCCAGTTGCCGCAAGCCCGAAGATTGCGCCCGCCTGCGTGCCGAAGGATTTGACAGCCCGTTGCTGGACTATGCCGACGCCAAGACCATCGCATCCGCACTCAGCGAAGTTCTGACCGCCACGGAAGGCACATTGGACGCCGTTTTCAACAACGGCGCATTTGCCACACCAGGTGCTGTCGAAGACTTGCCAACCGACGCCCTGCGCGAGATTTTTGAAGCCAATTTCTTTGGCTGGCATGACCTGACCCGCGCAGTAATCCCGATTATGCGGGCCCAAGGCCACGGCCATATCGTCCAATGTTCATCCGTGTTGGGTTTCGTGACGATGCCATGGCGAGGCGCGTACAACGCCACGAAATTTGCGCTCGAAGGGCTGACAGACACGCTGCGCATCGAAATGCGCGACACAGATATTCACGTGATCCTGATCGAACCAGGGCCAATCACCACCAAATTCCGGATAAATGCCATCCAGAATTTTGAGCGCTGGATAGATTGGCAATCCTCGCCTCGTGCCGACCAATATGACAAGGAACTGCGCAAAAGACTGTATGAAAGTTCCGGCTCCGACACATTTGAGCTGCCCCCCGAGGCGGTGGTAGAAAAGCTTGTGACAGCGCTGAATGCCAAACGTCCCAAGCCGCGATATTTCGTCACAACCCCCACCTACATCATGGCGATATTCCGGCGCATTTTACCTGTTCGCGCCTTGGATTGGGTGTTGTCGCGCGGATGATACGGCACTGGGCATAAGAATCCGTTTCGCTTTTGGCGTTCACCCCGCTACATCTGCCGCAACATACGAAAGGAAGCCAGATGCTGAATGACCCATTGCTGATCGTCGTTGTGCTGGCCTGCGTGGCGGTTGTTGTCGTGCTGATGCTGGGCCTTGGCGGTTTCGCCTCGGGCGGTGCATTCAACAAGAAAAACAGCAACAAATTGATGCGCTACCGTATCCTTGCGCAATTCATCGCTGTCATATTGATTGTCATTTACATCTATTTCAGAAAATCAGGGGGCTAATGCACCATGGTCGTTCTCAACAAGATCTATACCAAAACCGGCGACGCGGGCGAAACTGCATTGGGCAACGGCGCACGGGTCGCAAAATATGATCTGCGCGTGACCGCTTATGGAACCTCGGACGAATTGAATTCCTTCGTAGGTGTGGCGCGTCTGGCGGCAAATGGCCCAATGGACGCAGCCCTAAGCCGCATTCAAAACGACCTGTTTGATCTGGGTGCGGACCTGTGCAGACCAGATATGGAAAAAGACGCCGCGGCCGAATACCCGCCTTTGCGGATGAACGACGCGCAAGTCACACGGCTGGAGCAAGAAATTGATGCGATGAATGCAAACCTTGCACCGCTGCGCAGCTTTATTCTGCCTGGTGGCACAGCCTTGTCAGCCCATCTGCATGTCTGCCGCACAGTATCGCGCCGCGCCGAGCGTTTAAGCGTCGAGCTTGCCACCGCGGCGCCGATCAACACATCCGCCGTCAAATACCTAAACCGCCTGAGTGACTGGTTTTTTGTGGCAGCACGCATCGCAAACGACGATGGCAAAATCGACGTGCTTTGGGTGCCGGGCGCCAACCGATGATCCCATGACCTTGCCCCGGTATTTTGTATGAATATCCTGAAAAGCGTAATATCCGGCGCGCTAAGGCCCCGAAATGGCGATTTTGAACTGTATCGCAACGACCAGCTTCGTTAAACACCGCCCAGAGACACCAAATGACCGGCCCAAAAGCCAAGGTCGCAACCAAGGAGAAAACCGCAAATGAAGGTTCTGGTACCTGTCAAACGCGTGATCGACTATAACGTAAAAGTACGCGTGAAAGCGGACGGATCGGGAGTTGATCTTGCCAACGTAAAGATGTCGATGAACCCGTTTGACGAAATTTCCGTCGAACAGGCCATCCGTCTGAAAGAAGCCGGTCAGGCGGACGAAGTGATCGCCGTCTCAATTGGCGTCAAACAATCCCAGGAAACGTTGCGCACTGCGCTGGCGATGGGTGCAGACCGCGCCATTCTTGTGATTGCCGCCGACGACGTGCACCAGGACATTGAACCGCTGGCCGTTGCCAAGATTCTGAAGGCGATTGTCGACGAAGAACAGCCTGGTCTGGTGCTCTGCGGCAAGCAGGCAATTGACAACGATATGAACGCCACTGGCCAAATGCTCGCCGCCCTGTTGGGCTGGAGCCAGGCTACCTTTGCCTCCGAGATCGAAATTGAAGGTGATAAAGCCAAAGTCACACGCGAAGTTGACGGCGGCCTGCAAACCATTCAGGTCGCAATGCCATCCGTGATGACAGTTGATCTGCGATTGAATGAGCCGCGCTATGCGTCATTGCCTAACATCATGAAGGCCAAGAAAAAGCCGATGGACGAAAAAACCGCCGCCGACTACGGCGTTGACGTCACACCACGTCTGGAAATCATCCAGACGGTTGAACCGGCGTCGCGGGCCGCAGGTATCAAAGTGGCATCGGTGGACGAGCTGGTCGCGAAACTTAAAGAAGCGGGGACTGTATAATGACTGTACTTCTTTTGGGCGAAGTCACCGACGGCGAACTGGCAATGGACGCCACAGCCAAGGCAGTCACAGCCGCGCAATCCTTGGGCGATGTCGTTGTACTGTGCACAGGTGCGACATGCGCTGCTGCCGCCGCCGAAGCCGCAACAATTTCGGGCGTTGCCAAAGTGCTCTGCGCCGAAGACGCAATCTACGGAAAACGTCTGGCCGAACCAGTGGCCGATCTTTTGGTGTCGCTGTCGGGCGACTATGAGCATATTGTCGCACCTGCAACCACCGACGCCAAAAACATCATGCCGCGCGTTGCCGCGATGATGGACGTTATGATCATTTCTGACGCAACCGGCGTGATCGACGCAAACACTTTTGAACGCCCGATCTATGCAGGCAACGCCATGCAAACCGTCAAATCATCTGATGCGAAAAAGGTCATCACCTTCCGTGGCTCGACCTTTGATGCCGCTGAAACAGGTGGGTCCGCATCGGTTGAAAACATCAGCGCTGCGGGTGATCCGGGCCTTAGCTCATGGGTCGAAGACAAAGTTGCCGCAAGCGACCGCCCCGAACTGACATCCGCCGGGATCGTTGTATCAGGCGGCCGTGGTGTCGGATCAGAAGAAGACTTTGCGCTGATCGAAAAACTGGCAGACAAACTTGGCGCGGCCGTCGGCGCATCGCGTGCTGCGGTCGATTCAGGCTATGCCCCCAACGATTGGCAAGTCGGTCAAACCGGCAAAGTCGTCGCCCCTGACCTTTATGTCGCCGTCGGTATCTCAGGCGCAATCCAGCATTTGGCCGGTATGAAAGACAGCAAAGTCATCGTGGCGATCAACAAAGACGAAGAGGCGCCGATCTTCCAGGTTGCCGATTTCGGCCTTGTTGCAGACCTGTTTGACGCGGTGCCCGAGCTTATAGAAAAGCTGGGCTAAGCCGCCACACCCTGAAACAACAAAACGACCCGTGCATTTCGCATGGGTCGTTTGCGTTTAAAGCATCCGCGCCAATGTTTTGGCCAATGCATCCGCAGCGTCAGCATGCGTTTTCGGTCCCAGCACCCCCTTGACCGTTGGCGCCTCCAGGTCACTGAAATACATGTCATCCGCAGCGCAGGCCATAGCGTCAGCTGTCGCTGTCACTTCGACGAATTCGGTTGCATAGGATGACAAGGCATCCAGCATTTCGCGGGTCACAAACAAGGGGTCCATAGATTTCGTTGGATGAAACCCCATATCAGCCTCCAATGGCGGTGGCCGGTCCGCCATCCACAAAAGCACAGTTTTTCCGTTCACCCGTTCAAGCAACAACCGCATCCGCGCCACCCAGGCTGCCTGCAATTCCTGACGCACCGTCGCAAATCGCTCAACCGAGACGACGTGCAGGCAGTTCAGCATATGTTTGGTAAAGTGGAATTCGGTAAAATCCACATCACGGTAAATCGTGCGCACCATTGGCGATGCCGCGACAATCCGGTCATTGCGACGCGGATGCACCGAATAAAACCTGTTGGACAGGTTTTGCGCCCCAAGAACCTGAACAACAGTGGCCCGCGATTGGTCGACCGCATGCGAAATCATCGCATCGTTTAAAAAAACATCAACGCCGGCATTGGGAATGCCAAAGTTCACACAATTCACCCCCAACTCCGTTTCGGTCATCGCAGGAAACGGCGTTCTGATGAATTTTCCATAAGTTTCCGCCCCTCCGATGAACGCAATAAAAGGCGCGTCCAGACGCCGTTTTGGTCCACGGAATAACAGTTTCGACTTGCCATAACGGCACGGTAAATAGTCAAGTGCCCCCGGCCCTAATGATCCGTAGGTCATATCACCCACCCTTTGCTGTTTCTCACCAGCTCTGAAAATGACCTCCTCGTCCTTAGATTTTCTTAACGCGTCAATTTGAGACGGATTTTAACCGATCTGCGCCCTTGCAGCCCATGGCTTCTGCCCCCTATTGTCCGACAGGCAGTCAAAGGGTGCGTCATGGAAATAACCAAAATCGGGATCGTAGGTGCCGGACAAATGGGCAACGGCATCGCACACGTTCTATCACTGGCCGGATATGATGTCCTGCTGAATGACATAAGCGACGAAGCCCTCAAGAATGCCATGACCTTGATGGCCCAGAATATGGACCGCCAGGTCACCCGCGGTAAAATCACCGGCGCAGACCAGACCAAAGCACTGGCGCGCATAACTACTACCGCGACCCTGTCAGATCTGGGCCAATCCGACCTGATCATCGAGGCCGCAACCGAACGCGAAACAGTCAAACAGGCAATTTTTGAGGATTTGCTACCGCATCTTCAAGCGCACACTATCCTGACCTCAAACACCTCCTCCATCTCGATCACCAGGCTTGCCAGCCGAACGGACCGGCCCGAAAAATTCATGGGGTTCCACTTTATGAATCCGGTTCCGGTAATGCAGCTGGTCGAACTGATCCGCGGCATTGCCACGGATGAGGCAACCTTTGCCGCCTGCAAGAAAGTCGTCGAACGGCTGGGCAAAACCGCTGCCTCAGCCGAAGATTTCCCCGCATTCATCGTCAATCGCATTTTAATGCCAATGATCAACGAAGCCGTCTACACCCTCTACGAAGGTGTCGGTAACGTTCAATCCATCGACAGCTCAATGAAGCTGGGCGCCAACCATCCCATGGGCCCGCTGGAATTGGCTGACTTTATCGGCCTCGACACCTGCCTTGCGATCATGAACGTGCTGCATGATGGGCTTGCCGACACCAAATACCGCCCCTGCCCTTTGCTCACCAAATACGTCGAGGCCGGATGGCTGGGGCGCAAAACCCAACGCGGCTTTTACGACTATCGCGGCGAAACCCCCGTCCCAACGCGCTAAAGCATCCCGCCTTTGCTTCCTGGGTATCTCGTATTTCTTTTCGCGTTCAAAACTCTGATTTGACGCCACAAAGCGTGATCATGTTGCAGGCAAGGCTCTATGAACCGCTTCCAATTGGCAAAAATATCGCCGCCGGAGGCCAGAAAACTATTCTGATCCCCCATCTTGATCAAACGCCACATTTCTGCGGATCACCGATCCAAGGATATATGCAAATAAGGAATGGAATGCGCCGCAAGGCGCCCCTTTGTGTCAGCTTTCCAACGCCAGCGTATGGGCCCGCAACCAGGCCATAAATCCACGCGGATCATCGGCCCATTTGTCTATTTCTGTATCCGCAATCGGATAGCCGACAATCGGACCCTGCGGCTTGTTCAGCGAATGGACAATTTCGTGCAGCAGCAATCCCTGACGCAGCATTGGCGACAGCTTGTTTGCGATCTGATACGCGCGTGAATTTTGCCCCGGAAACTTGATCGGCAAGACCGTAGCACCTGACCTTCGGATCAATTTGGCCGTAAAAACATTCCACTCCGCTTCGATTGCAGGCCCGAAATACGTCTCGGACGTGGCAACAACACCCGACGGAAACAAGGCAACAACCCCGCCCTCTTTCAGATGTGTCATCGCTTTCGCCCGCATCTCGACGCCCTTGCGCTGCGCATCCGGATCATGCGGAAACGGTACTGGGATCATGTAAGACCCTGCAACCTCATCTATTGAGGTCAAAAGCGAGCGCGTCAAAATGCGGTAATCCGGACGCACCCGTCCAATCAGATCGGCAAAGATCATGCCATCGACCATGCCGTGGGGATGATTGGACACCACTATCACAGGACCCTCTTTGGGAATGCGGTCCAGTTGCGCCTGCGGCGTGGTCAGCTGAATACCCATCACGTCCAGCGCCGCACGCCAGAACGCCTGACCTTTCGGCGCGCCCTGCCGTTCGAATTTACGAATGAGCCGCAAAATCGTCAGCTTGCCGGTCAGCGCTTCCATAACCTGAATAATCGCCGACTTAACCGGATCCTCAAACGTGGAGGCATAAGACAGGCTACTGCGGTCATATTTGCTAAAACTGACTGTCTCGTCCACGTCTTCGGCTTTGCTATGCTGTGTGCTGTCTACCAACGGAACCCAACCTCTGCCGCACTAAGTCCTGGCCCTGCCATCTTCAGGCTTCCTCTCCGAACTTGTCAGCAACCAGCGTCGTCAAAGCCTCAGTCAACGCATCCGCGTCCGGCCCGGAGGTCTCTATGTCAATAAAGCTTCCCATTGACGCTGCCAACATCAAAAGACCCATGATGCTGTCGCCGGACGCAGACATGCCGTCCTTTGCAACTTCGGCGCGCGCATCAAAGGCTTCCACCACTTCAACCATCTTGGCGGACGCCCGTGCGTGAAGCCCCTTTTGGTTGATAATTTTCAATGTGCATTGGGTCATTATTGAGAATGGCCTTATTGTTCCAGACTGACGTTTTGACTGTCGATATATTTCTTGCCAGCCTCCAGCGCCGCACGTACAGCATCCGGCACCGGTTTGTGCCGGCTTTTGATCAGCTTGATCAACATCGGCAGATTTGCGCCATATAAAATGCGACGATTTGTGGGATGGCACGCCATCAGGCTCAGATTTGATGGCGACCCGCCAAACAGGTCCGTGACCAAAACGACCCCGTCACCCTTGTCCACGGCGTCTGCCGCCGCGCAAATTTCGCTTTCTTTTGCGGGCCGGTCATCATCGTCCTGAATGGCAATAGCCCGCACACCAACCTGCGAGCCGACAACATGCTCTATCGCCGCCAGATATTCAGCCGCAAGCCCCCCGTGTGCTACAATAACAATTCCGATCACGCGCTACCCAGCTTCCCGTTTGCGTCGGTCCAGTTCCCGATGCCTAATTGACACCTGCCATCCTCTCTCCGCAAGGCTCAAAGCATGAGTTTCTGCCATCACAACGGATCTATGTTGGCCGCCAGTACACCCAAAGGCGATTGAAAGATAAGATTTTCCCTCTTCCTGATAGGCTGGCAACAACAGCAGGCTCAGATCAAGGACCTGACGGGCAAATGCGTCAAAGCGGCTGTCTGCGGATACATGTTTGACCACGGTCGCATCCGTCCCGTTCAGAGCACGCAATTCGGGCTGCCAGTAGGGGTTGGTCAAAAACCGACAGTCCAGTACCTGATCAACACTGCGCGGCAACCCGCGTTTGTAGGAAAACGACTGCACCGACACCGACAATTGATGCGTGCCACCAGGGGCGAACCAATGCTCGACTTCACTGCGCAACTGGTGCACATTCAGCTCACTGGTATCAATCAGAACATCCGCCCGGCCCCGGATTGCGTCCAGCAATTCCAGCTCTCGCAAAATACCTTGCATCGGCCGATCATCAGGGGCCATCGGATGGCGCCTGCGCGTCTCGGAATAGCGCCGCAACAGAACTTCGACCGAACAATCCAGATACAGCAACTCTGGCGCCAGTCCCGGCCGTGCAGATAGCACGCCAAGCGCGTCGATCACCGCATTTGTCGAAAAATCGCGATTGCGCGGATCAATCCCCAAAGCCAGCGGCCGATCAAAAGCAGGCCCGTCCAGCAACGTCGGCAACAACCGCAACGGCAGGTTGTCAATCGCCTCAAACCCCGCGTCTTCCAACACCTTCAACGCGCTGGAGCGGCCCGCACCAGAGGGGCCTGTCACTAAAACAAGGCGGCGCGCGATAGGTTCAGGTTGCGTCATGACGGATCTCTTCTTCCTGCCTTCACATATTGCAAAATCGCAGCAGGAAAAGCCGAACTCTCAACTTTGTGAAGGCTGGGGACGCAAATGCCAAGCACTGATGCATTCCTAAGGCATGGCAAACGCGTGGTTTCCGTGTGGTCAAGGTCGATAACAAGAGAGACACGTACTGAAGGCAGGGTTTCGGCTTGCAGGACCCCGACACCGCGGGCCTCGATAAGCCCTGCAATCGCGGGTGGTGCCTGTGCTGTCAGAATACCCTGATGTGCGGTCAATATCGTGCGGTCGTCGGCGACCAAGATGGCCCCAAACGCCATCAACTGTAGCGCCAGGGATGATTTCCCATTGCCGGAAGCACCACAAATCAGAACACCAGTGTCCAAGTAGGAAACGCAACTTGCATGTAGGGTCGTGTTAGGCGCGCCCGATGTGCTTGCCCCGCCTGCCATCTGCTAGATGGGCAAGCCCACGACAAATCGTGCGCCCAGTGGCTCTGAAGTGATATCAGCCTCGGTCGGGCGGATATTCTCGGCCCAGATCACCCCGCCATGCGCTTCGACGATTTGTTTAGAAATCGCCAGCCCAAGGCCGGAGTTGTTGCCAAAATGCTCATCAGGACGCTGTGAATAGAACCGCGTGAAAATCTTGGACAGGGCCTGATTTGGAATGCCCGGACCCGTATCCTCGACCACAATCAAAACCCGGTTTTCCCGTTTGCGCGCCCAAACACGGATCGCATCACCTTCTTCGCAAAACGAAATTGCATTGGTGATAAGATTGACGAACACTTGGGCAAGCCGGGCTTCCAATCCATGGACCATAATTGGCGTGTCCGGCAGATCGTCAATAAAGTCTACACCCTTTAACTTGGCCTCTGCGCCATGGTATTCGGCCAGGTTTTTAAGCGTATTCAGCACGTTGAACGGCAGTTCTTCTTCTTTAACCAGTTCACTATCCAGACGTGACGCGTTGGAAATATCGCTGACCAGCCGATCCAGACGCCGCACGTCATGATCAATAACATCCAGCAGTTTTTCGCGCTGATCATCGCGTTTGATCAGCCGCAATGTGCCAACCGCCGACCGCAAAGACGCCAGCGGGTTCTTGATCTCATGGGCAACATCGGCTGCAAATTGTTCGTTCCCATCGATACGGTTGTAAAGGGCGGATACCATTCCACGCAGTGCCCCGCTGAGCCGCCCGATTTCGTCAGGGCGCGCGGTCAGATCCGGAATGCGGATACGACCGGGGTTCATTTTGCGCGCGTCTTTGTCTTTACCCAACTCAGCTGCGGCAGCCAGATCCGCCAAAGGATTGGCGATCGTCGATGCCAGCACCAAACTTAGGCCGATGGACACCAAAGTCGCGATAATGAACATCTGAAGCACGCGTTCGCGTTCGCCGCGAACCAGCTTGTCAATCTCGCCCGCAGCACTGGTGATCGCCACAACCCCGACACCAGAGCCACTTTGCATGATCGGCGTCAACACCGTGAACACACTGCGCCCGGACTGATCAAGGTCATTTTTGATCTGCGTCCCGCCGACCAAACTGCCAACAACAAACGTCTTCAGCCGCTCTGACAGCGGCTCTGATTGCGTGACCTGCGGCGGGCTGAACGGTGCCGATACTGTCGTCCATACCCAGCTTAGCGCATTGGTCAGGACCGTATTGCTTTCGCTTTCCAGATTGGCAATCGCAGCTGCAGAAAGTTTGCCTTCGATTGTAGCAATCAGATTTTGGTCCGGGTCATAAATGAAAACTTCGACACCGCTACGCAAATCCAGATCGTTCAGGGCCTCTGGAACATCCAGGTCCTTGTTCGACCGCAGATCGACATTCGCCTTATCCGGCAGTTTTGCTTCTAAAACATCCGCTATCAGCTCGGCCTCAGATACCAAAGACGCCGCGCGCTGCACCGCCAGACTGTCACGGGATGAATTCAGATACAGAATGCCCGCAACCAAAACATTCAGTGCAATCAGGTTGAACGTAATGATCTTGCGCGTCAGCGGCGACGCACGCAGCGAAAACAAACCCCCGCTCTTTCTTTGAGCGCGCAGTTCGTTCGGTGCCGTTTTGTCGGGCGCGACCCAATCCTCACCCAGGACCACGTCGCCATCCCGCGAAGGGGGTGTCATATCGCGCACAAATGTTCTTTCGGCCAGTGCCATCCGCTCAGATCATTCTTCGTTATATCTGTAGCCAATACCATAAAGCGTCTCAATCGCCGAGAAATCATCGTCAGCGCTGCGCATTTTTTTCCGCAACCGCTTGATGTGACTGTCAATTGTCCGGTCATCTACATAAACTTGATCATCATAGGCGACGTCCATCAATTGATCGCGCGACTTAACAAAGCCGGGACGTTGGGCCAAGGCCTGAAGCAACAGGAATTCTGTGACCGTCAGGGACACATCCTTACCTTTCCAGCTGACCGAGTGACGCAGCGGGTCCATCCGCAATTCGCCACGTTCCATCACTTTGGTTTCTTCCGTTTCGGCGATGACTTCGCCATCAAGCGCATCCTGGCGTCGCAACAACGCGCGAATACGCTCAACCAACAGTCGTTGCGAAAACGGCTTCTTGACGTAGTCGTCTGCACCCATACGCAGACCCAGAACCTCGTCAATCTCATCATCTTTGGATGTCAGGAAAATCACCGGCATTGATGTTTTCTGACGCAAGCGCTGAAGCAAATCCATGCCGTCCATACGCGGCATCTTAATATCAAGCACGGCCATATCTGGCAGTTTCTTGTTAAAGGCATCCAATGCGGCCTGCCCATCATTATACGTTTCAACTTCAAAGCCTTCGGCCTCTAAAGTCATTGAAACTGAAGTAAGAATATTCCTGTCGTCGTCCACGAGTGCAATTCTAGACATTGCCCATTCCCTTATGCTGCCCAATCGTCGTTTTTTCGGCATTGATCACCAATTTACTGTGGCGAATCAATCCTTAACTACGAATCAACGCATCACTACGCCCCAATTGAGCTATAAATGTGTTAACAATGACTAAATTAGCGCACAATTCGAAACAATGCCCCCTAATACTACCTCATTGATCTGCCTCGCAATTAGACGATCGCAAAATAAAGTTGGCCTTGATGGCGCTAACGTCTTTAAAGCGTCCTGTTCATGCCATTATTCGGCATGTTAAGAGGCCCTAACTTTGCTGAAGCCACGCCAAGAAGTCTTCGGCCGCAACCATTTATTCGCACAAGGTCGTGCGAAAACAGGAGATGTATTAATAATGTCCGGACGGGTAAATCCAAATTTTCGCCTCGAAGATCAAGACATTACCGGCCTGAGCAAGGTTCACTACAACTTGATGGAACCTGCTTTGATTGATGCCGCGCTAAAACGAGGCGAAGGCACTTTGGGTAATGGTGGTGCGTTTTTAGTGACCACCGGGAAATTCACCGGACGGTCTCCAAAGGACAAACACGTCGTCAAAACTGAAAGTGTCAAAGATACAATTTGGTGGGAAAACAACACTGCAATGTCCGAAGCGGGCTTTGATGCGCTTTATGTCGACATGATCGCACACATGAAGGAAAAGGAATATTTTGTTCAGGACTTGATTGGCGGCGCTGACCCGGAATTTGCAATCAATGTCCGAATGGTGACGGAACTGGCCTGGCATGGATTGTTCATTCGCCACATGCTGCGCCGTCCAGAGCGGTCTGACTTGGACACATTCGTGGCGGACTTTACCGTGATCAATTGCCCTAGTTTCAAAGCTGACCCTGAACGGCACAATTGCCGCTCGGACACCGTGATCGCGATGAACTTTGACAAGAAACTGATCTTAATCGGCGGCACGGAATACGCAGGCGAAAACAAAAAATCCGTTTTCACTTTGCTCAACTACCTTTTGCCGGAAAAAGGCGTGATGCCAATGCATTGCTCGGCAAATCACGCCACCGGCAATGTTGTGGATACGGCTGTGTTCTTTGGCCTGTCTGGGACCGGCAAAACCACATTGTCCGCAGATCCCGCGCGCACGTTGATTGGTGACGATGAACATGGCTGGTCAGACACCGGCACCTTCAACTTTGAGGGCGGTTGCTATGCGAAGACGATCAACCTGAATCCAGAAGCCGAACCTGAAATCTACGCCACAACCGAGAAATTCGGCACTGTCATTGAAAACATGGTTTACGACGAAGAAACCCGCGTGCTCGATTTTGACGACGACAGCCTGACAGCCAATATGCGCTGTGCCTATCCGTTGGAATACATCTCAAACGCGTCACCGACAGCTTTGGGAAGTCACCCAAAGAACATCATCATGCTGACATGTGATGCCTTTGGCGTCCTGCCACCAATCTCGCGTCTTACGCCGGCACAGGCCATGTATCACTTTCTGTCTGGCTTCACGTCCAAAGTCGCCGGAACAGAACGCGGTGTAACCGAGCCTGAGCCGACATTCTCAACCTGTTTTGGCGCCCCGTTCATGCCGCGCAGACCAGAAGCATATGGCAATCTGCTGCGTGAAAAAATCGCAGCACATGGCGCAACATGCTGGTTGGTAAACACCGGTTGGACCGGCGGCGCCTATGGAACCGGCAACCGGATGCCAATCCGTGCCACGCGGGCACTGTTGACAGCAGCGCTGGACGGATCGCTGGCCGATGTCGAGTTCCGCAAGGACGTGAACTTTGGCTTCGAAGTGCCGGTTTCCGTGCAAGGTGTTGAGCCAATACTGCTTGATCCGCGGCGCACCTGGTCAGATGGCAAGGCCTACGACAAGCAGGCTGCAAAATTGGTCAAAATGTTCTCGGACAATTTTGATCAATACCTGCCGTTCATTGATGAAGATGTGAAAGCGGCTGCCATTCGCTAACCTGCTGTACCGCCGGGCAGCATTAACACCGCCCCGCGACCACACCAACCGTCAGATACATCGCAGTTCAGGCCGCTTTGGATTTTTCCCGCGCGACCAGATCTTCGACAGGCATGTCCAGCAAGAAGCGGATGTCTTCATTGCTGAGATAACACAAGAAGCCTTCCATCACCTTGTCTGATCCCTTACGAAACCACCGCACGGCACCCGGTTCCGTATGCATATAGCCCATGCGTTCGCCAAAGCCTTTGAAGGCCACTGGATTGGCCAGAAATCCGAACACGTGGTCCGGGTTCCATCGCTGCATGGTAATCAACAAGTTATAGCGCGCCAGCAATGTCGATAATCCGCTGCCACGGTATTGCCCGGCTTCACCGCCCATCCACGCCTCTCCATGATAGATCACTCGGCCCGACATGCGATTAGCGCCGGGACCTGCGCGATACCGTGACCGGGGCAAATCTATGTCTGGCAAGGTAGGTGGGAATTCCCGAAAATGTTTGAGCAAATATCCGCTGAGTTTTTGAGTCTTGAGGTCAATAAACCGCGATGCTTGTGAGTGCATCAGCTCACCTTGGGCATTTCGGCCCAACATCCAGAATGCATTTCCGGTGTTCAGATTGTGTATATCGGGGTCGAATGGCGCGCCCAGAGGTTGATTGGGCCGACCTTCCGCAAGAAGGCGGCGATATTCATAAAAGTCAGTGCCAATTGACAATTCGATGCCAAGTTCACGCAGAACGTCACCACCTGCAGCCGCGAAATGCGCGCCCTCGCTCATTGTTTGAATCGTCACCCGATTCCCCTTTGCCCAGTCCGTTAAGCAAAGTTTAACCCAATTGCTTCAAGAGCGCTCGTATTTTGCCGTGCTGGGGTCAAATTTGACTTTCACCTCTTCGCGCAGCGGCACTGCGACGGTCTGTTCCAGCCCATGAATGTCCACCTCCTCGGTCGGCTCAACAATCGTGAACAATGCGGGGCTACCGTCCGGGAAACGCCCGCCCAAAAGCAGTCTTTGGTAATTGACCGGTTCCAGATCACCGGTATCCGCGCGCGGTACTTGCGTGTGAACATGATCCACACGCGCGCCTTGCGTCACCATGACCTCGTGAAATGGCTGGTTCAGCATCCGCGCGAAATCTTCACCACCTGGCATACTGCCAATTGGTTTCCCGATGCTGCTGCGCGCTTTGGCCAGACCGAACCAGTTTACATAGAAAGACTTTTCACCAAATTCTACGCATAGCCATCCCACGGCGGACTGTCGATAAACCACCAGAAATGGCCGCACATGCGCCAGTTCCTCTGATTCGATATCCCCGCCGCTCATCGCCCAAGCCCGAAATGTTTCGCGCATCAGTGGTGATTCGGATGTCCATATCGTGCTGAGTGAATGCTGTTGTTGGTAAAAGCTCCAGTCATCCAGCTCGGTATGTTTCAAAGTTTGCAGGCCGCCCACGTGGCTGGACAACCCTCGGAGCCAAATATTTGCGCGCGCCAGAATGTCTTGCGCCTCTGGTAGGGCCTGCTCTCCTGCTTCGGTCAGCCGGTATTGACGGTCTTCGACCGTAAACAAAGCCGTTCCTTTTGCCTCTTCGAGGTTAGCGATGTGTCGACGTACCGTTTGGCGCGTGCTACCAAGCTCTCGCACAGCGTGGCTTAGGTTTAATGTGCTTGCCAAGGCTGTAAACGAACGAATCATCTCGTGCAAAAGCGCGTAGGATTCCGCTGCTTTTACAGGCTGTGATACAGTATCTTCAGGACTCATAACTTTGTTCATATCACCAGATGGTAAATAGATCACCCACTAATGCAACAATTATCACCCATTATGGGTACATAAATCAACAAAAAACGCGAAAAGGTAGCCAATTGATCGCAATATCAATTCCGGCGACTAATGTGCGTACATTCAACCTGAGGTATTTACCAGTTATGTCGCATCCTGTGGACGTCCATGTCGGACGCAAATTAAAGCAGATTCGCACTTTACGTCGTTTGTCCCAAACAGATGTCGCTCGCAAATTGGATCTTTCATTCCAGCAAATCCAGAAATACGAAATCGGCTCAAACCGAATAGCAGCCAGTCGCCTTTTTGATCTTGCCAAAATTCTTGATGTTCCAACGTCCTATTTCTTTGAAGGTCTGGAAACGCGCACAACCAATATGCCACCCCGCGATCCCAGCCTTGAAATCGTCAACGCATTGGCGGCCATCAAAGACGATGGATTAAAGTCGCGCATCGTCACCTTTATCGAAGACGTGTCCGGCGTTACCGTGTCGCGCCAAAACTAGGGGCTATCCCATCAGTGCTCTGCGCACCAGATTTGCGCCTGCCACCATCAAAACGATCAATGTGACGCGACCGAATATTTTCTGATCGATTCGGTCCAAAATACGCGTGCCGATCCACATTCCCAAAACCCCCGATGGCACAAGGGCGATCGAAAGGGGCAATGTTTCTGCGCGCAAAACCCCAGAAGTCAGATGCGCGCCGAACAGGGCAACCGCGCCCAGACCATAAATCACGCCCTGTACGCGCATCTGCTCGTGCTTTTCCGTACCCAAAGCCGTCAGGTAGGCAACTGTCGGCGGCCCCCAGATCCCAGACAGACCGCCAATCACCCCGGCAAACCCACCAAAAAGCGCTTCGGTCTTCGCGCTTTTGACGCTTAGTCGAAACGCACGCCCACTCAACTGATGGACAGCAAAGCCAATGACCGGAAGACCTATCATCAAAAGCATGATCTTTTGCGGCAAGACCAAAACGAACTGCGCCGCCACCACCAATGTTACACCGCCAACGATCAAAAAGACACTGAACCGGCGTATGGATTTCAAGGCCGCGACGGGTCCTTGCCGCAGCGCCTGCATGCCGTTTGTGGCCAATGTCGGCAGAATCAACCCAGCCAAAGCAACATCCGGTGCAAGGAACGTCGTTAGACCAGATATGATAACCGTCGGCATGCCAAACCCAACCACGCCCTTCACCAAACCCGCCGCCACAGCGACAAGACAGGCTGCAACAAACTGCATGGGGCTAAGAAGGGCGAACAGTTCATCCATAACAACCGTCCTATCACGTCCACAATACGCTGCACTTCAAAAAACAGCTGCGCAATTATCATCCAAATTGTCGCAGAAAAACGTATTTTTGTTGCGCTGCAACTGCGAAAGACCTACATCCTCCCTCAAACAGATAAGGATTTAAAAATGGCACACGATGGACAAGATATGACCGGGGCAAGCGGGGCTGTTTTGGATGATCTTTTGGGTTTGACCGCCGCTGCCCTCGCTCCGGTTGAGGCCGTTCTTTCGCTGGCCACAACCCGCGTCAAAGAGCGCGTTTCCGAAGGTGGCCGTGTATCAGGTCAATTGGTCGAAACCCATCAAACCGCAGCCCACGGGCTGGCGTGGTTGGCGACTTACGCGCAAGCCTTGCGGCAGATGCAGAAATGGGCAGACGGTTTGCAAGCTCAGGGCAAATTCGGAGAGCTTGAACAGCTGATCCACCAGATCGCCTTTGGCGAATACCTCTGGCAGATCTATGGCGGCATCCAGATGAACCAAGGCGAAATGGTCCGCTTGCAGGATCTTGGGCTTGGCCAATCGGATATGCGCAGCTTGATGGAACCTGCGATCCAAACACTGACACAGCATGGCAACACCCAAGCAGCCCGCACCCGTCTGGTCGATTTGATGCAAGAGCAATCGGCCAATATTACCGTCGGTACCAGCGGTCTCGACGACGAGTTGGAAATGATCCGCGAACAATTCCGCCGTTATGCCGTCGAAAAAGTCGAACCCTTTGCCCATGACTGGCATCTCAAGGATGAACTTATCCCGATTGAGGTGATCAACGAACTGGCGGAAATGGGCGTGTTTGGCCTGACCATCCCCGAAGAATACGGCGGCTTTGGCCTGTCGAAAGCGTCGATGTGCGTGGTTTCGGAGGAATTGTCGCGCGGATATATCGGCGTGGGCTCGCTCGGCACCCGATCTGAGATCGCGGCAGAGCTGATCATTTGCGGTGGCACCGACGCGCAAAAGGCCAAATGGCTGCCGCGCATTGCGTCGGCTGAAACACTGCCAACAGCTGTATTTACCGAACCCAACACCGGCTCGGATTTGGGCAGTCTGCGCACCCGCGCGGTCAAGGATGGCGACGACTACAAAATAACCGGCAATAAGACCTGGATTACTCACGCCGCGCGCACCCATATCATGACATTGTTGGCGCGTACCGATCCCAACACCAAAGACCACCGCGGTCTTTCAATGTTTCTGGCCGAAAAAACCCCCGGAACCGTCGATGATCCCTTCCCGACCAAAGGGATGTCCGGCGGCGAGATTGAGGTGCTTGGTTACCGGGGAATGAAAGAATACGAACTGGCGTTTGATGGCTTTGACGTCGCGGGCGACAACCTTCTGGGCGGTGAAGAAGGCAAAGGCTTTAAACAGTTGATGGAGACCTTTGAATCCGCGCGCATCCAGACCGCAGCTCGGGCCATTGGTGTCGCCCAGTCCGCCCTGGATATCGGTTTGCAATACGCCCAAGATCGCAAACAATTCGGCAAACCGCTGATCGCTTTCCCCCGGGTGTCGGGCAAACTGGCGATGATGGCCGTCGAGATCATGATCGCCCGTCAATTGACCTATTTCAGCGCCTTCGAAAAAGATGAAGGCCGCAGGTGCGATGTTGAGGCCGGTATGGCCAAACTGCTGGGCGCACGTGTTGCGTGGTCCGCCGCAGACAATGCGTTGCAAATTCATGGCGGCAATGGTTTTGCGCTGGAATACAAAATCAGCCGGGTTCTGTGCGACGCGCGAATCCTCAACATTTTTGAAGGGGCCGCAGAAATTCAGGCGCAGGTCATCGCAAGGCGTATTCTAAGCTGACGTCAGTTCCATCACTCGCCGAAAAATAGTGCCAGACGCGCCTTTTTTCGCCGAAAGCTTGGTCAATTGGGCAAGGTTATGCCGCAGGTGCAAACACCTGTTGCGCTGCTGCATGCAGGCTCGTATCCGCTGGATATGATCAAGGAACGCCTAAATCGAAACAGTTGGATCAACGCAGGCTTTGACGCGTTGTGCGAGCAAGGACCAAACGCGCTGGCAGCCGAGCCATTGGCGCGTCGTCTCAGCACAACCAAAGGGTCGTTTTATTGGCACTTTAAGGATGTTCCGACGTTTCAGGCGGCAATCCTCAACGACTGGCAGACCCGCGCCTTTGCCAAAGTGATCACAGCGCTTGAGGAAACGGATTCAACAGCCGATCGACTGCGCCGTTTTGGACGCGCGATCCTGAATGACCGCCAAGAGGCCAGCCTGCGCGGTTGGGCGCGCGCCGATCCGAAAGTTGCCGCTGTGGTCCAGCAGGTCGATGCCGAACGATTGACCTATGTCACCAATTTGCTGGGTCAGATCGACATCCGAAACCCTGACTTTGCGCGCGCGTCGTTTGCTGCATTGATCGGCTTGCCGCAATTGCCTGACAGCTCGAATACGGCCAACAATGCCGCATTTGATGCGCTGATCGACCTTGTTTTGGCTTTGCGTTAGATTGCCCAAAAGGTGCGATCAATAATGCGGAACCTACTTATTTCCGGGCTGATGGCCATGACCCTTGCCACCTGCGATGCAGGCGATGAAACCGTGCGCGCCTATGGGGCCGCTGATAAAACCTGGGTACTGGAATCCATCGACGAAGCCGCATTTGAGGCGGCGGCCACTCTGACATTTCCGGAACCCGGACGCATCGCGGGCAAGGCGCCTTGCAATGCCTTTAGCGCCGATATGACAGTACCCTACCCTTGGTTCGAAACCGGCCCGATCATGGCGACACGTATGGCCTGCCCCGACTTACCGGCGGAAACAGAGTTCCTGACCGCCCTGTCCGACATGACATTGTCCGAAGTGCTTGGCGACACGCTGGTCTTATCCAATGACGCAAATCGCAGCATGGTCTTTAGGGTCAGGTCCCGCTAAAGTCGACCGAATGCTTCAATGAACCGCGCCCGTGCTTCCGGCAAAGGTTTGTTGCCCAGATCCTGAGCCATATGCGCCGATAAAAAATAGCCGGTGGTCACAAATCCAAGGGCTATTTCCGCGTTGGGTGCATCACCGACACCGCGTAACACGTCTGGCAAGGGCAGCAACCGATCCGCCCATTCGCCCGCCCCCTGCCGCGACACCGCCCGACCGCTTTTGGGGGAGACGTAAATCAGTTCATCCTGGCTGCCCGTAACCGCGCAGGTGGTCAAATCCAGCGCATAGCCCATTTCATTGAGCAGGCTAAGTTCCCATTTCAGGTAGGCCAGCGGCCACACATCGCCCTGCCCCATCAGGTCCAGCAACGCCTCGGTGCGGCGATAGAGGGGTTCGTGCGGTTCGCGTTCGGGCAGGCAAAAACACAACAGCGCCGTGACCGCGTTCAACCCTGCCAGCGCCATCCTGTCCCCCATCGCCGCAACAGCGCGGCTGCGCACTGGTTCAACCGAAAAGCTGCCAATGTGATCTTCAAGCCGGGCACGCCACGTCAGATCCACCTGTGCACCGGGCTGTAAAACAGGTGCCAGTTTGCGACTGGCCCCGCCGCG
Organism: Sulfitobacter sp.; assembly: GCA_049680295.1. Classification (GTDB taxonomy): domain Bacteria; phylum Pseudomonadota; class Alphaproteobacteria; order Rhodobacterales; family Rhodobacteraceae; genus JBAUHN01. The sequence continues at coordinate 21,183 of JBAUHN010000485.1, forward strand.
CACGACACCTGCATGACGGCCCCGCTGTGGGGTGAACACCTCGATGATGGACGACGTCTCGCCATGGCGGCGCGTACTCAGCAAAATGCCCTGGTCGCGCCACTCCATCACTCCAACCCCGGCTCATCCAGCAAATGACGCCCTTCGCGGTCCTCGACTTCGATCACCCACAGATCAGGGTCATAACCGCGCTGGCGTGCAATACTGGCGTCGATCAATGGCTCCTCTGCTGTCTCTAAAGCGACCCAGCGCCGCGCGCCGGTTTCCAGATCAAAAGACCGCTGAAAGAGCGTCGCCTGCCCGTCCAGCGTAGCCAGCTTGACCAACACCGCCCCGCCAGTGTCATCGCCATGTGCGACAACAAATGCGGGAATGTCATGAATCCGCAACCGTGCCAGATAGGCATCGACCCAGAACCGGGCGGTCAGGCGGGGCATGGGGCCACCGCTTCTATGGCGCCTCGGACAATTGTTTCAGGCGTTGCCATCCTTGAACTCCAGCCCCATCTCGGAATAGCGCTCGGCCTCATCCTGCCAGTTTGGCCGCACTTTGACCTGCAAGAACAGATGCACGCGCCGATCCAGAAAGGTTTCCAATTCTTCGCGGGCTGCCTTTGACACCGATTTGATCGTCTCGCCTTTGTTGCCCAGCACAATGCCCTTGTGACCATCGCGCAAGACATAAATCATCTGATCAATCCGCGCTGTGCCGTCTTTGCGTTCTTCCCAATTCTCGGTCTCGACCGTCAACTGATAGGGCAGTTCCTGATGCAACCGCAGGGTCAGTTTTTCGCGGGTCATTTCAGCGGCGATCATCCGCATCGGCAAATCCGCAATCTGGTCTTCGGGGTAAAGCCAGGGGCTCTCAGGCAGCTGACCTGCAAGCCATGCGCGCAACGTATCAACGCCGTGTCCACGTTCAGCCGAGATCATAAAGGTCTCGACGAACGGATACAGATCATTCAGTTTCTGGCTCAACCCCAGCAGGGCCTCGGCCTGAACCCGGTCGATTTTGTTGATGGCCAATGCCACCTTGCGACCCTGCCCAACATCGGCCAAGCCTTCGAGAATACGTTCCACACCTTCGGTAACACCACGGTGCGCCTCGATCATCAAGACGACCACATCCGCATCCGCAGCCCCGCCCCAGGCCGCGGCAACCATCGCCCGGTCAAGTCGTCTGCGCGGCTGGAACAATCCCGGCGTATCAACAAACACAATCTGCGCATCGCCCTCGATCGCGACACCGCGTATCCGGGCGCGGGTGGTCTGAACTTTATGCGTTACAATCGACACTTTCGCCCCGACCATGCGGTTAAGCAATGTCGACTTGCCCGCGTTAGGTTCCCCGATCAGGGCGACAAATCCGGCGCGTTTGGTCATGTGCTGGCTTCCAGTTCCGTCAATAAGGCGCGCGCGGCAGCTTGTTCTGCCTGCCGCTTTGATCCAGCCGTTGCACTGGCCGTAGCCCCTGATGTCAACGTGGCTTTGATCGTAAAAACCGGCGCGTGATCGGGGCCTTCGCGATGGGTTTGCGTGTATTCGGGCGGCGGCAGGCTGCGCGCCTGCGCCCATTCCTGCAGCGCTGTTTTTGCGTCGCGGGCGTCATCATCCACCTGTACCACACGCGCGCCCCAAAGACGAAGGATCAGATCGCGCGCGTGGGCAAACCCGCCGTCAAGATAAACCGCCGCGATCACGGCTTCGATGGCATCCCCCAGCAAAGCCTGCTTGCGACGCCCGCCCGATAACATCTCGGACCGGCCCAATCGCAGTACGGTTCCAATGTCGATCTCGCGGGCGACATCGGCGCAGGTTTCCTTGCGCACTAATGCGTTAAACCTAGGCGCCAACTGCCCTTCGGTTGCCACGGCATCAATCTCCAACAAGGCTTCGGCCATCACCAGGCCCAGCACACGGTCGCCCAAAAATTCCAAACGTTGGTTGTCGTCACGATTGGCCGACGACATTGACGCATGGGTGATCGCACGGTTCAGCAGTTCAGGTTGGGTAAACGAATACCCGATCCGCCCCTCAAAGGCGCGCAGATCTGCTGACAGCTTCACTCGATCCCCTTAAAGAAACGATCACCACGCCATGTCCAAAAGAACAACATTGAGCTACCGGCAGAGGAAAACACAACCCGATCTGCCCGGCCGATCAGGTTCTCAAACGGCACAAAGCCCACGCCACCGGCCTGTTGTGCCAACCGGCTGTCGGCCGAATTGTCGCGGTTGTCACCCATGAAAAAGTAATGCCCTTCAGGCACCGAATAAACGCCTGTTCGGTCAGAGGCCTGAGTGCCGATGTTCAACACCGCATGGCTTTTGCCGTCCGGGAAAGTTTCGATCGAGCGCGACTTGACGCACATGCCGCCATTGCCAACCGGGCCGTTTTCGCAACGCGGGCGCGATCTTTGTGGGCCTTGTGGCTCCATCACCTCTTCGAATTGCCCGTCAGATTTCTGTGGTGCCTCGGTGCCATTGATAAAAACCACGCCGTCCGTCACCTGAATTTGATCACCCGGCAGACCGACCAGCCGTTTGATGTAATCGCGCCCCGATACCGGATGGCGAAACACCACCACATCACCGCGCTCGGGCTCACCGGCAAACAGGCGTTTATTGTCACCATCAAAAACGCCGCAAAGATCCTTGGCGTCCACTGAGATGCCAAAGCGTGGCAACATCACGCTGGGACAGGATGCGTAAGAGTAGCCATAGGCGAATTTGTTAACGAACAGAAAATCACCAATCAGCAAGGTCTCTTTCATCGACCCTGACGGAATCCAGAACGGCTGAAACAGCAAGGTGCGAAACACGCCTGCGATCAGCAGGGCATAAACGACGGTTTTGACAGTTTCGACAATTACATTGCCGGCTTTTTCTTTCGCAGCCATCAGGCGCTCCATCCAATAAGTTGGCGCTTACATGAGGGGGCGGGCGGGGCAAGTCAAGGCAGGCTGGTGACCGCGCGTGCCTCGATGATCACATAGGCCTGTGCCCAGGGGTGATCATCCGTCAGGCTGACGTGAATAACGGCCTCGTGGCCTTCGGGGGTCAACTGCGCCAAACGCTCTGCCGCCCAGCCGGTCACCTTCATCACCGGTTGACCAGTTGGCAGATTGCTGACGGCCATGTCTTTCCACGAAATGCCCATCCGCAACCCCGTGCCCAAAGCCTTTGAGCACGCCTCTTTCGCGGCCCAGCGTTTCGCGTAAGTGCCTGCAATGTCCTTGCGGCGATTGGCCTTGCGTTGTTCGATTTCTGTAAACACCCGGTTGCGAAAACGATCACCGAACCGGTCCAACGTGCCTTGGATCCGTTCAATATTCGCAAGGTCGGTGCCGATGCCGAGGATCATACCAACCGCGCCGTCAAAATCTTGAACCCGGCAAAGCCAAACAACACCCCGAATGACAATTCAAACCAGCGTTTTGCGCGCATATAGCGCCGGGCAATCGGCGCCCATGAGAAAAGAACCGCATAACCAAAGAAAACCACTGCTGACGCGCAGGATAGTGACGCAAAAAGGCTCCAGACAGCAGAAGGGGCAGCGCCTGGCACAAGGGCGATGGCGTAAATCGCGCTCCAGGCGAGAATGGCTTTGGGGTTGGTGAGATGCAGCAACATACCTTTGGTGAACAATGCCCGGCGCGGAACCTCACGCATAGCCAAAGTTGTTCCTATCCATGCGGACCGCAGGGATTTCCACGCCAGAAACATCAAATAGGCCGCACCAACATAGCGGATGGTTTCAAACAGCCAGGCGTTGGCCATCATAACCGCGGAAAACCCCAGCGCAGCCGCGATACCCCATGTCGCTGATCCGGCCATGATCCCTGCAGCTACCGTCAACCCGGCAAGACGGCCTTGCTGCATGGACGTGCCAGAAATCGCAAGGGTTGCAGGGCCCGGACTGCCGCCTGCGATCATCCACCCGATGATGATCGCAGACAATGGGATCAGCATGGCACTGTCATCCATGGCGCGCGTCATCCATCAGTTTACGCATTTCAGCGATGGCCGGGGCAAGGCCCAAAAATATCGCCTCGCCGATCAGAAAATGCCCGATGTTCAATTCGCGCACTTCGGGAAACGCAGCCACGGGCGACACCGTATCATAGGTCAAGCCATGGCCTGCGTGCACTTCAAGCCCCAGACTGTCGGCGAATGTCGCCATTTCGGCCAGCCGTTTCACTTCAGCCTGTGCAGCAGCCCAGTCGCCTTCGGCAAAGGCGTCACAATACGCCCCCGTATGCAACTCGATGACTTCGGCACCAATGCGGTGTGCGGCCTCGATCTGGCGTTCCTCAGCGGCGATAAAGATTGACACACGGCTGCCAGCCTCACGCAAAGGGGCAATGAAATGTGCCAGCCTGTTTTCTTCGCGCGCAACCTCAAGACCGCCTTCGGTTGTACGTTCCTCACGTTTTTCGGGAACGATACACACAGCATGCGGTTTGTGGCGCAGTGCAATCTTTTGCATCTCGTCGGTAGCCGCCATTTCAAAGTTCAAAGGCACCGTCAGCACATCCATCAACCCTTCGATGTCAGTGTCAGAAATATGCCTGCGGTCTTCGCGCAGGTGGGCAGTTATCCCATCGGCGCCTGCATCCTGTGCGATCCGTGCTGCCCGCAAAGGATCGGGATAGGCCCCTCCGCGTGCATTGCGCACAGTGGCAACGTGATCAATATTCACCCCAAGCCGCAGCTTAGTTTCACCCGACATATCTGTTGTCCTTACCTTTGGGCCAAAAGGCCGTCCTATTCCGCCTTGCGCTTCGCGTCCGCTTTGGCCGCAGCCTTTTGTTTCAAGGCCTCTAACTTGGCTTTGATCGCGCCTTTACGCCGCTTTTGATACGCCCGTATCACCGGCACAGCCAAATAGTAACTAATGGACGCGCAAACGATACCTGGCAAAATACCACCGATAAGATAGGGGAAAAACACCTCATCATAGAAGATCGACAGACGGTGCCAATCGGCGGTGGCATCCGTAAACATGGCAAAAAAGTTATCGCGAAGATCGCGCCCGGCATCCATGAATTTGCCGCCCAGCGAACGGCTACCCTCCGCATCACGGAAGATCGCCAAAAAGTTGTCCCAAAGATGGTGCGCCACCCGGGCTATGCCGCCTACGATCCCTTCGGGTTCGGAATGCGCGGTGACACCTACACCCAAGGAATGCGGGATTTCGTCGGCCATATTGCGACCCAACAACCAATGGCCTGTCGTCAAAGACGCCGCCGCGATAGGCAGATAGGTCAGCGGATTTCCAAAAAACGTTGCCATCAATGCGGCCAGTACATTACCGCGCATCACAACCGCCAACAGTGCCGCTACAAAAAAATGCACCCCGTAGAGCGGCGTAAAAGTGGTAAAAACACCCGCCCAAACCCCCCGGGCAATGCGTTCGGGGCTATCGGGCAACCGACGCACACGATGTTTGAAATAGTGGAACGCCCGTGTCCAACCGCCCCGTGGCCACAGCAAGTCGACCAAAGTTCGCAAGTAGGATTTCGGATCACGGCGTTTGAAAACCAACGTGCAGGGTCCCTTTCAAGTCGTTCGTATGGCTGGCGCACAGCACATGGCTACTTTCGTTGCAAATGTGGCCCCGGTAGGACCATGGCAAGACATCATTCTACCACTTCAGAAGTCGGAACAGCCGTGTTGCGATAACGCGACAACGCGGCAACATCGCTTTCCGCCTCTAACGTTAGCATAAGCGAGTGCAAATGCGCCACGTCCCGGATGTCAACATTTACAGATATCCGGTAAAAATCAGGTTTACGGTCGAGGAACCGTAAGTCCGAGATATTCGCCGTCGTCTCACCGATCAAGGTGCAGATCCGACCTAAGACGCCCGCACTGTTCACAACGGTAATTTCCAAAGTCGCATCATAGACAGCATCATGGGATCCATCATGCCAATGCAGATCAACCCAACGATCAGGATGCTCGTCATAGTCTGTCAACCGATCACAATCTATTGCGTGAACGGTCACGCCTTTACCACGAAACGTAATCCCCACAATCCGTTCCCCGGGCAGCGGTTGGCAACATGGTGCACGGTCAAATGATTGTCCGGGCAACAACCCGATCACAGCGCGCTTTGCATCGACTTTTTCGCCGGTCTGAGGGGCCAGATCTGGATAAACCGACTGCACGACATCGCGTCCACGCAATTCCGCACTGCCAAGCCGCGCCAACAATTCCTGGGCGTCGGACAACCTAAGTTTCGCGGCCGCGGTTTCCAGCACTTTTTCGGTGACTTTCTTGTTCACCTGCGAAAACGCAGATCTGGCCAACTCATGCCCCAGCTTGATAAACCGGGCGCGATCGACCTCTCGCAATGACCTGCGGATTGCGGATTTCGCCTTGCCGGTGGTGGCGATGTCAAGCCAGGTCGCTTGCGGTGTTTGCCCTTCGGCGGTGATCACCTCAACCGACTGCCCGTTCTTCAGGCGCGTCCAGAGCGGCACCCGCATTCCGTCCACTTTCGCCCCCACGCAGGCCGATCCAATGCGTGTGTGGATGGCAAAAGCAAAATCAATCGGCGTTGCCCCACGCGGCAGCTTAACGACCTCGCCCTTTGGCGTGAAGCAAAACACCTGATCCGAATACATCTCAAGCTTGACCGCTTCGAGAAAATCCTGGTGATCCTCTTCGGGGTCGAACTGTTCGGTCAGTTGCACAATCCACTTTGCCGGATCAACCGCAAACGGGTTGTTTGAGCGCACACCATCCCGGTAAGACCAATGCGCAGCCACGCCAGTTTCGGCCACATCATGCATTTGCCAGGTACGGATCTGCACCTCGACCCGTTTGCCATCCCGCCCCGAAAGCGTTGTGTGGATCGACCGGTAGCCATTGGATTTTGGCTGGCTGATATAGTCTTTGAACCGCCCCGGAACAGCGCTCCACCTTTGGTGGATGGCACCCAGAACGCGGTAACAGTCTTCTTCGCTTTGCGTCAGAATCCGGAACCCGTAAATATCGCTGAGCCTGCTGAAATTCTGTTCCTTAGCCTGCATCTTGCGCCAAATCGAATACGGTTTTTTGGCACGTCCAAACACCTGCGCCTCAACGCCTGCCTTTTCCAGCTCCAGCCGCATGTCTCCGGTGATCCGCTGGATCACGTCGCCGGCTTCGCGTTGCAAATTGATGAAGCGGCGGATGATGCTTGCCCGGCCTTCGGGATTGAGAACGCGAAACGCCAGATCCTCCAGCTCTTCGCGCATCGACTGCATGCCCATGCGACCCGCCAAGGGCGCAAAAATATCCATCGTTTCGCGGGCTTTTTGCGCCTGCTTTTCGGCGCGCATCGCTTTTATCGTGCGCATGTTATGCAAACGGTCCGCAAGTTTGACCAAAATGACCCGCAAGTCCTTTGACATCGCCATAAACAACTTGCGGAAATTCTCGGCTTGTTTTGTTTCGCTGGATGCCAGTTGCAGGTTGGTCAGCTTTGTGACCCCATCAACCAACTCGGCGATTTCCGGACCAAAGCGTTCGGACACTTCGGAATAGGATGCTTTGGTGTCCTCAATCGTGTCATGCAAAAGGGCTGTTATGATTGTCGCGTCATCAAGTTGCTGCTCGGTCAGAATAGCGGCGACCGCAACGGGGTGACTAAAGTAAGGCTCGCCGGAATGGCGTTTTTGGCCTTCATGCATCTCGCCGCCGTAGTCATAGGCGGCGCGGATCAGCGTATCATTGGTTTTCGGGTTATACAGGCGGACCAGTTCAATCAGGTCCTCGGCAGTAATCATTCCATCCGCCCCTTCGGCCCGGACAGAGCCTGATTTCAGCCCTGGCCCTGTGCTGCCATCAATTGCCGCAACAGCATCTCTTCGGACATGCTGTCTTCTTCGGGTTTGTCCTGCTCTGCACCCATCAAAAGCGCCATTGCGTCTTCTTCGGGTTCATCAACTTCGATCTGGTTCTGGTTGCTTTCGATCAGTCGCTCACGCAGGTCATCCGCGCTTTGCGTTTCGTCAGCAATTTCGCGCAGCGACACAACTGGGTTCTTGTCATTGTCGCGATTGATCGTGATCGCCGATCCGGCGGAAATCTCACGCGCACGGTGTGCGGCAAGCATCACAAGTTCGAACCGGTTGGGAACTTTATCAACACAATCTTCAACGGTGACGCGGGCCATAGGATGCTCCAGTAGCGGGGAATAAGCAGAAGACGCGTATCTAGTGCGCTTTTACCGGATTGACAAGTATCTATTCCAGGGCTTTGACCGCGTCCAACTGTGCTTTTGGCAATGCGTCGCGCATCTGGCGCACGGACAGACCAAGAATAGGATGCCGCCAGTCCGGCGCCACATCGGCCAGAGGCACTAAAACAAAAGCACGGTCCTGCACCCTTGGGTGGGGTAAAACCAGCTGATCCGGCGTGCGCATCTTTTGCATATCCACAGGCAGATTTCGCCAAAGAAGGTGCGCGTTTTCATCAGGGAATATCTGATCGCCGATTGCAATCAGATCCATGTCCAATGTGCGCTGCCCCCAACGCTGCATTCTTTCGCGCCCCGCTGCGGCCTCGATCACATGTAGTTGAACCAAAGTATCCTGCGCCGACCAGTCAGAAGCCACCAAAACCGCCGCATTCACATAGTCTGGACCGGCCCCCGAAGGAAACGCAGGCGTGGCATAAAAGCGGCTGACGGCGCGAATCACTGCGCCCGCCCGCCCCAACGCATCGACCGCATATTTCAAAGTTGACGCCGGGTCACCGAACTCGGAAGATAGGTTACTTCCCAGCGCAATCAGTGTCTGCGACCCAAAAGGAGGCGGTCTTTTGCCAATTTTGGACGGAACTGGCCCTTGCGGCATCGTCAAATATCCCTATTTTCGTCACCAATCGAATTGCTAAATTTATTACCACTCACGCCTTCCAAACAACAGCAAGTCGATTCCACGAAGGGACTTTATTTAATGTTTTACAAAGACGAACGGCTTGCGCTGTTCATCGATGGATCAAACTTGTATGCAGCGGCAAGGGCATTGGGTTTCGACATCGACTACAAACTTCTCCGGCAGGAATTCATGAGACGCGGCAAATTATTGCGTGCTTTCTACTACACTGCCTTGCTTGAGAATGACGAATATTCTCCAATCCGGCCACTGGTTGATTGGCTGAACTACAATGGGTTCAGCATGGTCACAAA
>JBAUHN010000486.1:0-2813 GCA_049680295.1 Sulfitobacter sp.
GGTCGAAGCGGGCGAGACCGATCTGATCGAAGTCCCCACATCCGAAGAAGAAGAGGCGATTTTCGCCCAGATCAAAAAACGCATGAAAGAAACGCCGGGCTGGTTCACCAAAACCCGCGATGCCATCCAGGGCGTATCGGAAGAAACCACAACCGGCGTTCACCGCCTGTATGATCTGCACAAAAAGGGCCAACTGCCTTTCCCTGCAATCAACGTCAACGATTCCGTTACCAAGTCGAAATTCGACAACAAATACGGCTGTAAGGAATCGCTGGTCGACGGCATCCGTCGCGCGACAGACACGATGATGGCGGGCAAAGTGGCCGTCGTCATGGGCTACGGCGATGTGGGCAAAGGATCGGCGGCATCGCTTAGCGGCGCAGGCGCACGCGTGAAAGTGACCGAAGTAGACCCGATTTGCGCGCTTCAGGCCGCGATGGACGGCTATGAGGTTGTGCGGTTGGAAGACGTTGTAGGCTCTGCCGATATTTTCGTCACCACAACCGGCAACAAAGACGTCATCCGGATCGAGCATATGCGCGAAATGAAAGACATGGCGATTGTTGGCAACATCGGCCACTTTGACAATGAAATTCAGGTGGCGTCGCTGAAGAACCACAAATGGACCAGCATCAAAGAACAGGTGGACATGATCGAGATGCCAAACGGCAATCGTCTGATCCTTCTGTCCGAGGGCCGTTTGCTGAATCTTGGCAACGCAACCGGGCACCCGTCTTTCGTGATGTCAGCGTCATTTACCAATCAGGTTCTGGCCCAGATTGAGCTGTGGACCAAGGGCGATGACTACAAAAACGAGGTCTATATTCTGCCCAAGCACCTGGATGAAAAGGTCGCGCGCCTACATCTAGACCGGATCGGCGTAAAACTGACGGTGCTGGACAAGGATCAGGCTGACTATATCGGCGTGTCGCAGGACGGCCCCTTTAAGCCCGAGCATTACCGCTACTGATCACGCAGATTTTCCAGCGTAAACGTTTGAAAAAAGTATTATAATCGCCGCTTGGATAGAATTCTGAGCGGCGATTTTTTTGTTTGAAACCCTTAGGATCTGGGCGGTTTATCGGCCCCAAGGCGGACTTTGCATCTCCCGATTTTTGCAACCTGTGGCCAAGGGGGAAAAACCTGTGACAAAATTCCCTTTTGCAACGCAGTTTTAGGCTTTAGTCTGCACCCCGAGGTCAGGAATTGCTGACCAGGTTCAAGGTGGGAGACTTTATTATGGGTAAACGTGACGATCTGATCGCACAGTATGCAGACGACTTGAAAAACAAATGCGGCATGTCGCCTGACATGGCTTTGTTGACCAAAGTTACAATTGGCTGCGGCCCGGCGATTTACAATGCCGACGCATCAACGGTTGCCGGATCGCAGCCAAGCGAGCTGGAAACTGTCAAAGACAATTTCCTGATCAAGAAACTTGGGCTGGCCGATGGCCCGCAACTGATGGAAGCGATCAATTCCGTCCTTGAAACTTACGGCAAATCCGAGCGGAACAAATACCGCGCGGTTGTCTACTATATGCTGACCAAACATTTCGGCAAAGAAGCCGTTTACGGCTAATCGGACGGCCCGGTTAAATTCAAAACGCCCTCTTGGTTAAGAGGGCGTTTGTTTTTTGTGTTGTATTTGAATAGCTTGGCGTTTGCTTTTGGCAAAGCTTGCGGCTATGCATACGTTATTCGGCCAGGATGGCCAGAACCAGTTTCGAACATGTGCGGTGGGTACACCGGGAGCGCATGGGGTGAAGAAGGGTTCTGGCGGGGTGCCGGAACCCTTCGTTTTTTGCGGAACCTAAAACAGCGTCAGAACAGCGCCAATAATCGCGCATCCAAAAATCGCATAACCACTGTCAATAATCGTCAGCCGAAAAGGCCTACCACCGTAGGCGTTGTTGATCATGATCCACGGGCTGATAAAGAACAGACCGATGCCAAAACCCGCCACCAGACCTTTGCTGAAGGTTTCAATCCCCGACAGCGCAAAAGTGTGTCGCATCATGCCCGTCACCAGCAGCATTGCGATTCCGGCCAGAATAAACGGTGTCGCCTTCATCCCACCTTCGGGTTTGCCGTTGGCATCCAGTTTGATACCCGCAGCCTCAGCCCAGGGTTTCGCCAAAGACATGTACCACACAGACCCAAACGCGAACCCGGCAAAGGCTGCAATAATCACTGAAAAGAAAGCCATATCGTTCCCCCAATTAAATAGTGCGATGGCACAATTATGCGCGCAAATGCTTTGTTAGGCTATGGTTTTGTGTCGCCCAACGCGCAAACGACGGCCCATTGATCCTTTGTCACCGGCTGCACAGATAGCCGCGAATTTTTGACCAGCACCATGTCTTCCAACCTTGGGTCTTCCTTGACCTGATCCAGCGTGACCGGTGATGTGAAAGGGCGAACCGCTTTGATGTCCACACATTCCCACCGCTCATCATCGGTGGTGCTGTCGGGGTGCGCGGTGGCAATCACCTCGACGATACCGACAACGGCCTTTTCTTTCTGCGAATGGTAAAACAACCCCAGATCACCGACCGCCATGTCACGCATGAAATTACGGGCCTGATAGTTCCGCACGCCGTCCCATTCTTCGCCAACATCGCCTTTGGCAACCTGATCGTCCCAGCCCCAGGTCGAAGGTTCAGATTTGAACAACCAATACGCCACTAGCCGATCACCCTGTTCCAGGGGATCAATTGCACGTCTGCAAACAGCCCGGCATTGGCGTATGGGTCATTTTTGGCCCATTCCTCTGCCGCCGCCATCGTGGCCACATCAAGCACGATCAAAGAC
>JBAUHN010000487.1:0-13241 GCA_049680295.1 Sulfitobacter sp.
GGTTGCGCCTATTCCTCTTCTGGTTCTTCAACCTCCACCAGTTCCAATGTGCCCAAGGCTTCCATTTCGCGAACGGCTTTGACGATAGTAGACATGGCCTGCTCTGCGTCGGCGGCTTTGACTTTACCGGTCTCTTCAATCTCTTCGCGCAATTGATCGGCCATTCTGCCGGGCATGTTTTCCAAAATGAAATCAGCGACGTTTTGCAACCCGGCTGCCTCAGCCCCGGCCAAGGCGTTGACAAGGATCGGTTGATCCACCTCGCGCAGGACACGGGGGATGTCGCGTGCGGCGATACGGTCGGGAATATTGGCAAAGGTGAAAATGGCGCGGCGGACAAGATCGGCAAAGCCAGCGTCTGACTGATCAAGGCCCTCAAGCACATCGTCACGGGTGATCGAGGTCGACGAATTCAGGATCGCGCCGACACGGTCAACCGGCGTTGTGTCAAAGGCCAGTACCGGTTCCGCATCAAACTGCGTGGCCAGCGACAATCCGATGTGATCGACAGCATCGGGCGTCACAACATTGGTCAGCGACACCGCATAGGTGATCCGCCGCGCGTCAGGCCCCGGCAGTTTGCCCAAAAGCTCAGCCGCCAATGCGACATCGAGTTTGGACAGCAGGACGGCAGCAACCTCGGTGCTTTCGGTCTGCAAGACGGTTAGCAACTTGTCGGCAGACAGGCCCGCCAGCCGTTTCCACGGATCGCCAGTTTGCTTGACGCCCGCCTCTTTGCGCAGGCGCGCCGCTGTATGGCGCGATATTTTGCCATCCAACGCGTCCAGCGCACCGACAATGCCGCCAGGAAAGGACAGGCCAATTGCATTCAGCGCATCGGAAAATTCGCCGATCACGGCAGTCAACGTGTTGCGATCAACCGTTCGCATGGATCCCATTTGCTGGGTCAGTTGCGCCTGCAGATCGTCGGGCAAATCCTCAAGCGGGATATCCGCACCCTCATTCAGCAGCAGTCGCACAACAATTGCGGCCTTTGCCCGGCGATTTAGGGTTACGCCGTCAGGGCGCCCGCTGTCGTTACGCCCCTGACGCGGTGCGACCGCAACCATTTTTGTCATCTTTGCCCGCCTTTGCGATTGGTGTCACAGACATGACAGGCAAAGATGAAAAAAGATTGAAATCAGTAGCTGTAAGTTGTGCCCGTAGCGATGGCCTGACGCAATGACGCTTCGGCCCAAGTGCCGGTTCCACCGTGGCTGCGGATCGCACGCAATTGCGTCAATGCCGCCTTAACGTCACCTGTCTCGACCAGACCTTGGCCCATGTAGGAACGTGCCAGGATATTGCCGGGATTTTGTTCAATCGCGCGGGCGTAAAACACCATGCTTTGATCAAGATTACCCATTTTGCGGTTGGTGAAACCAAGGTAGGTCAAGGTGCGGTCGTCATCTTGCGGCATTGCCGCCAATACGGCTTGCGCATCATCATAGCGGCCCGCATAGGCGAGGTGGCGCACGGTTTGATACAATTCATCTGTTTGCAGGTGGCTTTCTTCTGCGTTCACGCAGGTCTTGGTTTTTTTGTCGTATACTTGCGATCCCTCGCAGGCGACGGCCGGTTTGGGCGGCGTTGTTGCATCTTCACTGCCCGCAGCCATCAAACTTGTCGGCAAGGCCAAAGCGGCCGCAATCAATAAGCGCATGTCAAATATCCTCACTATGTACGACTACAATGTAGGTCCAATTTTCCCACAGTAAAGGCGCGCCACCGGGCGCGACGTTCACAATTTAGCGCGCATTCTTGCAGGTCAGCTGTTGATGGACGTGACGCAAGTGCCGGTTTCGGCATCATATGTGGTGCCTGCAGCGCAGGACATGGCCTGATGCCCGTCTGAGCAACCGGATGCCAGTGCCAGCGTTGGCGCGAGGGACAGGGCCAGAACGGTGGCCAAAGTTTTGAGTGTCATTGGAACTTTCCTTTTAAGGATCTGAACACCCTTGAAAGTAGCACCGTATGATCACAGGTCAACAAAAACCAAAACTCTGGCGGATCAATGCGCTTAGTCTTTGAAAACCCGCGCAAAAATCGTATCGACATGTTTGGTGTGATAACCAAGGTCGAATTTCTCTTCGATCTGCTCGGCGCTCAACGCTTTTAGAACATCTGCGTCACCCAAAAGCTCGGTTTTGAAATCCTTGCCTTGTTCCCACACTTTCATCGCATTGCGTTGCACCAACTTATAGGCGTCTTCACGGCTGACACCGGCCTGTGTGAGCGCCAGCAAAACCCGCTGGCTCATCACCAGTCCGCGGAATTTGTTCATGTTTGCCAGCATGTTGTCGGGGTAGATCACCAGTTTGTCGATGACAGACGTCAGGCGCGACAAGGCGAAATCCAATGTGATCGTCGTATCCGGACCAATGTTCCTTTCAACAGAGGAATGCGAGATGTCGCGTTCGTGCCAAAGTGCTACGTTTTCCATGGCCGGTACCACGGCCATACGTACCAGACGCGCCAGACCTGTCAGGTTTTCGGTGAGCACCGGGTTACGTTTGTGCGGCATTGCCGAAGATCCCTTTTGCCCGGCCGAGAAAAACTCTTCGGCTTCCAACACTTCGGTACGCTGCATGTGGCGGATTTCGGTGGCGATGTTTTCGATACTGCTGCCGATTACGCCAAGGGCTGCAAAAAACGCTGCATGACGGTCGCGCGGAATGACCTGGGTGCTGATCGGTTCCGGCACCAATCCCAGCCTGTCGCAGACATGTGCCTCAACTGCAGGGTCAATGTTGGCGAATGTGCCAACGGCGCCGGATATGGCACCGGTCGCGATTTCTGCACGTGCCGCATAAAGACGCGTCAGGTTGCGGTCCATTTCCGCATAAAATCGCGCGAATGTCAGACCCATGGTGGTGGGTTCCGCGTGGATGCCGTGGCTGCGGCCAATGCGAACGGTGTCTTTATGTTCCAGCGCGCGGCGTTTCAGGGCGGCAAGCAAGCCCTGGACGTCTGCAATCAGCAGATCGGCCGCGCGGGCAAGCTGGACGTTAAAGCAGGTGTCCAGCACATCCGACGACGTCATACCCTGATGCACAAACCGCGCCTCATCCGATCCGACATGTTCGGCCAGATGGGTCAGAAAGGCGATGACGTCATGTTTGGTCACGGCCTCGATCTCGTCAATACGGGCGACGTCAAAGGTGACATCGCGGGCTTTCCAGACTGCATCAGCATTGGCGCGCGGAATGACGCCCAGATCAGCCATCGCATCGCAAGCGTGGGCTTCGATCTCATACCAGATGCGGAACTTCGTTTCCGGGCTCCAGATCGCGACCATTTCGGGGCGGGAATAACGAGGGATCATCTGGGGCACCTTTTCATGACTGTTCATAACGTGGCTTGGCACATAAACTGACGCGCAAAGCACCACAAGGCGGGAGTCCGTTTGAGATGAAATCACCTGGCAGAAACGCGACCCTTTCAATCTGCGCGTTGGCGCTGTGGCCCGCGTCGGGCCATGCGTCGGACGCGGATTGGCAAAAGGTGCAGGGCGATGCGGTGCGCACAGCTTTGAGTGGCCGGATTTTGCAGTATGAAGATGCGTGGCAGGATTTTCGCGCCTCGGGTCGCACGTTATACAATGCCGGATCAGAAAGCTGGGGCTATTGGCGCGTTGAGGGCGATCAATATTGCAGCCAATGGCCGCCGTCAGATTTATGGGCGTGCTATGATCTTGAGGCATCGGGCGACAAGTTGCGGTTTGTGGGCGATGAGGGTGACACGACCGAAGCCACCTATGCGGACTGAGCCGGTGAGCTGCGACCGGGTGTTGGCCGATTTCGCAGGCAAATGGCGGCTAAGCCGACGGATATTGCCCGATCATGGGCCTGAGGCCGAATTTGAAGGTACGGCTGAATGGGTCTGGTCGGACGACAGGTTGCTTTACCGTGAAAACGGGTTGCTCAAGTTGCAGGGCCTGACTCCGATGCAGGCTGAGCGGCGCTATGTCTGGGGCGCTGATCTGTCGGTTTTCTTTGACGACGGGCGGTTTTTTCATCAGATCCCCCGCGACGGTGGCGAGGCCCTGCATTGGTGCGATCCTGACACATATGTTGTCCGATATGATTTTGATCCCTGGCCCATGTTCCAGGTGCATTGGGACGTGCGGGGCCCTAAAAAGGCCTATAAAATGCAAAGCACCTATGTGCGGGGCTGATGTTTGCGCTGTCACGCGGAATATTATCGGCTTTGGCCTTGCGCGAGAGGCCGCAGTTCGGCATCAACATAACAGACAAAATGATCTCACGAAGGAGAGACCAACTATGCAATTGACTGCTTCTCAATCTGTATTGGCCGATGTTTTCGGCCCAAAGACGGGCACGGCTCTGCGTGTAAAACAAGCTGTTTTGGTGGTGTTGGGCATCGCGGTTCTGGCAATTGCTGCCAAGATCAAAGTTGCGGTCTGGCCGTCGCCCGTGCCGATTACTCTTGGCACATTTGCCGTGTTGAGCATTGGGGCCGCTTATGGCGCGCGTCTGGGTCTGGTAACCATCATAGGATATATGATCATCGGGGCCTTGGGCTTTGACGTTTTTGCGAGCTCATCCGCCGAGGCCTACGGCCTTAGCTATATGATGGGCGGCACCGGCGGCTATCTGGTGGGTTATGTTCTGGCGACATTGGCGCTGGGTGTGCTGGCGACACGTGGTTGGGACCGCTCCATCGGCTGGATGGCGCTGGCGATGCTGCTGGGCAACTTGCTGATTTATGTGCCGGGCCTGTTGTGGTTGGGCACGCTTTACGGCTGGGACAAGCCTATTCTGGAATGGGGTCTGACACCGTTTGTTATTGGTGATCTGCTGAAACTTGCACTTGCGGCTCTGATCCTGCCTGCAATCTGGAAGCTGGTTGGCAACGCGCGCGGTTAAGCCAACCGCAACAGGTTCCAAGAACATGGAGAGGCGCAGCCAAGGCTGCGCCTCATATCATTGTGGTGTTTCTTGTCCCGCGTCGGATAATTTTGCCTTAGTTGACCAATTCGGTCACCACGGTCGAGGCGCGTTCCAACGTGCGGTGCACCGGGCATTTATCGGCGATTTCCAGCAGGCGTTGGCGTTGTTCAGCATCCAGATCACCGGTCAGGCGGATGCGCCGTTTCCAGCCGTCAATTTTATCACCTGCACTGGTTGTTGCATCCTGCGCGTGGACCTTGTCGTGGCTGACATCGACGGACACATGGGCCAGCGGCCAGCCTTTGCGCCGGGCATACATGCGGATTGTCATGGACGTGCAGGCCCCCAGTCCGGCAGACAGAAATCCGTAAGGAGACATGCCTCGATTGGTGCCGCCGTAAGCTTTGGGTTCATCGGCGAGGGTATGGTGGTCGGACCCTGACATGACATCCTGCAGGAAACCTTTGGGGTCCGCTTCGGTCACGCGCACAATGCCTTCGGGCGCGCCGGGGGGCGGGGCAGGTGGCGCCAGCGGAAGATAGCGTCGCGCCCAGGTGGCGATTACGTCTGCTGCGTATTCGGCGTCGCTTGGACGCGACACCAGATGGTCTGCATCATCCAATGTGACAAAGCTTTTGGGGTGTTTGGCGGCCTGAAAAATTTCGGCCGCGTTGTCGACACTGACAATGGCATCGCGGGGCGCATGCAGCACCAGCAAAGCTGCGTTCAGATGGGCCACGGATGCACCCAGGGTTTCAGAGGCCACATCGTCAACAAAGGCCTGGCCAATGCGAAACGGACGCCCGCCCAGTGAAACTTCGGCGACACCTTTCGAGGCGATTTCAGGCAGAGCGTCGGCAAAATTATGGGTGACATGTCCGGGATCAAACGGCGCGCCCAACGTGGCAACAGCCCTGATCTGATCCATTTGTGCTGCTGCTTTCAGCACCGCAGCACCGCCCAGAGAATGGCCAATCAGCAACGTCGGTGGTGTGCCGTTGGCATCCAGATAACGGCAGGCCGACATCAGGTCCTCGACGTTTGAGGTAAAGGAGGTATTGGCAAATTCGCCGTCCGAATGGCCCAACCCGGTGAAATCAAACCGCAGAACCGCAATGCCCATCGTTGTCAGACGTGCGGCGATCCGGCGCGCGGCCGGGATATCCTTGCCGCAGGTAAAGCAATGCGCAAAAAGCGCCGTGGCCAGATGCGGACCGTCCGGCATATCCAGTCGCGCGGCAAGCGCCGATCCGTCGTGGCCGGGAAAAGTGATGCGGGTTGTTGGCATGGTGGGGCTCCCCTTTTGTACATGACACAGTGGGGTGCGCCACGCGGTGTGACAAGGGATGTGACAGGCCTATCACGCGGAGGTGACGGGCAGGAGGCCGAGGCAGGCTCAGCCGCCCATAAGGGCTGCATCAAAGGGATAGACCGTCAGGTTCTCATAACCGTCTTCGGTCACCAGTACCTGATCTTCTAGTTTGATGGAAAAATCGCCCCCCACTTCGCCAACCAAAGCCTCGACGCACAGGACCATGCCCGGCTCCAGCGCATAGTCAAAGGCCCCGTCCACAGCCTGATCGGGGTAGGCGACAAGGGGCCATTCGTCACACAGGCCCACGCCGTGCATCAGGCAGCCGTATTTCTGTGCCTGATATTTGTCATCCAGCCGGTGGCAGCCCGCCGTTAATTCAGGGATCGTCACGCCGGGTTTGATCATTTCCATATTGCGCTGGATATGTTCGACGCTGTGCTGCATCGCATAAATCATATCGGGGCGCGGTTTTTCATCGCCGATCCACCAACTGCGCGAAATATCAGTGCAAATGCCGTAAGCGCCGACCAGATCGGTATCAAAGCTGATGATTTCGTTGTTTTGGCAAATGCGCGGCCCGCATTCCTGAAACCACGGGTTTGAACGCGGACCAGAGGCCAGCAGCCGGGTTTCGATCCATTCGCCGCCGCGCTTGATGTTTTCGGCATGCAGCACCGACCAGACGTCATCTTCGGAGGTTTGGCCAAGGGGCACGTGATGGCGGGCAAAATCCTCCATTTTGCGCACGGCGGTTTCGCAAGCGTGCGAGGCACAGCGCATCGCCAAAATCTCATCGGGGCCTTTGACCGAACGGGATTTTTCGGTAACTTCTTCGCCGTCCATCACTTCGAACCCGTTATGTTCCAGCGCGCGCAATCCGTGCAGCATGATCTTATCGACTGCCAGACGCCGGTTGCCGCCGCCATGGGCTGTTATCAAATCGCGCACCTGATTTGACAGCGCATCGGCAGCGACATCGACCTTATCGCCTCGGTCAAAGTAAAACAGATCAGCGCCGGATCGCGCCTCGCGGACAAGCGGGTTGAATTCCGAAAGGAAAGGCGAGTTTTTGTAGTCCCAGATCACCATATAGCCGTCTGCACACAACAGCACCGCCCGAAACGGATTATGCGTGTTCCACAGCTGCATATTGGTGCTGTCGGTGGCATAGCGAATGTTGAGCGGATCAAACATCAGCAATCCGCCATAGTCGCGATCGACGATGTGACGGGTCAGGCGTGCGTGCCGATAGCCGCGCATCTTGGCAAGGTTCGGCAATGTCAGACCTGCGGCCGCCCATTCGCCAAAGGCCAGTTGCGTCGGGCCAATCTCGATCCGGTCCATGTCATTGGGCGACCCGTCGCCAAGCGTGTCACCGCGGGTCGGATCAATCTTGCGGGTATCGCGATAGTGCTGGTTCATGGGGGGGCCTTTTGGACGAGGTTTCTACCCCCACGATGGCCTGAATTTATCGCCGCAAATTGCAAAGAAGCGACATTTTTCTGCCGCCACCTGTCCAAAACGGCGAAAATTTCTGCGGTTCTGTTGTAAATCGCAGGTTTTGGTCTTTTGGGTCGGGGATAGTATGCCCTAGCCGCGGTTAAGCGTCAGGGCATACCGATTTATGGTGCGGCCTCAAGCCGCCACTGGGTGGTCCAACATCAACTGCGGTTGCCCGTCAGATGTTTTGCGCGGGCTGTGGCCTTCGGCATTCACCGTCATGGCGACTTGCTGGCGGAAATTGCTGAACAGCGTTGACGCAACCACATCAATGGCGGTGTCAAACCGTACAGTCAGCGACCAGTAGCCATTGGCGGACTGGCGCGCGGCCTTGATCACACCGGCAAAGGGGTGGCCCAGATAGCGGCCTGTAACCCGCTGTCCGGGCGCATAGCCGTGCATTTCCCTGTCGGTCTGGGCCGCGATCGTATTCCAGTCGCGCGCACCCCACTGATGGGCGATGGATTCCAACGCCTGGGCATGGCTGATCGGGGTCCCACGCGCGGCAAGATCGGCACGCAGCCGTTTGGCCTGGGTTTTGAGCACGTCGCGGGGCGGACGTGTGGGGGGTGAATAAGTCATCAAACGCTCCTGCTCTCGCTTATTTTGGTGCTGGGGGTCCGCGTTGCCCATCAATCCACGAGATTGAAGGTTTTGAAGGCATAAAACAGGACTTCACCGAAATGCGGACGGCAGGGGCCTGACCCTTTGAGATGCGCTACTTAAGGCCGCAGGTTCCGCATTGCAAGGGGCAGGGCGCTGATGCCGGATCAGCCGTCGATCTTGGCACCCATAATCGCAATGGCCTGTTGATAGACCGTGGCCGCATTCCATTGATTGAGAACCCGGAAATTCGGCTGGCCTTCTTGGTAGCCTTCGCCGGGCTTCCAGCCCTTTTTGCGTAGAAAATTGGCGGTCGAAGCCAGCGCGTCCGTCTGATTGTAAAAATCAACCCGCCCGTCGCCATTGGCGTCAACTCCGTATTTCAACGCATTGCCGGGCAGGAATTGGGTGTGGCCCAGCTCTCCGTGTTTGGCGCCTTTGGTGGCACCCGTGATGGCGCCGCGATCCACCAGTTTCAGCGCGCCCACTGCGTGCGGTTCAAAAAACTTTGCGCGCCGACAGTCATAGGCCAAAGTAGTAATGGCCGAGACAACGGCGCTGTCGCCCATAAAGCCGCCAAAAGCCGTTTCCATACCGTGAATGGCAATCAAGACCCCGGCGGGCACACCGTATTGACGCTCCAACGCCTGATAAAATCCTGGATTGCTGGCCTTGCGGTTGCGCCCCTGCGCAATAATCGTATTTGCGCCACGTATTTTCAGGAACTTCGGCAGCGAATAGCGGAAAGATTTCTGGTTGCGGTCTGCCGCAATCGTGCGCGAGGCATATTGCGCCGAGGCAAGGGCCTCAAGTCCGCGTGCCTTGACGCCGGCGCGTTGCGCTTCCGAGGCAAAGGCCGCTTTCCATTGGTTAAAACCTGCCGATGTATTGCCACATGTGGCTGCAAATGCTGCGGTCGATGTCACCGCGAAAATACCGGCAAAAAAAAGGGATCGGAAGGCAGTCATTGAAATCTCCTGTGCGACATAATGAACGAAATGTATCCATATGATCGCAACAGTAAAGTATTATTGATCTTGTTTCCCGTATTGGGCGAGCAAAGGTTGGCGTGGTGCGCGGGCATTGCAGGCCACTGCGCGGCGGTGGGAAGCTCCGGTTTTGGTGCGGAATTGTGTCATTTTGCGCCTTATAGAGAGAGGCGGCGAAAACTGGCTTGTTTGACGTGCAACTGTCGCAAAAGTTGTGAAATTCGATCAGAGGTAGATAATCGGCCTGTAAGTTTCGTCGTGCCTGCATAGCAATATGATCAGTGTTTGCCCGGTAATTTTGGCGGTGCCGTTGGGTGAAATCGGTGGGAGGTATCTGGTTTGATAAAGGAATTGGTTAAAAAGTCTTTTGAACAGATGGGCGTTTCCGTCATGCGCAACAAGCGGCGAGAGCGGCTTGAAGGGACTTATGACGAAATAGACCAGCTTTTTACCTTTGTTCTGGGTGAAAACGGCTCAGGCCGTAAATCGCAGTGGGGTCAGGATGTTTTTGCGCTGATTGCCAATGATTGGAAGCGCGATGGATTTTTTGTCGAATTTGGCGCGGCAGACGGCAAGTTCCTAAGCAATACCCACCTGTTGGAAACATCCTTTGGCTGGACCGGCATTCTGGCTGAACCTGCCAAAGCGTGGCACCCGCAGCTTCGGCAAAACAGAAAGGCAAACATCGAGACCGATTGCGTTTGGCGAAAAACCGGCGAGGTTTTGTCCTTTGATGCATTCCCGGATGGCGAGTTTTCAGCGATTTCCGGGTTCGGCGACAGTGAAATGACCCAGTGTGGACGATCAGATGGTATGGAAAATTACGACGTAAACACGATATCGTTGAATGACCTTTTGCGAAAATACGATGCGCCAGGAACCATTGATTACATTTCAATTGATACCGAAGGCAGCGAGTTGGATATTATTCAAGCGTTTGATTTTTCAGAATATTCATTCAACGCAGTGACTGTGGAACACAATTATTCCCGGCACCGCGACGACGTCCGCGCGATTTTTGAGGCCAACGGATATCGACGCGCTTTTCAGCATGTCTCAAAAATCGAAGACTGGTATCTGCCAAAATAAAATGCCGCGCGGCCTGAATAGGGCGCCACGCGGCAACTCAGAGCTTGGCACCTGCCGCCATGGCAGGCGCGACGTGTTTAGCAGCTGTAATACATCGCGTATTCAACCGGATGCGGCGTATGTTCATACCGCTCGATCTCTTCCATTTTCAGGTCGATGTAGCCTTCGATCTGATCGCGGGTAAAGACATCGCCCTTCAGCAGGAAATCCATGTCGGCTTGCAGTTCTTCGAGGGCTTCGCGCAAAGAGCCACAGACCGTTGGGATGCCAGCCAATTCTTCGGCAGGCAGGTCATAAAGGTTCTTGTCCATTGCTTCGCCGGGGTCGATCTTGTTCATGATCCCGTCAAGGCCCGCCATTAGCAAGCTGGCAAAACACAGATAGGGGTTCGCCGATGGATCAGGGAAACGCGCCTCGACCCGCTTTGCCTTGGGGCTTTCTGTCCATGGAATACGAACGCAGCCAGACCGGTTGCGCGCAGAATAGGCGCGCAGAACCGGGGCTTCAAAGCCTGGGATCAGACGTTTGTAGCTGTTGGTGCCGGGGTTGGTAAACGCGTTCAACGCCTTGGCGTGATGCAGAATGCCGCCGATGAAATACAGCGCTTCCTGGCTAAGATCGGCGTATTTATCGCCTGCAAACAAGGGTTTGCCGTCTTTCCAGATCGACATATTAACGTGCATGCCGGTGCCGTTGTCGCCCGCGATGGGTTTCGGCATGAAAGTCGCCGATTTACCATAGGCATGTGCCACGTTGTGGATCACGTATTTGTATTTCTGCAGCTCATCCGCCTGTTTGGTCAGGCTGCCAAAGATCAGGCCCAATTCGTGCTGGCAGGACGCAACTTCGTGGTGGTGCTTGTCGACCTTCATGCCGAGACGCTTCATTGTTGACAGCATTTCCGAGCGCAGGTCCTGCGCTTCGTCGATCGGGTTGACCGGGAAATATCCGCCCTTGACGCCCGGACGGTGGCCCATGTTGCCCATCTCATAGTCGGTATCGGTGTTCCACGACGCGTCAGACGCATCAACTTCATAGGATACCTTGTTGATTGAGGTGGAATACTTCACATCGTCAAACAGGAAAAATTCGGCTTCCGGACCCATATAGGCCACATCACCGATGCCGGTGGATTTCAGATAGCTTTCCGCTTTTTGTGCTGTGCCGCGCGGGTCGCGTTCATAGGCTTCGCCGGTGTCCGGCTCAACAACCGAACAATGCACGCAGAGGGTTTTTTCCGCATAGAAAGGATCAACATAGGCGCTGTCGACATCGACCATCAGCTTCATGTCCGAGGCTTCGATGCTTTTCCAGCCTTCAATCGAGGAGCCGTCGAACATAAATCCTTCTTCAAGGAAATCCTCATCGACCTGATCAGACATCAAGGTCACGTGCTGCAGTTTGCCGCGCGGATCGGTAAAACGAACGTCGAAATATTCGATGTCCTCATCCTTGATCATCTTAAGAAGTTGTTTGCTCATTGCGGTAGTTCCTCTTGGCTTGACTGAATAAGTTAAAGAGCGTCGGACCCGGTTTCCCCGGTGCGAATGCGGATTGTCTGTTCAACGGACGAGACAAAAATCTTGCCGTCGCCGATTTTTTCGGTTTTGGCGGCGGAAACGATGGCCTCGATCGCGGCATCGACCTGATCATCGTCCAGCACAATCTCAACCTTCACTTTTGGCAGGAAGTCGACGACATATTCAGCGCCACGGTAAAGTTCCGTGTGGCCTTTCTGACGCCCGAACCCTTTGACTTCGATGACGGACAATCCCTGCACGCCGATATCCTGCAAGGCCTCTTTGACCTCATCAAGTTTGAACGGCTTGATGATCGCTTCGATCTTCTTCATTTGGGCCTCCTTGCCATGGTTGCTGCCTCTCAGATCATTTTGTGCAACAAGGGTCCATGGATGGCACCACACTTGCCGCTTTGCACGGCGCAAATCACCGGCAATAGATTAAAAATTGTGCGCATCGCCTATTTTTTGGGCAAAAGTGAAACAAGTGATTTTCGGACCCGCCGCGCGGCTTGATTTATGCGCCCGCGCCCTCGTCATTGCTGACCTTGCTGTGATGCAGGGCGATTGTGTCCGCCGTTCCCAATTCAAGGCCGTCAGCATAGAAAACATGCGGCGCCGCACATCTGATTTGAAAAAGCCTGACCTGCTGTTTGCCCAGATCGGTGACATAGTCGCCATCCACCAACGCCTGAACCGGAACCAATGCCTGATCGCGATCAAACAAGGCCCTGGCGCGCCAGTCGCGGATCAGGATCGGTTGCTGCGCGGTCAGAATCACATCACGCTCAGGTCGGTTGCGCCCCAGGGATCCGGCGGACAGCCGCACAACATCAATTTCGAAAATATCCTCGCGCACGGTCTCGACGATGGCCGTGCCGCTGTCGCGTGCAATAATCCGATCACCCGAGGTCAAGAATTCGACGGGGAGTTCCCCATCAAGTGTAAGGATAATGGCCCCTGACATCAGACCTGCAATTGCAGGGATATCGGGGGAAGTTTGGCCCGCATCACGGTCGTTGCCGTCAACGCGCCTGACCGTATTCGGTTTCATCGGCGTCTCTTTTGTCTGAACCTGCCTCTAGGTTAGCGAAACAATAACTCAATATTTGCAGCTTGTCTTGTTTTTTAGTCTCGCCACTGCGCAAAACCTTTGATAGCAGGGCGGCAGATGCAGCTTGGAATTGCTGCGTCCTGTGCGGGTGTGGCGGAATTGGTAGACGCACCAGATTTAGGTTCTGGCGCCTATGGCGTGGGGGTTCGAGTCCCTTCACCCGCACCACATTTCTGATCCGATGGCCTCTGTGAAGACT
>JBAUHN010000488.1:0-6890 GCA_049680295.1 Sulfitobacter sp.
GGGAATGACGATGATGAAAAAATTTGCCCTCTCGGCCATCGTTGCCATGGCCCTTTCCACAACCGGCGCATTGGCTGCTGGTGATGGCGGACATGTTGAAAATGTCGATTTCTCGTTCGACGGACCGTTCGGAAAATACGACCAGAACCAGCTTCAGCGCGGGTTGCAGATCTACACCGAGGTCTGTTCCGCCTGTCACGGGCTCAAGTTTGTGCCGATCCGCACATTGTCTGACGAAGGTGGCCCCGGCCTGCCCGAAGATCAGGTGCGCGCCTATGCCGCCAACTTTGAAGTGTTCGACGCCGAACTGGACGACTTCCGCCCTCGGAAACCTGTTGATCATTTTCCCGAGTCTGGCCTTGAAAACGCACCGGACCTGAGCCTGATGGCCAAGGCGCGCGCAGGGTTTCACGGGCCATACGGATCAGGCATCAACCAGTTTTTCAAAGGGATCGGCGGACCTGAATATATCACCGCACTCCTGACCGGATACACCGGCGAAGAAAAAACCGAAGCCGGCGCCACACTTTATGAAAACACAGCCTTTCCCGGCGGCTGGATCGCAATGGCGCCGCCACTTGAGGATGAACTGGTTGAGTTCGTGGATGGCCACAGCAACGATCTGCACCATCTGGCAGAAGACACGGCTGCCTTTTTGATGTGGACAGCTGAACCAAAAATGATGGCCCGCAAACAAGCCGGATTTGTCAGCGTTCTGTTTCTGACGCTTTTGTCTGTGCTGCTGTATCTTACAAACAAGCGTATCTGGGCTGTCGTCAAAGGCAAAAAGTCAAGCTGACGATGACAACGCACTTCTTGTTGCAGCTTTTTTAGCTGCACACAGGGCGTGCAACTTTTGACGTTTCGACTTATTTAAGCAGAATCAAAAACCCCCAAAACAGAGAACTGTTTTGGGGGTTTTCTTATCTGCACCCGAATTACCGAGCAAATAACAGACGCTGGGGAACAACTAAAATACTGGATTGATCGGGCCTCAAGTCGAAGATATTCCGAAACGCAGGGCAAACAACGTTATACTCTCGAAACATCTCCTATCAGTGGTTACCTATCGATCCGCTTACCGTCTAAAGGTTTGGTCATCTAGAATAAGAAGACCTTAGACGGCGGCAACCCGCCTGTATGTGAACTCGGTCACATGAAACCTTTAAATTAGATGAAAATCTGAAATTTCCTGCAATTTTTCTTTGTCGATGACGCGAATTCCACCTCTGGTTGCTTCGACCACACCGTCACGTTTCCATTGGGCCAGCGTTTTGGAAACGGCCTCACGCGTGGCGCCAACAAATTGCGCAAGCTCGACCTGAGACAATTTCAGCTTCGCCGTCGGATCGGGCAAATCAGTCAGCAAATACAGAATCTTACGTGCAAGCCGCGCAGGCATTGGCAAAAACACCTGCTCATTGAGTTGAACAGTCATCCAGCGCATGCGTTGCCCGGCAAGTTGCAGCATATCCACGACAAGTTCCGGGGTCTTTTGAATGGCGGTCAGAATATCGGCATGCCGAATGCCGCGGAGCGAACTAGGCTCCAAAGCAGTCACCGTTGCAGTGCGTGGACCGGGATCAAACAATGCGATCTCGCCGAACAACGCGCCCGGGCGCGCCACGCTTAGCGATAACTTGCGACCGTCGCTGGATAAAACACTGAACTCAAGCGTGCCTTCAAAGACCGCGTACAGCGTATCACCCGCCTCGCCCTGCTCAAAAAGAACGTCACCACTGTCCAGATGCACATCAACGGCCAATGCATCCAGCAAACGTGCCAGATCATCTGACGCATCGGCCAGAAAACCGCTTTTCGGGAATGGAGCTTTGTTCATATCAGCCTTTGATCTGGATGCCTTTCATATGCATTCACTTTGTGGCGGTTCAGTGACGCCAAAAGCGTCAAAGTTCGACAATTTCCCATTGATTTTAAGGCCCTTGGCTATGCTTTTACGCGCAAGGCGGCAAGCACGGCAAGCACCTGAGTAGTCCTAAAGGGCCGACCGTTTCGTCACCCGGTGTTTTGGGCACTCTTTGGATGAACTGGTGAAACGGACAATTGAGTCCCGGTATGGCCCTTAACCGCCGCACGCACAATCTGCCCTTCGTTTTGCGGTGTGCTGAAAACGGCCTCGGTGAATTGCGGCGTTCGACCCATTACCGGGCTTTCCATAAGGATCGGTTGTTTGCTGCCGATCATCTGACGCAAATGCCGTTCAACCTGCGCCTGTCCGGCGGCGCGCAAGCGGGCGGCACGTTTTTTGATAACCGCACCATTAACAGCCGGCATGCGCGCCGCTGGGGTGCCTTGCCGCGCCGAATAGGGAAATACGTGCAACCAGGTCAGATCGCATTCAGTGACCAGTTTTAGCGAGTTTTCGAACATCGCTTCGGTCTCGGTCGGAAAGCCTGCTATGATATCGGCGCCAAAGGTCATATCGGGACGCAATTCGCGGGCTTTTTGGGCAAAGGCAATAGCGTCATCGCGCAGATGCCGGCGCTTCATCCGTTTGAGAATCATATCGTCGCCATGCTGGAGCGACAGGTGCAAATGCGGCATCAAACGCGGTTCTGTTGCAATCGCCTGCAACAGGTTTTCGTCGACTTCGATACTGTCGATGGAACTGATCCGCAGGCGCGGCAGATCCGGCACCAGCCGCAAGATACGCATCACCAGATCGCCAAGTTTCGGCGCGGCGGGCAAATCGGCACCCCAACTGGTCAAGTCCACGCCCGTCAGCACCACTTCGTTATAGCCGCGATCCACGAGCCGCTTAATCTGGTCCACGACCACACCCGCGGGCACGGATCTGGAATTGCCACGCCCGAAAGGAATAATGCAGAATGTGCAGCGGTGATCGCAACCGTTTTGCACTTGCACATAAGCCCTGCTGCGGCTGCCGAATCCGTCGATCAGGTGGCCTGCTGTCTCGGCCACCGACATGATGTCATCGACCTGCAATGCTTCTGTTTCGCCGATGAAATCTGCGGCCAGCCCGCCCCAGGTGGCACTCTGCATCTTTTCGGTGTTGCCAATCACCACATCAACCTCGTCCATATTGGCAAATGTGTCTGGCTCGGTCTGTGCAGCACACCCCGTAACGATCAAACGCGCATCAGGGTTTTCACGCCGCAATCGCCGGATGTCTTGTCGGGCTTTGCGCACAGCCTCGGACGTGACGGCGCAGGTATTGACCACAACAGCACCCTTCAGCCCGGCCTGCGCAGCCAATTCTTTCATCGCTTCAGTCTCATACGCGTTGAGACGGCAGCCCAATGTTGAAAACACAGGCGTGCTCATGCCAGGTTTTCCAGAAACTCTGGTGTCAGAACGCCGCTGAATACATGCGTCGTTGGTCCGGTCATCCACACCCCATCCGCGCGCCAGTCAATATCGATAGGGCCGCCATCGAGATCAATACGCACTTGCCGTGACGTCAGCCCCCGTCGCGCTGCCGCAACGGCGCAGGCACAACTGGACGAGCCTGAAGCAAGCGTAATTCCCACGCCCCTTTCCCACACGCGCATTCTGATGTGATCAGATCCGACAATTTGCGCGATCTGCACGTTGGTTCGCTCAGGATACAGGGGATGTGTTTCATAGGTGACCCCGAATGTGTTCAGGTCTACCGCATTCACGTCCTCAACAAAGAAGGTACAATGAGGGTTACCCATTCCGGTGGCCGTCGGGGCACCGTCGATGGGCAGTTCCAGCGTGTCCATCTGGTGGCTCAGCGGGATCTCCGCCCAGTCCAATTGCGGATTGCCCATATTGACCGACGTCAGCCCATTGCCCGCGTCTACGGCATGCAAATCGCCGCGATCCGTGGTCAGATGCAAGGCATTCTTGCCGGTCTGACGCATCACATAGCCCGCGATGCAGCGCGTCGCATTACCACAGGCAGCAGACAGCGACCCATCAGCATTATAGAACGTAAGACGCAAGTTGTCCGTGTCGCCTGTCATCAACGCCAATTGATCAAACCCAACACCACGGTGCCGGTCCGCCAACGCGCGCGCCAGTGTCGACGTTACGGGAATATCCACATCACGCGAATCGATAACGACAAAGTCGTTGCCCAGCCCATGCATCTTCATAAAGGGCAAACCGATGTCGTTTTTCCGTGACATTTCGCGCATATAAACCCATTGCGCTCAGTTATCCAGCATAGCCTTACGAAAGATAGCTTTAAGGGCTTGACCATGCGCTAAGGGCTTTCTAAGTAGACCGCCTAGTGGGCCTGTAGCTCAGTTGGTAGAGCAACTGACTTTTAATCAGTAGGTCTCCGGTTCGAACCCGGACGGGCTCACCATTTTATCAATGACTTAGCAACTGTATCTTCAAGTTTCCGGAACAGCCATTACTTGCCAGAACTGCAAAGGCAGCATATTGTAACCGCAGAAGCTTCGGGACCAAGTGAATGGCCTAAGCGGACCTTGCTCGGCCAACTGCTCGCTACGGTGCGTTATTCGTATTGCCGCCATTCATGCGTGTCGCGACCCACAATAGGCTTCGACGTGGATCAACCAACAAAATTGCTGTCACTTCGTCGCAATCATCAGCATGGTAAGCTGAATTTTCTATGTGCGAAGCACCAGCTTTGTTGTTACGGCCGAAACTCTTAACGCGCAGCTAGGTAGCAGATGTCGATACCCCAAAAGTGGAGAATGTCTTCAGCATTCCTCATAAAAAAAGCAGGGATTTTTCGTACAGAGTTACTGCCAAGACAATGATCTTTCGGGTGTCTTGAAGAAGCGAAAGACGTTGGGTTAGGTCATTTGCACCTCTTAACAGAGCGCCTTTTCCGTTTCACGAAGGTTTCCTTTTGCACAACACAAACTTGGGCTGACGGCCTAAACACGGATGCCGCTGGGCGGATTGTTGTGAAACCAGGTCGCCAAGGCTTTGGACAAGATGTCTTCCGGCGCGTTACTTCGTGTACCTGCTTTTGTTATGGCCCGCCAAGTGATCTCCAACCCGTCCTGGGTGGCACGAACCGGAACCAGCTTGCCTGATTGAAATTGTGGATGGATAGCCCAATGGCTCAAAATGGAAATACCAAAACCGGCTTTCACAAGCTCGCAGATTGCTTCAACTGAGCCGATGTTTTCCTCGCGCGGTGGCAGAACATTTTCTGGGGTCCAAATTCGATCGGCCTCGTAACCTGGTTGGCGTACAAGTGAGTATGTCAGAAAGGGATCGTTCAGAAAGTCGTTGCCATTGACATATTGTCTGACGTCAGCGCTTATGGGTCCAAATAGGGCTGCATTCGTGACCGACAAAAGCGTCCCGCCCAGCGTGTCTTCGAGTCCGTTTTCGACAGCAAAAATGGGCAGGTAAACAACATAGGCCCACCATCCGCATGACCGGATAACCGCAAAGAGCTAACCTGCGATCAGGCGGGGTTGGCGCAAAAAAACGCCCCAGAAATGCCAAAGGATTAACTTGTGCACGCTGCGCCCGGGTGATCAGTTTGCCGTTTCCCAGCCGCAGAAAGATGAACGCAACCAGCATGAGTGCTGCAGCCACGCCCGAAATCACGAACGGAGCGTTAAGCATCGCTAAACGACTCGACATCTGAACGAAGTTGACGGACGGCTACTGCCTTTCGCCAATCCAGACTAGGTCTTCATGCTTCCCGCATCAGTCGGCAGGACCGAGCCCTCAGCGGAAGTGTTAAACTCATACTGCGCGCGCTCCCAGCATGCGAACAGGTGCGTGATGGTACAATCAGGTGCCAGCGCGTGGCCTGACGACCAGCCATTCATACGGGCCGCGGCATGGATCGGGCGTCGAATTCACCGGTCATGGGGCTAAGCTCGCAATTGCACGGTGGAGTGAACGGCTCCGTTCGAAATTTGGACAGTTATCCAAGGTATTTTTTGGAAGACACGACACAAGGTAACGAACATCGGTAGGGCCGAACTATGTACTTGCTTCACCAGCGATTTCGCGCAAATCAGAGTTGATTTTATTCAAGTCTAGAACCCGGCGGGACAATAGAAAAGATGTGCGGTGGGAAAGATCTGCGTGAAACTTTTCGGTGCAGCTTTGGTATCAACCCTGATTATGCAACGCTCTTTGATGGTAGCAATTTCAAGGTCCCCGCACGTGATCCGGATGGCGCTGTTCGTGCGATGGCACTTGAAGGGCGTCCTTTCTTCCTCGGCACGGCCTTTCAACCTGAAAGAGCGGCATTTGAAAGCCGTAGGCACCCCATTATCTCGGGGTTTGTTGATGCGGTGGCGGGCCGCTGACATCCCAATGACAAACAAGAGATGCTGATCCGGCTCGCCCATCGACAGATCAGGAGGTCGCTCGCCGATAGCTTGCAAGTGCAGCAGCCAGAACGATCAAGGTAACTCCACAGCCGCGCTCCAGCCACATTGCGCCTTTTTGCTGCAAGAACCGCATCGCCTGCGATCCAAGCAAAACATAGACCAGCATCACGGCAACATCGACCGACACGAAGATCAAAGCGAGCGTGGCATATTGAACTGGCAGAGGCTGTGTGAGGTCAATGAACTGGGGCAAGAAAGCCGCGAAGAACAAGTATCCTTTGGGATTTGTGACCGCGACAAGGAAGCTTTTCTGGAAGATGCGCTGGGGCGATCCTTCGGCATCGCTGCGTGCGGCCCTTGGATCATCGAGCGTCGCGTGGAACTGTCCAGCGGTGCGCAACATCTGTATTCCAAGCCAGGCCAGATAGGCCACGCCGACCCATTTCACGACCCCGAACCAGAACGCTGATGTGGCGAGCACGGCCCCTAACCCAAGGGCAGCGCAAAAGATCAGCACAAGGTCTGATAATGCCGCGCCGATGATCCCGTTACCGGCCCGACGCAGTCCATAGCGAGAGCCATTGGTTAGTGCCAGCAGAACAG
>JBAUHN010000489.1:0-3952 GCA_049680295.1 Sulfitobacter sp.
ACCCAGACTTGGCGCGTACCAATGCAGCACAAAGGCCAGCACGTAAGGGATCAGGTAAATCGGCAAAAGCCGCACAGCACCGATCCGGTCAACGGCCCAGCCAAACACGATTGTCGAGACCATCAACGTCGCCGTCCCCAAAGGAAAAACCGACACCAGCGCCAAATGTGACCAGCCTTTGATTTCGGCGAAATGAACCTGATGAAACCAAAAGGCGGTGCCAAAGCCGGAAAACGACATCACGGCAGGCCCCATGGCCCAAAACACCGGGTGACGCAAAACTTCGGCCCGCGACCAATGTTTGTTGCCCAGCCCATATGCGTGATCCGTCTCGGACACAGATTGCGGCGTCCGTTCAAGCCGCAGCATCCGGTAAAGCACAGGCGCCATGACAAAACAAAACAGCGCGCAAAACACCCAGATCAGGTGCCAGTCCACATAGCGTTTGAGCCAGACCATGATCAGCGGCAGCGCCGCCTCGGCCAGCATGAACCCCATCGCCGCGACCGCCAGCGCCCGACCACGGGTCGCCACAAACCATCGCGCCATCGCAACCACGGCGACATGGCTGACCATCCCCTGCCCGAAAAACCGTAACGCGAAAATCACCAGCGGCAGCATCGCCGCATAGGGGTTCCACGCCATCGCCAGCGCGGACACCCCCAACAGCATCACCACGCTGATCCCCAGAATCCGCACGCGAAACCGGTCGGCCAACCCGCCGGCAAAAACCATCACCGCTGCCGATGCCCCGGTGCCAATCATATAGATCAGGCCCCAGTCCCCGTTGCTTAGCCCAAAGGCGCTGCGGATCTCTCCGCCAAAGATCGAGATAAAGAACGTCTGCCCAAAGCTTGACAGAAACGACAACAGCGCCCCCGTCGCCAAAAACGGGGCGTTGTCACGGATGAAGGTTAGATATCCGGTGTTTTGGGTCATGCGCTCTTGATGCGCCTGATCGGGCGGGCTGCCTAGCCCAAAAGCGGCTCGTTCTAAAGCATGTAGCGGCTGATGTCGGTTGATTTTGTCAGCTCGCCCAGGTTGTTGTCGACAAAGGCGGCATCGACGACAACCGCGTCGCCACCCCGGTCCGGCGCGTCAAAGGAAAGTTCCTCAAACACCCGTTCCAGTACCGTATAAAGCCTGCGCGCGCCGATGTTTTCGATGGTTTGATTGACGTCGGCGGCAATTTTGGCCAGGGCGGCAATGCCGTCGGGGGTAAAGCTGACGGTGACTTCTTCGGTGGCCATTAGGGCGGTATATTGCAGCGTCAGCGCATTGTCGGTTTCGGTCAGGATGCGCACAAAATCGGCTTCTGTCAGGGCGCGCAATTCAACGCGGATCGGCAAACGGCCCTGCAATTCGGGCAGCAGATCTGACGGTTTTGCCACGTGAAACGCACCCGACGCAATAAACAGAACATGGTCGGTTTTCACCGGTCCGTGTTTGGTGCTGACGGTGGTGCCTTCGATCAGGGGCAGCAGATCGCGCTGCACGCCTTCGCGGCTGACGTCGCCGCCGCGCGCATCGGACCGCGCGCAAACCTTGTCGATCTCGTCCAGAAACACGATGCCGTTCTGTTCGACCGCATCAATGGCGGCACGGGTCACAATCTCATCATCCAGCAATTTGTCGGCCTCTTCGCTGATCAGCAGATCATAGCTGTCAGCAACCGACAACGTCTTGCGCGTCGTGCGTCCGCCCATGGCTTTGCCGAACAGATCGCCCAAATTCATCATGCCCATATTGGCGCCGGGCTGGCCGGGAATTTCCATCGTCGGAAACGGGCTGGAGGTATCAGCGACCTCCAAGTCAATCATCGTGTCATCCAGCACGCCTGATTTCAACTTTTTGTGGAACATTTCGCGGGTGGCGTCACGTGCCTCGGACCCGGCTATGGCGTCGATCACCCGCTCTTCGGCGGCTTTGTGCGCCGCTGCTTTCACGTCTTCGCGCATATGTTCACGCACCATGGTGATGGCGCTGTCGACCAGATCACGCACGATCTGTTCCACATCCCGCCCGACATAGCCGACTTCGGTAAACTTCGTCGCCTCGACCTTCAGAAACGGCGCCCGCGCCAGTTTCGCCAGACGGCGGCTGATCTCGGTTTTGCCGACGCCGGTGGGTCCGATCATCAGGATGTTTTTCGGATAGACCTCATCGCGCAGATCATCATCCAGCTGTTTGCGCCGCCACCGATTGCGAAGCGCCACCGCAACGGCACGTTTAGCATCGTTTTGGCCAATGATGTAACGATCCAGCTCGGATACAATTTCACGGGGGGTCAGATCGGTCATTTAGTAATTTTCTCCACCGTCAGATTGCCATTGGTATAGACGCAGATGTCAGCGGCGATCGCCATTGCGTCGCGCGCCACCTGTTCGGCGGATCTTTTGCTGTCCATCATGCCGCGTGCGGCCGCCAGTGCGAAATTGCCACCAGACCCGATGGCCGCGACGTTATGTTCAGGCTCCAGCACATCGCCTGCCCCGGTGATCACGAAGATATCCGCGCCATCGGTGACAATCAGCATCGCCTCAAGTTTTTGCAGGTACTTATCCGTGCGCCAGTCCTTGGCCAGTTCAACGCTTGCCCGCGCCAGTTGCCCCGGCGTCGCCTCAAGCTTGGTCTCAAGCCGTTCCAGCAGCGTGAACGCATCTGCCGTCGATCCGGCAAAGCCTGCAACCACATCGAAACCACCGGGGGACAACCGCCGTACCTTGCGTGCCGATCCTTTGATCACGGTCTGACCCAGCGAAACCTGCCCGTCACCGGCAATCACCACTTCGCCATCTTTTTTCACACCGATGATGGTTGTGCCGTGCCAACCGGGAAAGTCTTGCCTGGACATCTGCGGGCTCCTTTGTCTTGGGGTCCTATATGGTGCGCAGAAAATCCGGACACAAGGGCGCGGGCCATGAATGCCAGATCAGGGGCGCACAAAAAAGGACGCCCCGGTCGGGACGCCCCTCGAATAATACACGCTGGCCCGAAGGTTAGATCGATTGTTCGATCCAGGTTTGCAACGCGGCTTTCGGTTTGGCGCCTGCCATGTTTGACACGACCTGTCCGTCTTTGAAAATAAACAGCGCCGGAATACCGCGCACGCCCATCTGAGCCGGCGAATTGGGGTTTTCATCGACGTTCACCTTGACGATTTTGACCTTGCCGTCCATTTCCGCGGAAAGTTCTTCCAGCGACGGGCCGATCTGCTTGCAGGGGCCACACCATTCGGCCCAGAAATCCACCACAACGGGGATATCGGAATTTTTGACTTCGGCGTCGAACGTGTCGTCCGTAACAGCGACGGTTGCCATGATGCTCTCCTGACAGGGGTTGGTTGGTTAGGAGCCGAACCTAGGTACCTTGTCCGGCTTCGTCAAGATATGGCGTCTCGTGCAGTGCATTCCTCACGATTTCGTGCGGTAACACCATCAATTCCGAGGTCCGTGTCCAAAGAATCGCGGTTTCAATCACCCGGTCGGGATAGATTTGCGCCAACGCATGCGCATAGGCCCCCATCTGCCGCAACAGCCCGTGCGGGCATTTTTCCGCCGCGTCCGGCACAACGCGGTTGGATTTGAAATCAACGGCCAGAACTTTTGTGTCTGTTACAATCAGCCGGTCAATCGCGCCGTGTATGCGTCTTGCACCAAGGTTGGCAGTGATTGAAACTTCGGCCAGGGTTGTGGGGTTGAAAATATGCGCATGGGCCGGGTCCGATAACACGTGCATCGCTTCCCCGGCGGCGGGGTTTTGTACATCCGTATCTCTTGGACGCAGAGCATCCAGCAATCCGCCCCACTCATCTGGACCGCTGCCCGCAAGATGTTCCAGATAGAAATGCACCAGCGACCCGTATTTTTTTGCCGTCTCTTCATCCGCGCCCTGATCGCCCGCCAACGCCTTGGCACCGCCCAAATCAGAGGGCGACAAGGTGGGTTGTGCT
>JBAUHN010000490.1:0-31578 GCA_049680295.1 Sulfitobacter sp.
GCCTTGCCCTCATCGGGTAGGACAGTGATGCCACGGGAAATCATGGGACGCAAACAAAATCTGAGCAAGATTCACGATGTGTGGGTGCGCAATTTCAAATATTTTTCAGTGAAAACCATTAAAAACACCTCAAATAGTGTAGTAATTAGCGTAAAACACAAGATATGGGGTCCCATGCCGCCAGGTTTGCGGTGCAAAAAAGTCCCGTAAATTCCCATCACCTACCAACATCACTCTGTCGCGGAATTTTGTTTCCTGTTTGTTCCACAGATTACTGGCAAAAAGCAAGAATTTTCTTGGATTTTTCGCAAAAAGTGATTCGGAATCTCTTATCCTTCGTCGATGGCCTTGCAGCGACACCGAGCCGGGATCATCGGTGGTACGAATTCCCAAAAATTTCAGCGCACCGGCATTTCACACGGAATTACGCGTCAAATAGCGGGGGCTTACGCCAGCCCGCCCTTGATCAGTCCAGCCGCAATCTGTGCGTAGGCCTGCGCCATGGGGCTGTCGCCTGCGGCGATCGGAGTGCCGTTGTCCCCGGCCAAACGGGTATCCAGATCAATCGGTAAGGTGCCCAGCAATGGCACGCCAAGGGTCTTTGCCTCGGCCGCGACGCCGCCGTGGCCGAACACATGTGCCTCATGTCCACATTCGGGGCAGATATACAGCGACATATTCTCGATCAGGCCCAAAACCGGCGTTTTTAGCGTCGCAAACATATCCAGCGCCTTGCGCGCATCAATCAGCGCCACATCCTGCGGCGTGCTGACCACAATGGCGCCGGTCAGTTCTGATTTGGTGCATAGAGTCAGCTGCACATCACCGGTGCCGGGTGGCAGATCGACCAGCAGCACGTCCAATTCGCCCCATTCGACCTGCCCCAACATCTGTTGCAGTGCCCCCATCAGCATCGGCCCGCGCCAGACCACGGCTTTGCCTTCTTCAAGCATAAAGCCGATGGACATCAACGTGACACCATGTGCCTTCAGCGGAATAATCGTTTTGCCGTCGGGCGAGGCAGGGCGTTTGTTAATCCCCATCATACGCGGCTGACTGGGACCGTAGATATCCGCATCCAGCAGTCCAACTTTGCGCCCTGCACGCGATAAGGCCACAGCCAGATTTGATGCGACGGTGGATTTGCCAACACCGCCCTTGCCCGATCCGATGGCCAGAATGCGTTTCACACCCGATGGTTTGGTGGGCCCGTCCTGCGGTTTGGGATGGCCGCCGATCTTCAGGCTTGGCGGGGCGGCAGGCTTGGCCGCGGGTCCATGCGCGGTCAAAGCAACGGATACGGTTCCGACACCATCAAGATCGCGCACGATTTGTTCGGCTGCGTCCCGCAGTGGCCCCATTTTCTGGGCAACCTCCGGGCTTGGTGCCTCGATCACAAAGCGCACGACACCTGCATCCACACTCAGCGCGCGGATCATGTCATGCGCAATCAGGCTGCGTCCGTCTGGCAGGTTAATCCGGTTCAGCGCGGCCTCGATATCGGCTTTGGTCACAGACATGCTTGGTCTCCCCTCATCAACGCTGCATGGAATGGCAGATTTTCACCAAATCACAAGTGGGGCTGTGCAATCGCCTGGTTCTTAGGCACCGCAGCTAAAAATCTGGGCGTTCCGCCATGCAATTGCTGCATAGCGGCATTGAATTTCTGTCTATTGTGCAATCGCAGCATTTCCCCAAATATAGTTCACAAGCAAACGATAAAAAAGAAACTGAGGCTAACATGGCTTATTTTAATTCTACCGCAGCAACGTCATCCAATCTGTTTGAACGCAGTCTGGCGACAGTGGCGCAATTCCTGAGCAACTCGGCCCAGCGCCATGCCGAACGCCGCATGTTCCGCGAAACGGTCACCGAGTTGAGTGCCCTTTCAAACCGCGAACTGGCGGATCTGGGCATCAGCCGCTCGGAAATCGGGCGGATTGCATGGGAAGCCGCACATGGCTCCGTTGCGGCCCGCAACACGTAACACGAGATCAGGCACTCCTTCTCCTCCCCTTGAAGTGCCTGAAATACGCGGCGGCATTGATCTCCTCCCCAATGTCGCCGCCTTATTTTTCGCACGTTTAACCCGTGCACATCAGACACGCCGCAGGGTGCATCCTCCCTGACATTTTGCGGCGTACCATGACGGCGGTTCCCCCCTCCCGGGAGCCGCCGTTTTCCGTATTATGATACGGCCGGCTTCGCGGTCCGAAGCGACGGGGTCAAAAAGGAATGTCATCGCAGCCGGTGACAAATTTGGCGACGACCTTTTTGACGCCTGCCTTTTCAAAAGCAATCTCAAGCTTGTCGCCTTCGATGCTGCTGATCACGCCATAGCCAAATTTCTGGTGAAACACCCGTTCGCCGGTCACAAAACTGGAGGACGCCTTGAGATCAATGGTCGGGCTTTTGCTTTCGCGGGGCTGACTTATGGGGCGCTCGGAACTGCGGGCCTGAAGGCGTCGCCATCCCGGTGAATTATAGACATTCGCCTCAGCCGCTGCGTCATGCAAGGTGGAGGTAGGCGCCGCCGCGCCAAATCCACCGCCATAGAGGCCGGGCGGGGTCAGCACATCCACATGACCTGCGGGCAATTCATCAATAAACCGCGATGGCATTGCAGATTGCCATTGGCCAAACACCATCCGGTTGGCCACAAATGAGATTGTGCAGACCTCTTCGGCGCGGGTGATACCGACATAGGCCAGCCGCCGTTCCTCTTCGAGGCCCTTTTGCCCGCTTTCATCCATGGAGCGTTGCGACGGAAATAATCCGTCTTCCCAACCGGGCAGGAATACAGCCGGAAACTCCAGCCCCTTGGCAGCATGCAGCGTCATGATCGACACTTTTTCGCCGCCGTCATCGCTTTCGTTGTCCATGATCAGGCTGACATGTTCAAGAAACCCCTGCAGGTTTTCAAACTGATGCAGGGCTTTGACCAGTTCTTTGAGGTTTTCCAACCGCCCCGGTGCCTCGGGCGTCTTGTCGTTTTGCCAATGCGTGGTGTAGCCGCTTTCGTCCAGAATGATCTCGGCCAATTCGACATGACTGATGTCGGGGGGGCCATATTCCATCCGCTGCGGGCCATCGTCGATGACATCGTCGTCCTGCACTGCGATCAACGCGCCGCGGGTCATCTCGCCCCAGCGATCAATGCCTTCGACCAATTTTGCCAGTTCCGCGCCCCCCTTGCCGCCAATGGCTTTGGTTTCGACCACAATGCGCGCACCCTCAACCAGACTGACGCCATTGTCGCGGGCGGTGCGCTGAATGGTTTGTTGTGCCTTGTTACCAAGCCCGCGTTTGGGGGTGTTCACAATCCGCTCAAACGCCAGGTCATTGTCCGGGCTGGTGACAACCCGGAAATAGGCCATGGCATCGCGGATTTCCATCCGCTCATAAAACCGCGGCCCGCCGATCACCCGGTAGGGCAAGCCGATGGTCAAAAACCGATCCTCAAAGGCGCGCATCTGGTGGCTGGCGCGGACGAGAATGGCCATATCATCCAGCCCGATCTTGCGCATACCGCGCGTGCCCGATTGCATCGCCTCGACCTCATCGCCGATCCAGCGGGCCTCTTCCTCGCCGTCCCAATGGCCAATCAGGCGAACCTTTTCGCCTTCGGTCAGTTCGGTGAACAGGGTCTTGCCCAAACGCCCTTCGTTGCCCGCAATCACGCCGGATGCTGCGGCCAGAATATGCGGGGTCGAGCGGTAGTTCTGCTCCAGCCGCACCACATGGGCGCCGGGGAAATCGGTTTCAAACCGCAGGATGTTGCCCACTTCAGCGCCGCGCCAGCCATAGATCGACTGATCATCGTCACCCACGCAACAAATGTTCTTGTGCCCACCCGCCAACAGCCGCAGCCACATATATTGCGCGACATTGGTGTCCTGGTATTCGTCCACCAGAATATAGGCGAACCAGCGCTGGTATTGCTGCAAAATATCGGGGTGCGCCTGAAAGATCGTCACCATATGCAGCAGTAGATCGCCGAAATCAGTGGCATTCAGCTCGCGCAGGCGGATTTGGTATTGTGCGTAAAGCTCAACCCCCATGTGGTTGTAGGCGCCTGCATCGCCAGCCGGAATTTTATCGGGTGTCAGCGCGCGGTTTTTCCAGCCATCAATGATCCCTGCCAACAGCCGCGCAGGCCAGCGTTTGTCGTCGATACCCGCAGCGCTGACCAATTGTTTTAGCAGTCGCAACTGGTCATCCGTATCCAGAATGGTGAAGTTTGATTTCAAACCGGCCAGTTCCGCGTGTCGGCGCAGCAGTTTGACGCAAATCGCGTGGAACGTGCCAAGCCACGGCATGCCTTCGATGTTTTGGCCCAACATCTGTCCGACACGGTTTTTCATTTCACGCGCGGCTTTGTTGGTAAAGGTCACGGCCAGCACTTCGTTGGGACGGGCCCGTCCGGTGTTCAGCAGGTGCACAATCCGGGCGGTCAGCGCCCGGGTTTTGCCGGTCCCTGCCCCGGCCAGCATCAAAACCGGCCCGTCCAACTGTTCCACGGCCGCCCTTTGGGCCGGGTTCAGCCCGTCCAGATAGGGTTGCGGCCGCGCGGCCATTGCGCGCGCTGACAGTGAGGCACTATCAAACGCATCCATTTCATCAAAACTGCTCATGCGCGGCAGACTAGCCGACCCGTGCGGAATGCGAAAGACACGTTCTGCCTTTGTTCAAACTGGCGGAACTCTGCCAAATTTCACCCTTTGACAAGTGTCATGCCCGGGAATTTCTCAACCTGTGCTAGAATATTTTCGCGTGGAGGCGAACGGCACAATTTTCGTGGCGCGCCTTCTCGTGCATTTGAACCACGAATTTGGAATGGCACATATTTCGCCATTTATTTTGTAAATACATTAGGAAAGGACCAAGCAGATGGCTGCTAATCTCAAAGAAAATTATGCGCAAGGCCGTGACGTTTACAAAGCCGAAAAAGGCGATGAAAACCTTGGCGGGTTAAAAAGCCTGCCCGGAACATGGCTGAACGCCAAGCAAGGCGAGACAACCGGATTTGAGGGGCGCGGATGGAATATGATCGCGTTGCCCTTTGAAAACCCTGGCTCGCCCCTGGATTACCGTATGTTGGTTAACCAGTATAACGAGGTCATGCAATTCCAGCAGATTGACGGTCCGGTGCCAAACCGCGGCATTGACCGGCAAAATGATACCAACACGGATCAATCCCTGTTTGCCCTGGACTATCAGCAAGGCATCAAACAGATCGCCGTGGCAGACAGCCCCGAAACAGACGTCTCCATTCAAGGCCCCGAAGGGGGTGCCATCCATCATGAACCGGGGTTCTTTCTGAATGTTCTCGATGAGCGGACGGATGATCTGGATATTGCACGTCTGGCGACTGTCCCGCATGGCGATTCAGTTTTGGCCATGGGCCGTTCGCGGACATTCGACGGTGCGCCGACAGTGCCCGCAATCAACGGTTTGCCCATCGGTGCGACACAGGATTTATCCTCTGGGTATTTGACGCCTTATGTCGATTTCTCGGGTGCGAAAGCGTTTAAGGGTAAAGAAGGCAGCAATTTTCCCGGCTTTGATGTGGTGGAACCCCATAAGCTGCTGCAAATGGGCATCGACGGGCTCAACGTGGCGAAAACAACTGAACTGCATCTCGACACCAAGTTCCAGACCGGCGGCATTGTGAACATTCCCTTTGTCGTCAAACAGGCCAATCCGACCGAAATGACGTCGACGTTCTGGATCATGACGCTGAATGATACGGATGATAACGGCGACCCCAAGATGGCGCTGGCCTATGCGCAGGTGGTGATGCTGGAGTTCTTTGATCGGTTTGATGCAGAACCGGGCAGGATCAAATGGCCACATGTCAGCATCAACACAATGGTGTTTGACGCGCCACCTCAGGCAATGATGATGCAAATGCCGACAACCTGAACTATTTTGGTGCCGGACCTTAGCGCAAGATGGTCCGGCACTAGACAAACGGATCCCGGCTGCACACAAGTACGCCCATGGATCTGCATGCCAAATACCCCGCCCTGTCCGACCTGCGTGCGCGTGCCAAACGGCGCATTCCGACCTTTGTGTGGGAATACCTCGACAGTGCAACCGGCCATGAAGCCACCAAACACCGCAATCGCAAAGCATTGGACAAGATCGGATTTACGCCGTCTGTCCTGCATGGTGAATTCAAACCTGTTTTGAAAACGTCGTTTTTGGGCCAGGATTTGCCAATACCGATTGGCATTGCGCCGGTTGGGATGTCGGGCCTTGTCTGGCCTGATGCCGAAGGGCATTTGGCCCGTGCCGCGGCCCGCGCAAACATCCCCTACACGCTCAGCACTGTGGCGACACAATCGCCTGAGGATTTGGCACCACATCTTGGACCAAACGCCTGGTTTCAGATGTATCCGCCGCGTGACCCCGACATTCGCACTGACATGTTAAACCGTGCCCGTGCCGCCGGGTTTTCAACTTTGGTGTTGACTGTCGATGTACCGGTCGCATCACGCCGCGAACGCCAGACACGTTCCGGGTTAACCAGTCCGCCGCGTCTGAGCCCGCGTTTGCTGGCGCAAGTTGCGATGCGACCTGCCTGGGCCATCGCAACAGCCCGGCGCGGCATGCCACGGATGCGGATGTTGGAAAAATACGCAGCTTACGCGGCCGCGACCAACCTGTCGTCAACGGCGCATGTGGGCTATCTGCTTAGAACTTCGCCGGATTGGGACTATGTCAAATGGTTGCGCGATGCCTGGGACGGCCCTTTTGTGGTCAAAGGCGTGTTGCGCGCGGAAGATGCGGCCAGACTGGAAGCGACGGGCGTCGATGCGCTTTGGGTTTCAAATCACGCAGGCCGCCAGTTTGATGCGGCACCTGCCTCAATCGAGGCGTTGCCGCATGTACGCGGCGCCACCAAACTGCCACTGATTTTCGACAGTGGCGTCGAGAGCGGTTTGGACATTTTGCGCGCGCTGTCGTTGGGCGCTGATTTTGTGATGCTCGGGCGGCCCTTTCATTTCGCGCTTGCAGCACTTGGCCCCATAGGCATCGACCACCTGATTGATATGCTGACCAAGGACCTTGAGGCGAATATGGGCCAGTTGGGCGCGCGTGATCTGAAATCGTTGCCCCCCAGCGCCGCTTTTCCCTGAAAAATCGACATCCCCGCTCAGAATTCGGCGCGATTCTTTTCATCTAAAGCGTCCCGCCTTTAACCTGAGCCATTAAGCATCACTTTTCGCGTTGAGCCGCAGGCGAAGGCAGCGAACAAGTGAAACATGTTTAAGGCGGGGCGCTCTATCACCGAAAGACGGCGCATTTCGCCCTGTTTTTGCTGCAATGCAGCACTGATAGCGATAAACTATAGCCTTATCTCTGAACTACATGTTTACGGTTTACAAAATTCTACCTACACACAGGCATCCCGCCCAATACTTGAGAGGCCATCATGACCGAATTCCGCAAAATCCTCATCGCGAACCGTGGTGAAATTGCAATCCGCATTATGCGCGCGGCCAATGAGATGGGCAAGAAAACCGTCGCCGTTTATGCCGAAGAGGATAAGTTGGGACTGCACCGGTTCAAGGCGGATGAGGCATACCGCATCGGCGAAGGTCTGGGGCCGGTTGCGGCCTATCTCAGCATTGACGAGATGATCCGCGTCGCCAAGCAAAGTGGCGCGGACGCCATCCACCCCGGATATGGTCTGCTGTCGGAAAACCCCGATTTCGTCGATGCCTGCGCCCAGAACGGAATCACCTTTATCGGGCCACGCGCCGAAACCATGCGCGCCCTGGGCGACAAGGCCAGCGCCCGCCGGGTCGCGGTTGAGGCCGGTGTGCCGGTCATTCCGGCGACGGACGTGCTTGGCGATGATATGAAAGCGATCAGAAAAGAAGCCGCCGAGGTTGGCTACCCCTTCATGCTCAAGGCGTCATGGGGCGGTGGCGGTCGCGGCATGCGCCCGATCTATGAAGAAAGTGAACTGGAGGAGAAAATCCTCGAAGGGCGTCGCGAGGCCGAAGCCGCCTTTGGTAATGGCGAAGGCTATCTGGAAAAAATGATCCCCAAGGCGCGCCACGTCGAGGTGCAAATTCTGGGCGACAAGCACGGCGACATCTACCACCTTTTTGAACGTGACTGCTCGGTTCAGCGCCGCAACCAAAAAGTTGTTGAACGCGCCCCCGCGCCCTACCTCAGCGACGCGCAACGCCAAGAAATATGTGCCCTGGGCCGCAAAATCTGTGCGCATGTCGGTTATGAGTGTGCCGGCACGGTCGAATTCCTGATGGATATGGACGACGAGAAATTCTACTTCATCGAGGTAAACCCCCGCGTCCAGGTCGAACACACGGTGACAGAAGAGGTCACA
The DNA here is from genome assembly GCA_049680295.1 of Sulfitobacter sp. Taxonomy (GTDB): domain Bacteria; phylum Pseudomonadota; class Alphaproteobacteria; order Rhodobacterales; family Rhodobacteraceae; genus JBAUHN01. The sequence continues at coordinate 8,366 of JBAUHN010000490.1, forward strand.
GGCATCGATATCGTGCAGGCGCAAATCCTGATTGCCGAGGGTAAAACCATTGCCGAGGCCACGGGCAAAGCCAGTCAGGATGACGTGCAGCTGACCGGACACGCGTTGCAGACCCGGATCACGACCGAGGATCCGCAGAATAATTTCATCCCCGATTATGGCCGGATTACAGCGTTCCGCGAAGCGACCGGCATGGGCATCCGTCTGGATGGCGGCACAGCGTATTCGGGGGGGGTCATCACCCGCTATTACGACAGCCTGCTGGTCAAAGTCACCGCCAAGGCGCAAACGCCAGAGGCGGCGATTGCCCGGATGGACCGCGCGCTGCGCGAATTTCGTATTCGCGGCGTCAGCACCAACATCGCCTTTGTTGAAAACCTGCTGAAACACCCGACGTTTCTGGATAATACCTACCACACGAAATTCATCGACGAAACGCCTGAGCTGTTTCAGTTCACCCGCCGTCGCGATCGTGGCACCAAGGTTTTGACCTATATCGCGGATATCACCGTGAACGGGCATCCTGAAACCAAAGATCATCCGCGCCTTGCGGCCCATATCAAAGCGCCCAAAGCCCCGGAATTGCGGGCCGAACCGATGATGGGCACCCGCAATCTGCTCGAGCAAAAAGGCCCGCAGGCTGTTGCCGACTGGATGGGGCAACAACGCCAATTGCTGATCACCGACACTACCATGCGTGACGGGCATCAATCATTGCTGGCCACACGCATGCGCAGCCATGACATGATCAAGGTGGCGCCCGCCTATGCCGCCAACCTGCCGCAACTTTTCAGTGTTGAATGCTGGGGCGGTGCGACCTTTGATGTGGCGTACCGATTCTTGCAGGAATGCCCCTGGCAACGCCTGCGCGATCTGCGCAGCGCCATGCCGAACCTGATGACGCAAATGCTGCTGCGCGCCTCAAACGGTGTTGGCTATACCAACTACCCGGACAATGTGGTGCAGGAATTCGTGGCAACCGCCGCCAAAACCGGTGTGGATGTGTTCCGTGTGTTTGACAGCCTCAACTGGGTGGAAAACATGCGCGTCGCCATGGACGCCGTGGTCGAGGCGGGCAAGGTCTGCGAAGGCACGATTTGCTATACCGGTGATATCAACGACCCTGATCGTGCAAAATACAATCTGCAATATTATGTCGCCATGGCCAAAGACCTCAAATCTGCGGGCGCGCATGTTTTGGGCCTGAAAGATATGGCTGGCCTGCTGAAACCTGCCGCCGCAAGGCAATTGGTCCGCGCGCTGAAATCCGAAGTTGGCCTGCCCATTCACTTTCACACGCATGATACCGCAGGCATCGCCTGTGCGACCATTCTGGCCGCTTCCGAGGCCGGTGTGGATGCTGTCGATTGCGCCATGGACGCGCTGTCGGGCAATACCAGCCAGGCCACGCTTGGATCGGTTGTCGAGGCCTTGCGCCACACCGACCGCGACACCGGTCTGGACATGAAAGCCGTGCGCGAAATCTCGGACTATTGGGAAGACGTGCGTGGCCAGTACGGCGCGTTCGAGACCGGTATGCAAGCCCCCTCCTCCGAGGTATATCTGCACGAAATGCCCGGCGGACAGTTCACCAATCTCAAGGCACAAGCGGCCTCATTGGGGCTTGAGGATCGCTGGCCGGACGTGGCGCGCACCTATGCGGATGTGAACCATATGTTCGGCGATATCGTCAAAGTGACACCATCATCCAAAGTTGTGGGTGACATGGCCCTGATGATGGTCAGCCAGGGGCTCACCCGTGCCGAGGTCGAAGATCCAAACACGGATGTCGCCTTTCCGGACAGCGTTGTCGATATGATGCGCGGCAATCTTGGCCAGCCTGCTGGCGGGTTTCCAAAGGACATCGTTGCCAAAGTTCTCAAAGGCGAAGCGCCCAACACTGACCGCCCCGGCAAACATCTGCCCGCCGCTGATCTGAAGGCCATCAAAGCCACCGTCACAAAAGAACTGGAAGGCAAGGACATCGACGCCGAGGACCTGTGCGGCTACCTGATGTATCCCAAAGTGTTCATGGATTACATGGGGCGTCACCGCGTCTATGGCCCGGTCCGCACCCTGCCCACGCAGACGTTCTTTTACGGCATGATCCCGGGCGAAGAAATCTCGGCCGAGATTGATCCGGGCAAGACATTGGAAATTCGCCTGCAAGCGGTTGGTGAGACCAACGAGGACGGCGAAGTCAAAGTGTTCTTTGAACTGAACGGCCAACCCCGCGTCATTCGGGTGCCAAACCGTATGGTCAAAGCCACGACAATCCAGCGCCCTAAAGCCGAGATTGGAAACCCCAATCACATCGGCGCGCCGATGCCCGGCGTGGTCGCATCCGTGGGCGCAATTGTCGGCCAACAGGTGCATGATGGCGATCTGCTGCTGACCATCGAAGCGATGAAAATGGAAACCGGCATCCACGCCGAACGCGACGCAGTGATCAAGGCCGTGCATGTACAGGCCGGTGGCCAGATCGACGCCAAGGATCTGTTGGTGGAATTCGAAGAGGAATAGACGCGCAGCCCTCAAATGGATTTGGCCTTTGCATCATGTTTGGGTGCAAAGGGTTTGTTGGGTATTAACTTGGCATAGCGACGGTCTAACAACGGGTCGATTATTGAGAGACCTATGGGGGCGCAATGAAGGGCCGCTGCGAGGTCGGGATTGCTCAATTCCTGCTAGGCCGGGAATATCCGCTTTTGAGACGAACAAAACCGCAGTAGACTTTCGTCAAGTTACCTCGCTTGGTGCCGTGATCTGCGCGCCGCTTTCATTAACAGCAACGGTCGGGCGTTCGATGGATATCCGGGCGTGACCGAGCCTTGGGTGGAGTTTGCTCGCCAAAACCCATGTGGATATCAAAGCAACGCCACCGGCGATAAAAACACCCGAGATTGGCGCCGCCAACAACACCACCCAAGCCGCGCCCGGCGTTATGATTCCCGACACATCCCGAAAACTTGAATAGATGGCTGACATTTCGGTCCGTTCCGAGGGCTTGACCGCAAGTAAGAATGGCAATCCACCGCAAACATCCAGGAGGATCAGGAAGAATGACCCCAACATCAAGCAGGCTACGGTGAACATCGGAAACCCTTGAGGCATGCCCGCCAGTGCAAAAACGATCCCGGACATCAAGAAGCCAGTTCTAATTGCAGTACGAACCGAATGGCGCTGCATGAAACGGAACATCAATGGTGTAAGAAACAATGCCCCGTTTGAAAATGAGAGGGCCATCCCCCCCAATTGTTCGCTTAGGCCGTTTTGAACAGCATAGATCGGAAGATAGACAACATAGACCCACCATCCGCAAGATCGGATCACCGCAAAAAGCCAGCCCGTGATAAGCCTAGGTTGTTGGAAAAATCGCGGAAAATAGGCGAACGGATTGGATGGGGTGGTCTGCCTTTTCACGATCAGCTTTCCGTTTCCAAGGCGCATCACGAGGAATATCACCAGCATCGCGAAGGATGCAGCCGCCGCGATCAGGAATGGTGCAGGTTGCCACCAACCGTACAGAAACACACCCAAAGCAGGCCCCGCCGTCCACCCCAATGCGCTATAAAATAGCCGCGATGTTTCGTATTTTCCAAGGTCGGTTTTTGAAACATAATCAAGCACGTAGGCGTTTAAACACACGAATGTAATAACCGTCGCAAATGTCGTCAGAGAGAGCCCCACAATGGTCGCGCTAGCACCTTCCAAGATTGTGGTAAGCGCACCGGCTGCAAACATCAGAGATCCCAAAGTGTAGATCCAAAGCCTTGGCACAAACCGGATCAAAAAAGGGATCAACAAGCCGATCAAAAGAGAGGCGACGCCGACAAAAAAATAGACTTCCGACACCACTCTCGCATCCTGAAGAGCACGATACATTACCAATGGGAAAACTGAAATCAGAATGCCTCTGGCGATGGATTCGGCGCCTGCCAAGACAGCAAAACCGCGCACACTTGGCGCGGGGGCATGGCGGAGCCATTCTGGTATTCGGCGTTCATGCATGAGTTCTGCTTTACTGGCTAAGACCCAGCATTCGCAGTTTTTCTGTCACGCCTCTTTTCCACTTGCGACGTCATGTCGTTTTTGCGCAAGTATTCACCAATTTGAGAAATTAAAAATGCGGCCTGTCAAAAACTTGCATCAAACGATATTTTTTCCGCAATACAGACATCCGGAGACGTGCAAAAACTGTCCTGCGACAGGTTCCGCCAATCCTTTATCAAAACTCGCGCTGCCGACAGAACATCGCCATGATCATCGCGTGATTGGATCAAAGATACCAGACACCTGATCGTAAGGCAGGATCATTCCCGCCTTACAACAACATTAAGGCGACATCGACATCATTTCAGCGACTTCGACCGAACCGCCGGCCTCGCAGATCGGGCAGCCTTTGGCCAATTCCGTTGCCGCGTCCATGTCTGCGGCCTCAACCAAGGTGAACCCGGACAATGGGTTGGACCCGCCATTGTCTGCCACCCCTTTTGCGTCGACCGTTTTGGACATGCCAACCGGCGCGCCAGGATGGGTCATTGCATCACCCATGCCGCCCATCCATGCCTCCCATTTGGCCATGACAGCTTTCCCCTCTTCGGGGGTCTCGGGCATTGATCCACCGTGATAGGCAAAAATAAAATTAGGCATTTTTCTTCCTTTCGTTGCGTAGTTTTCCCTGTTCGGACCAATCAAACGCCTGTCGCGGGTGCGAATTCACTTGCGCCTTATTAGTCTACCAAGTAGTTCAGTATTCAATATCCCCACATCAGTCAACCAAAAGGTTCAGTAAATTGCCCTCGACCCACGACCTTGATACGACATTTGCAGCCCTGTCCGCAGGCACCCGCCGCGCGATTCTGGATCGTCTGAAAGACGGCGAAATACGCTTGTCTGACCTCGCCTCGCCTTTTGACATGACGCAAACGGCCGTGTCCAAACACGTCAATGTCCTCAGCGATGCCGGGCTGGTCATTATCGAAAAGCGCGGACGCAGCAAACACTGTCGCCTGAATGCAGCCCATTTGCAGGATGTCAGCGATTGGCTGGAAGAATACCGCGCGTTCTGGGGGACGCAGATGACCAATTTGGGACTATTTCTGGCCAAGGAAGACGCAACATGAGTTTCGACTATGTAAAATCCAACTCCGGAACCGATCCAATCGTCGTCGAGGCCTGGGTCGCGGCGCCGCCCGCGCGGGTGTTCGCTGCCTGGACCAAGCCGCAGGACGTCATGCAATGGTTTGGAAAACAACCCAATTCACTTCATTCTGCCGAAATTGATCTGCGACCGGGCGGTGCCTGGCGGTTCTTATGGAAATCCGAAAAACAGGTCTTTAACGGGTTCACAGGCAAATACATTGAAATCGCAAAACCGCAAAAGTTAAGTTTTAGCTGGCATAGCATCACAGTCAAAGATGACGGCACCGAAGAGACATCGGCTGAATCGCGTGTTGATGTCACCTTTGCCCCACATGGCCGCGGCACGAATATCTATCTGCTGCACCGCGATCTCAGTTCGGAAGCGGCACGCATGGGCGTCGGCGGCGGATGGGAGGCGGCGATGACCAGCTTCGTGAACATCATCAAAGCGGACCAACCCAAAGGGTGACATAGGATTGTCGAGCAACCTGCCCTGCCTGAAACCAAGTTTTTTTTGGCGCCAGATGTTTTTACCCCTTGCGGGTTCTGTGTGCACTGGGTATTCGACGTCCACCCAAGGATGCGGGCGTAGCTCAGGGGTAGAGCATAACCTTGCCAAGGTTAGGGTCGGGCGTTCGAATCGCCTCGCCCGCTCCAAAAAACTAAGGCCTTACAGATAATTAGAAAACTTGTCTGTGAGGCCTTTGTCAATTCATACAAACCATTTCGGGTGAACGTTCACACTTCAGGGCGTGAACAGAATCTAGAATCACCCAAATTTAAATCGGCATGGTGCTTGAAGCAAAACTTCAGCATAACTGCTCTACCCCTGAATGAACCAACCCGTTCGCGCCAGCTGAGCCAATCCTTCAGCATCGCCTTGATCGGATTTGTTAATCCGCCCCGACAACGCTTTGTATGCCAGGCGCGCATCTATGCAAATGATCGGCACCCCGCGTTTCTCCAGCTCTCGGGTAAGCCAAATCGCTAGAATGCCGCTCTCATGAACGACCCGCTCTACCTCTGACGCGTGCTTTGAAACAAACTGCGCGATCAGATCCGGATCTGTTGAGACATCCGTGCGCGCGGCAACAACGCCCTTGTCGTCCATAATACAAATCGACGTTTCTTTGACCGATGCGTCCAATCCAACACAATATGCTATTGTCGTTCCCCTTTGTGGCTGCTTCTTAGAGGCCAGCATACTATACCTCGTTTGCCCAAGGAGAGCGGCAGCCACAGACACACCATGTCGTTCACCCATCTTGCAGTATCTTCGAAGGCTGGAGACCCGCAGTGCGGGACGAAGCAGACAACTAATAGATGGCAGCATTCAAGCCGACCGATGAGCTTGCAGGTGGAACTACTTCAGACAGATAATAGCCAACAAACCATGAAAAACTCTGCCCAGACAGTCATCTCGCTTAGAAGTTGCTGGCCTTTCCCATCCCAAGAGAATAGTGGAAAAGACGTTTATGAGTCGATTGAGCCAACAGTTCGGACGAACTCGGACACGTACCTAAGACCGTTTTTTTTGTGAGATTGTGTTCTTGATGCGTTGATAATAGGTGGGCAGGTAATGAAATTGGTAATATTGGCGGGCGGCCTCGGGACACGCATCAGCGAAGAGTCGCATCTAAAACCCAAGCCGATGATCGAAATTGGTGGGCGTCCAATCATTTGGCATATCATGAAGCATTACAGCGAGCACGGGATCAATGAATTCGTGATTTGCTGCGGCTACAAGGGATACATGATCAAGGAGTATTTCGCGAATTACTTCCTGCACATGTCCGATGTTACGATTGATTTGGAAAACAACGGTCTGGAAATCCAGTCCCGTCCGGCAGAGAGGTGGAAGATCACTCTGGTGGACACGGGCGAAAGCACCCAAACTGGGGGCCGCATCAAGCGTGTTGCAGATTATCTGGATGGTACTTTCTGCCTGACATATGGCGACGGCGTAAGCGACGTTGATCTGACCGCTTTGATCGAACACCATTATGCGCAAGGATGTGAGGCGACCGTAACTGCGATTCAACCCGCAGGGCGCTTTGGCGGGCTTGCAATCGACGACGGTCTTGTCTCGCGCTTTCAGGAGAAGCCCGAGGGCGACGGGCGGTGGATCAATGGCGGATTCTTTGTGTGCGAACCGGCGGTTTTTGACCGTCTTGTGAATGACCAGACGGTCTTCGAAAAAGAGCCATTGGAGTCTCTTGCAGCAGACCGCCAGTTATCGGTGTGGAAACATAGCGGTTACTGGCAGGCCATGGACACATTGCGCGACCGGAACGCATTGGAAGAGCTTTGGGCAACGGGTCAGGCACCGTGGAAAACTTGGGAATGAATGACTTTTGGAGCGGCAAGCGCGTTCTGGTTACCGGCCATACCGGTTTCAAGGGAAGCTGGCTGTCTCTTTGGCTGAACCAGTTGGGCGCCGATGTCGCGGGTATGGCGCTAACGCCCGACACAGATCCTGCACTGTTTGACCAGTTGGGCGTAGAAGCTTTGGTTGATCACATGCTTGGCGACATTCGCGATGCGGGCCTGGTAGCCCGCCGTGTGGCCGAGGTTCAGCCTGACGTAGTGTTCCACCTCGCAGCACAACCGCTTGTCATAGAATCCTATGCAACCCCTTTGGAAACTTGGCAAACGAATGTCATGGGCTCGTGCCATGTTATACAGGCACTCCGCCAGTTGTCCCGTCGCTGTGCCGTAGTGATGGTGACGACCGACAAGGTTTACGATAACCTCGAAGACGGAAGGCCTTACAACGAGCAACATCCGCTGGGCGGTCACGACCCCTACAGTGCCAGCAAAGCGGCAATGGAGATCGCGGTGTCGAGCTGGCGGCTGTCTTTTCTGGGTGGGACTGATATCAGGATGGCTTCCGCGAGGGCCGGAAACGTGATCGGGGGTGGCGACTGGGCGGCTAACCGCATTGTGCCTGACATTGTCAGAGCATTGTCGCGCGGGAAGCCGATTGAGGTGCGCAACCCTAATGCGGTGCGTCCATGGCAGCACGTTCTGGAGCCGTTGGCCGGATACCTTGCCTTGGCGGAACGGCTTTGGACGTCGGATGATCCGGTCTATCAATCTGGCTTTAATTTTGGACCCGATCCGCAAGACGCGCGACCAGTACGCGATGTGGTGACCGAAGCGTTACGCCATTGGCCGGGGCGCTGGAACGATGTGTCGCAGAAAGATGCTGCGCATGAAGCAGGGCTTCTCAGCCTTGATCCCGCCAAAAGCGAAGCCCTATTAAGGGTCAAACCTCGTTGGTCGTTCGTGCAGACGATCGAGAAAACCATTAACTGGTATCGCTCGGTCGGCGACGGGTATTCGGCGGCGGATGTCACCGGGGCGCAGCTTTCCGACTTTGGTGGCCCATGATCTTCAGACCACTTTCACTCGGTGGTGCGTTTGAAGTGCTGCTGGAGCCGCGTGGCGACGCGCGTGGATTTTTCTCGCGATTTTATTGCGACGAAGAGTTCGCCCGCCACGGTCTCAACACCGGTTGGGCGCAGATGAATCTTTCGTATACCCGTGGGGTTGGGGCCCTGCGTGGCCTGCATTTTCAGCGTGGAACCGCCGCCGAGGTCAAGCTGGTGCGCTGCCTTCGCGGGCGGGTCTACGACGTGATTGTCGATCTGCGTAAAGGGTCAGGCAGCTTTGGCCGGCATGTTGGGGTTGAGCTAGACGCAGAACGCCGAAATTCGATCTACATTCCAGAAGGCTTTGCGCATGGCTTTCAAGCGCTGGAGGATGACGTCGAACTGCAATATCTCCATTCCCGACCGTACTCCCCGACACAAGAGGGCGGAGTTCACTTGATGGATAGCCACTTAGCAATCGCCTGGCCTTTGACTCCAGCTCAAATATCGGAGCGTGACAAAAATCTACCCGCTCTAGAGGAAGTATCACCCCTATGACGCAACTGTGCCGCCATTGTGCTTCCCCTCTGAGCATCCGGTTTCTTGATCTCGGGTTCGCGCCGCCGTCCAATGCCTATCTGACCCCTGTGGATCTTCGGAAGCCCGAATTGACCTTTCCGCTGCGGCTGTTGGCATGTGGTGTGTGCCGTCTTGTGCAGACGGAAGATTTCGCATCGGCTGATGCGTTGTTTACAGATGATTACGCCTATTTTTCGTCCACTTCAAAAGGCTGGCTGGATCATGCAGCGCGCTATGCAGATATGGCAATCGAACGGTTTGGCCTTGGGTCGGGCAGCCACGTGATGGAGGTCGCATCAAATGACGGCTACCTGTTGAAGAACTTTGTGGCCAAGGGCATCCCTTGCGTTGGTGTGGAGCCCACGGAAAGCACAGCCGCCGCCGCACGGGCGCAAGACATACCCGTGGTGCAGGACTTCTTTGGCATGGAGCTTTCGGCCTCGCTGGAAAAGGCGGACCTGATTGCGGGTAACAATGTTTATGCCCATGTGCCTGATATTAATGATTTCACCGAAGCGCTAAAGGCGTCGCTGAAACCGGATGGCGTCATCACGTTGGAATTTCCACACCTGATGCGTCTGGTAGAATTTCGTCAGTTCGATACCGTCTACCACGAACATTTTTCCTACCTTTCCTTGCTCGCTGTCGACCGCATATTTGCCGCCGCAGGACTGCGTATTTTCGATGTAGAGGAGTTGCCGACGCATGGCGGCAGCCTTCGCATTTTTGGCTGTCATGACGGCGCTGAACATCCGCAAGACACCTCGGTCGCGGCGCTGATTGAGCAAGAGAGGGCGCGCGGAATGGAGCGCGACGACTTCTATCTGGCGTTCCAGTCGCAGGCGGACGACGTCAAAAACGACTTCCTCAGATTCTTGTTGCAGGCGAAAGCTGAAGGCAAATCTGTCTGCGGTTACGGCGCAGCAGCCAAAGGCAACACGATAATGAACTATGCTGGTGTACGTCCCGATCTGATCCCATTTATCTGTGACGCAGCGCCAGCAAAAATCGGCAAGCTGATGCCCGGCAGCCATATCCCCATACTAGCACCATCTGCGCTGCGCGAAAACCGTCCCGATTACTTGGTCATCCTGCCGTGGAATATTGCCACGGAGGTGAAAGCCCAATGCAGCGACCTTGCTGCCCTTGGCACGCGATTTGTCACTGCGGTGCCAACGCTTGAGGTGTCGGAGTGAGCCGCATTCTGATCACAGGCGCTACAGGTTTTGTTGGTCTGCCCGTAGCGCAAAAGCTCGTTGTCGCCGGACATGATTTGACCTGTGTTATTCGCCCTTGCACCGAAGAAAAACTGGAAGGCTTGAACTCTCAAGTCATTCTTTGCGACGATGTATTCGCGCAGTCTTCCGACTGGTGGGCCGATGCGCTGACAGATATTGACACCGTTGTGCATCTTGCCTGGTACGCGGAGCCGGGAAAATATCTGACCTCGGAGCGAAATCTGGATTGCCTGGCTGGAACACTCTCGATGGCAAAAGGCTCGGCGGCGGCGGGATTGCGTCGCTTCGTAGGTGTCGGAACCTGTTTTGAATACGACCTGACTAAGGGCGAATTATCAGTCGACACCCCGCTCGCCCCGGACACGCCCTATGCGGCTGCCAAAGTTGCTGCCTTCACCATGTTGAAATCATGGTTCGCCATATCTGAAACTGAGTTCCTTTGGGCGCGTCTGTTCTATCTCTACGGTGCGCGCGAAGACTATCGCCGCCTTATTCCATTCCTACACAATCAGATGCGCACTGGTCAGGCGGCGGAACTAACCAGCGGAACGGCCGTGCGCGATTATTCGGATGTCGATGCGGCCGCAGACTTGTTGGTGAAAGACATCACTGGTGCCCACGTTGGCCCGACAAACATATGCAGCGGCAAGGGAGTCACCATTCGTGCGCTTGCAGAAGAAATAGCCGATCAATATGGTCGCCGCGACCTTCTCAAGTTTGGCGCTCGTCCAGACAACCTGACGGATCCGCCGGTTGTGATCGGCCGAAGAACGGAGAGCCCGACGTGACACAGTCCCCCGCAAACCGCCTGTTATATTCACAAGATGATTTTCCGGTCTTTCAAAACCGGATGTATAACAGCGCAGAGGAAGCGCGGAATTGTCCAAGAGGCAACATTCGTATCGTCGAAGACCTGACTTCTGGTCTGGTACGCAACGATGCCTTTGATCCGGGCCTGGTCGACTACGATGCTGCCTATCAGAACGAACAGGCCAACAGCGCGCCGTTTCGCCAGCATCTGAACTGGGTCGCTGATCTGATTTCCGACAAGATAGGGCTTGATGATCTGGTTGAAGTCGGGTGTGGCAAGGGGACATTCCTCGAAATGCTCGCCGAACGTGGCGCATTGATCACTGGATTTGACCCCACCTATGAGGGCGACAGCCCCCATATCCAGAAGCATTACTTTGGTCCTGATCTTGGTTTTTCGGCAACTGGGCTCGTGCTCCGCCACGTGCTGGAACATATTCCGGACCCTTATGCGTTTCTGTGCCAGTTGCGTGATGCAAATGGCGGCGGCGGCCTGATCTATGTTGAGGTGCCGTGCTTTGATTGGATATGCGAGGGACGATCCTGGTTTGATATCTTTTATGAACATGTCAACTATTTCCGGCTGTCTGACTTTCGCAAGATGTTTGGCAAAGTGGCTGCTATGGGCCGGTGTTTCGGCGGACAATACCTTTATGTCATCGGTGATCTGTCCAGTTTGCGTGCGCCGGCATATGATCCGAATAATCCGGTGATTTTCCCTGACAATTTTATTGCTTCCTTGCAGGTTCGTGCTGCGATGCCATCACATTCGGATATTGTCTGGGGTGGGGCCTCAAAAGGGGTGATCTATGCCCTGCTGCGGGAACGTGCAGGCGCACCGGTAAAAGCTGTGATAGACATTAATCCGAGTAAGCAGGGCCGTTTCCTGGCGGCAACCGGACTACGCGTTAGCGCGCCCGATGAGGTTCTGCCAAATCTGCCCCGGTCCACAACGATCCTTGTGATGAACCCGAATTACTGCGAGGAGATCCGGAAGATTTCAAACGACGCATTCAAATATGTTGAGGTGGGAAATGACTGAATTTAAGCAAGAGATGGCAGGCCGCATCTCGGACATTATGGACAACAAGCCGCTGAACGACATGGCGATGGCATTTCTACAAGCCTCGACCCAGCCGAAATACTCATACAACTTTCATTGGCAGGACCGCCCGATCATCCAGTACCCGCAGGATATTGTCGCGATGCAGGAACTGATCTGGAGCATCAAACCCGATCTGGTCATTGAAACCGGTATCGCACATGGCGGTTCGTTGATTTTCAGCGCGTCGATGATGGCGCTACTAGACATGTGTGACGCAATCGAGGCTGGCACTGTGATGGACCCGTCCAAATCGTCCCGCAAGGTCTTGGGTATCGACATCGACATCCGCGAACACAACCGCACCGCCATTCAGGACCACCCGATGGCCACGCGTATCGAGATGATTGAAGGGTCCAGTATTGACGCGGATATCTTCGCCAAGGTGCAGAAGGCAGCAGAAGGATACAAGCGCGTGCTTGTCTGTCTGGATTCAAACCACACCCACGATCATGTCCGAAGCGAATTGGAACTATATGCGCCGCTCACATCGGTCGGAAGCTATTGCGTCGTCTTCGACACTCTGATCGAGGATATGCCCGAAGACGAATATCCTGATCGCTCCTGGGGACCGGGCAACAACCCCAAGACTGCGGTTTGGGACTATCTCAAGTCCCACTCAGAGTTCGAGATTGACAAGAGTATCCCGGCAAAATTGCTGATCACGGTGGCGCACGATGGTTTTCTCAAACGGCTCCGGTGATCAAAGCTGGCGCTGAAAACCCTTAGACCGACGCTTGGCCGCCTTCCAGGCCGAGCGAGGACTCATGTCGCCTGACAGAACCGCACCAAAGTCCTGCCCGAGGATCGCATCCATCGTATGGGCCGCTGTAAGAATGGTGTTTTCGGTCCCCTCGGTTGCGGAAACCCTAAAACTATTTAGTTGCCCCTGCACTCGGACAAAGCGCTCTTTCAGGCTTCGTTTGGCCTGAGCTGGGCCCTGCAGAGCAGCGTCTAGGGCGGACTGCGTGCCCGTCTCTGCCGCATGCTCCCCGAGAATGCCACGCATTTTTTCTGCCAGCGCAGGGTTCTTCCGGGTTGATCCCAGAACATACTTATACCAGTTGTAGTAGTCAGGCTGAAATGCCTCAAGCGCATGGTTGCGCCGCAACGTCTCAAGCGTCGAGAAGAACGCCAATGCTACCGACCCGGCATGGGGAAACACATCGCTCCTCGGGTCGGTAAGGTTCTCTTTTGCAAAAACTTTGCTGCTGTCGGTGCCAGAACGATTGTTCTGTTCGGCCCCGTGGCCACCGCCGGTGCTTGCCGGGCTGTATCCGTTGATCGAGAACGGGTGGTCAACTCCGATCAAGTTGCCGTCTTTCAAGATGGATCGATAGGTAAGGTTCACGTCAGGGATAGCACTGTCGAAAACCGTTTTCCCATCCATCGAGGTCTTCAGCATGTAAGTTCGCGAAAGACAGCCATGATAGATATCGGGAACCGGGCGCAAGTTGGAGACCTCTGCCGCCATGAGTTTCTGTAGGCTTTCCGCGCCCTGAAAAGCCACCGGAGCGCCAAAGCAATTGCCGCGGTAGAACCTGACACCGCCGGTCTTCTTGCCATACCCGTGGATGGGCCAGCCATAGGTTGCCTTGATCCAACTCAGACCATCAGGTCTATTAGCCTCCAACAGCTGCCGTAAGTAAGGGAACTGTTTTGGCAGTATCCCGTCGTCATCGCCAAAGAAGATCAGATAATCACCTGTCGATGCTTTGAAGGCCGTTTCAAAGTTCTGCCGCATCGACAGTCGCGCTCCCGTATTCACGTAGACCAGTCGGCTGTCATCGAACTCTTGCAGGAGTTCCTTGGTTCCGTCCGAGCTGGCATTGTCACTTACAATGATTTCAATGTTGTCATCGTCGATCTCAAGAGCAGTCTGAACAGAATGCCGCAAATACCGGCTTCGTTCTCGGGTCGGAATGACAATGCTGATTTTCAATTTGAAGAGTTCCTTCTGCATCATCTAATGTGGGGAAAGTATTTGATTTTAACCAGATTTATCTGAGCCGAAGTGACTCCGGCCTCCCAGCTCCATACGCATTCCAAGAAGTGCGATTCTCAAAGCTACGATGATTATATAATGGAAGGCAGCAGTCCAGCCAACACAGAACCATTTAAGATCTTCGTATTTCTTCGCTGCTTCAGTCATGATCAGTGTGCCAGTGGCCAGATCAAAAACCGATCACCATAGGAGTTGGGTAAGCGTCCTGTCTGACCGCCCTAAGACGCGGTTTTCCAAGGCAGTAGATCGTCGACGCGGTTGTTTTTGTAGTCTGGAATGCGGGCGAGAGTGTCAACCAGCCATGCCTGTGGGTCGATACCGTTCAGTTTGGCGGTTTCGATCAAGGTGTAGGCGATAGCGTCTTGAAGAGTGATGTTGTTGACAGTTTTTTTTGAACTGCTGCCTTTGACCAAAGCGTTTGATCTGCAGTTCCGATAATTTTCGCGACGGTCTGCCTACGAGGATCTTATCACAATACTCCAGACCAGCTTCCAGAATATGCGGATGCTCAAAGTTAAGCCTTAACTCCTCAGTACGCGCCCAGAATTCGGCCTCGCTCCTACTGTGAAAACTCTGTGAAGGTGCAGGTCCGCCCGCCAACCTGATTTGTACATTTCAATTACCGGATTTCATTCGCCTTATGGTCGCTATTTGATCTCACCGTTCACGCCGCTCTCAGGGTGTAATACTTCAATTTCAATAGCTTAGCTCTTCGCCAAGGTTAGGGTCGGGCGTTCGAATCGCCTCGCCCGCTCCATTGGGTCTTCTCATAGGAAATCATCACGAGACTAAGTGATTGATTTTCTGAGGAGTTCCTCAGCCTCCTGGTTTCACTCCCCCTTTGGAAATCAGCATACCCAGACGATATATGCGACAGACACTGTCTTTTCCACGAAATGGTGCGAACAGGAAATCCTTCAGGTCAAACGAAATGCGATCCTCCTTGTTTCCAGATGTTTAGAACAAATATCCTTCGTTACGGCAGGATTTCACCCCCAAGCTCACGGTCTGGACGGCCCTTAAACCCATGGTGTCCGGCGCCTGACCATTATCGCCAAATCATTCGGTAAAATCTTCAACCAGGCTCTTGCAGTCTGGGTCTACTCAGCATAAACGACACGAACCGAATTGGCGCGGGATGGAGCAGCCCGGTAGCTCGTCAGGCTCATAACCTGAAGGTCGTAGGTTCAAATCCTACTCCCGCAACCAACTCGAATGTCAAAGCACCCTGCGGGGTGCTTTTGCATTTCCGGGCCCTATACAGGACTACAAGGAATACGCGGGTCCGAGGCGGTTTACGGTTCCGCATACAGTTTGGGAAAATCTCAGTTGATCGGAAACTGTTCGAGACATTTTCCTGCGTATTTCTTGAATTCCGTAAAAGTCTCAAGAGCCGTGCGTCTACCACGCACAACACGCAAGGCAGCTTTTTTCTGCGACCATGTGCCGCTGACGTGCCGATCCAGGATGAGCACCGACATACCCAAAATCACCTTCTGTTCGACTTCGGGAATTTTCCCTGTTGACCCAAGCGCCACGCCGGTCATGGCCAGCATATTGGCGCAACGCAAGGCTGCGGCCTCCTGGCCTTTGTATTCCAGCGCCGCCACAGGCTGGCCGGCCAGAACAATCGCAAATGCGGCAATAATTCCGGACCTTCGCACGGTCAAAATACCTTGAATGTCATTGTCGTCAGCGATCGTTCTATCCCCTTTATGTCCAGCAAATGATCATTGACGTATTTGCCGACGTCTTCGTCCTTTGGAATATAGAGCTTCATCAGCAGATCGAAATCCCCACTGGTTGAATAAAGTTCCGAATGGATTTCGCGCAATGCAATCTCTTCGGCGACAGAATAGGTCGTGCCGGGTGTGCAGCGGATCTGGATAAAGACGCAAGTGCTCATGGTGTGCTCCGAAAGCCAGGTGAGTTGGCGCTAGGCTGGCATATCCGGCACAGGGGCCGCAATCCCTCATTCGCGCATCTTGGCGCGGGGCGTTGTCCTGCTATAAGGGCGCAACCCTTTGATCCGGAGACGCATATGCGCACCAGCACGATAAACCGCACCACCGCCGAGACGGATATTTCTGTCACGGTCGATCTTGACGGAACCGGCGCCTACGACAATCAGACCGGGATCGGTTTCTTTGATCACATGCTGGACCAGCTGGCACGTCATTCGCTGATTGATATGACAATTGCAGCCAAGGGCGACCTGCACATCGACGATCACCACACGGTCGAGGATACAGGCATCGCCTTGGGTCAGGCCCTTGCCACTGCCTTGGGCGAAAAGCGCGGTATCCGGCGTTATGGCAGTTGTTTGTTGCCCATGGATGACGCGCAAGTGCGCTGTGCACTTGATCTGTCTGCCCGTCCCTTTCTGATCTGGAATGTCGATTTGCCAACCGCCAAGATCGGCAGTTTTGACGCCGAATTGGTGCGCGAATTCTTTCAGGCTTTCGCCACGCACGGCGGCATCACCCTGCATGTCGATATGCTGCACGGGCTGAACAGCCACCACATCGCCGAAGCCGCCTTCAAATCCGTGGCACGCGCGCTGCGCGACGCGGTCGAAGTTGACCCGCGCAAATCAGGCGATATCCCCTCGACCAAAGGGGCGTTGTAAGGGCGTGCTGACGGCGATTATCGACTACGAAAGCGGCAATCTGCATTCCGCGTTCAAAGCATTTGAACGGATGGCGAATGAGGGTGACGCCGGTGAGGTTGTGGTCACCAGCGACGCCGATGTCGTAGCGCGCGCTGACCGCATTGTGCTGCCCGGCGATGGCGCGTTTCCGGCCTGCCACGCGGCGCTGACCGGGCATGGCGGACTATATGCCGCGATGATCGAGGCGGTCGAGGTCAAAGGCCGCCCGTTTCTGGGGATCTGCGTCGGCATGCAGTTGATGGCGACCTGGGGGCGCGAATACCAGGACACGCAAGGGCTGGGATGGGTCGCGGGCGAGGTGATCCCGATCACCCCGGATGCCCCCGGTCTGAAGGTACCGCATATGGGCTGGAACGATTTGGTTTTGGATCATCCGCATCCGGTTTTTGACGGCATCAACACCGGCGATCACACCTATTTTGTGCATTCCTACCACATGGCCGTCGCAGACCCTGCGCGCAGGCTGGCCCATGTTGAATATGGGGGCGACGTGACGGCCGTGATCGGCACCGGCACCATGCTCGGCATGCAGTTTCACCCCGAAAAAAGCCAATCAACGGGATTGCGGATGATCAGCAATTTTCTGACGTGGACGCCGTAAGCGGCTATTCGACCCGGTTCCAGACCTGTTTTGAACAGATCAACCCGCCCGCGACACAACCGGAAAGTTTGACTGTGGCGCCAGACAGCGCCATTTTCCCGATGTAGATTTTGTCGTTCGAAGGACGCCAGACTTTGCCTTTGTATTTGCCGCCCCCCGCAGGCGCCATGTCGATCACCAGGGTTTTACCGATGTTATCCGAGGCATACTCACCGCTGGCATTGAATGTTCGCGAGATTTTACCACAGAAATTGGCCCCGCAAGGCGCAATCGTGACCAGTGCATAAGCGCCGTCATCAACTTGCGTTTTCCACACGCCTTCCAGCGGATCAGCCATCGCAGCCCCCGCCAGCCCCATCGCCAACACGGACGTTGCAATCAGATTTTTCATTTCCGTTCCTCCCTTAGTCTCTGCCATCCTTGGTCATCGTGGCATTTGGCGCAAGCGTGACCTCGGGTCGCGTTGCAAATCCCGGCACCATGGGTGATAGATGCCGCTTAGCAAAACACAAGGGACTAAGTGCATGATCCTCTACCCTGCGATTGACCTGAAAGACGGCCAGGCGGTGCGTCTTGTGCATGGCGACATGGACCAATCCACAGTCTTTAATGACGATCCCGCGGCACAGGCTAAATCATTTGTCGATGCGGGCTGTGAATGGCTGCATCTGGTTGATCTTAATGGTGCATTCGCCGGAACCCCGGTCAATGCCGCCCCGGTCGAGGCGATCCTGAAGGCCTGCAAGGTACCTGCGCAGCTTGGCGGTGGTATCCGCGATATGGCCACAATCGAAAGCTGGCTGTCCAAAGGTCTTGCCCGCGTGATCCTTGGCACGGTGGCGGTCGAAGACCCCGATCTGGTGCGCGAGGCCGCGCGCGCCTATCCCGGACAGGTCGCTGTGGGCATTGATGCGCGAAACGGCCGTGTGGCGACCAAAGGCTGGGCCACCGAGACGGATGTGATGGTCACCGATCTGGCCAAGTCCTTTGAGGACGCAGGCGTGGCGGCGATCATTTATACGGACATCAACCGCGATGGCGCGATGGGCGGGCCGAATATCGACGCCACAGCCGCGCTTGCCCGTGCGGTCAGCATTCCGGTGATCGCATCGGGGGGCGTGTCGTCCCTGCAGGACCTGATCGACCTGCGCGATTGTGGCGCAGATCTGAACGGTGCGATTTCGGGCCGTGCGCTGTATGATGGGGCAATTGATCTCGGCACAGCGCTTGCCACCCTGAGGAGTTGACAGACCATGCAACACCCAAACGTCAAAGCCACCCCCCTGCCCGACACCGCGACGCTGCACAGCCGCGTGTCGCCGGGCGATTTTATGGATTGTTACTGTGTTGATGCCAATCTGACGGCCCCCGCAGCGGCGCAGATTATCGTTGAATTCCCCGGTTGGGCCAAAGGGTTGCTGGCCTTGCGCAATCTGGTGACACGCCCGATCGGCCTGAAAAACGAAGGGCCAGCGGGCACGCGCAAAATTGGGATATTCCCGGTAGAAAGCGAAACAGACACGCAAGTCATCGCCGGGTTCAACGATCGCCACCTGAATTTCCGTGTCTGCGTTCTGGCGGAGCATGGCAAAGTCTATCTGGCCACGTGGGTCCATCCGCATAATATTGGCGGACGGCTGTATCTGGCAGCCATAATGCCGTTCCACATCGCCATTTCACGCAACGCACTGGTGCGCGTCGCACGCCAGCCCAGCCAGCCGGTGCCACAATGATCCAGGCCCTGAACCCGACATGTTGAAAACCCGCATCATCCCCTGTCTCGACGTCGCAGATGGCCGCGTGGTCAAAGGCGTCAACTTTGTCGGCCTGCGGGACGCCGGCGATCCGGTGGATGCGGCCATCGCCTATGATGCGGCGGGTGCTGATGAGCTGTGTTTCCTCGATATCCACGCCACCCACGAAAATCGCGGCACGATGTTTGATGTGGTCACCCGCACGGCTGAACATTGCTACATCCCGCTGACCGTAGGCGGCGGCGTGCGCACAACTGCGGATGTACGTGCTTTGCTGCTGGCAGGTGCGGACAAAGTATCCTTTAACTCGGCCGCGGTCGCGGACCCGGATGTCGTCGCCCATGCCGCCGATCAATTTGGCAGCCAGTGCATCGTCGTGGCAATCGACGCCAAAACAACCGCGCCCGGAAAATGGGAAATCTTTACCCACGGCGGACGCCGCGCCACCGGCATTGACGCGGTGGAATTTGCCCGCACCGTGACCGCCAAAGGTGCCGGAGAGATCCTGCTGACGTCAATGGACCGCGACGGCACCAAACAGGGCTTCAACCTGCCCCTGACCCGCGCCATATCGGATGCGGTCCGCGTCCCTGTCATCGCCTCTGGCGGTGTTGGCAATCTCGACCATCTGGTCGAAGGTGTGACCAAAGGCGGCGCCAGCGCGGTTCTGGCCGCCTCGATCTTTCACTTTGGCGACTATACGGTCGCACAGGCCAAGGCCCATATGGCCGCCGCCGGCATCCCGATGAGGCTGACATGACCCTTGATGATCTTTATGCCCTGATTGCAGCGCGCAAAACCGCCGATCCTGCCAGCAGCTGGACCGCGCAACTGCTGACCAAAGGCCCTGAAAAATGCGCCGAAAAATTCGGCGAAGAGGCCATTGAGGCGATCATCGAAGCCGTCAAAGGCGACAAAGCCGCCCTGACGGCAGAGGCCGCAGATGTGCTTTATCATCTGATGGTCATGCTGGCCGCGCGCGACGTGGAATTGTCAGACGTGATGGATGAGCTGGCACGCCGCCAATCGCAATCAGGTCTGGCTGAAAAAGCGGCGCGATCCTGACGCCTTGGCTTTTACAGCTTGCTTGAAATGATCCCGGTGTTAAATCCGCCCATCCGCAATTCACCAAAAAGCCGCTGATATTCAATCTTGGGGCAGCGGTTCTGGATCACCGTGACCCCGCGCGCCTCAGCGGTGGCCGCGGCCTGGGCATGTTCAACACCGATCTGCATCCAGATGGTTTGCAAATTGGGGAATGCGGCCAATGCTTCATCCACAATCGGTGGCACGGCGTCCGAGCGGCGGAAAATATCGACCATGTCGATGTCCGCACCGATATCGCTTAGCCGCGCGTGAACTTTCCGCCCGAACAGTTCCGTGCCTGCGTGACCGGGATTGACCGGGTAAACGGTAAACCCTTTCAGCGACAAATACCGCGCGACGTAGTAGCTGGGCCGCACCGGGTTGGGCGACACGCCAACCACAGCCACGGACTTGGTCCGCTGAAGTATGTGTCTCAGATGATCGTCGGAATAGCGCATGCGGTTGTCTTAAGGCCCAACGCCCCAAATAAAAAGACGCCCCGATGTAAAAACATACGGGGCGCGCAAAGGTGCGGAACGAGGGACAGTAATTCGAGCAGCAGGTGTTCCAAACCCGGCGCTCGTACAATCGATGTAAGACCGGATATCGGTAATAAAAGGCGGCCTCGCACAGATGTGATGAGATGTCGCACCCGGCAGGCTATGCGCCCATCGCACCACCGCCGTCCGTGAAGCGCGAAAACGTCGATGGTTCAGGCAATGACCTTGCATGGCAGAAATGTCAGCGCAGAGGCTTTGATACCGGCCTCTTTAATCGCGACTTTCAACCGGTCCGAGACGAAGATGCGTTCTCGGAAATTCGTGTCCATCCACAGATCAGCGCCAGCAGCAGCAGATTTTGCAGACACTGCAATTTTGCCCGTGTTATAGTCGTTGTACCAAATGTCGCCCTGTTGTGCGTTCGTGCCCCGCAGCTTGATCTCTTCGGATTCTTCCGGCACAAGCGCTTGTTTCTGTTCGGCAATATGTAGAATATAATATGTGCCGGGGCGACGATCTGTCTGATTGTACTCAAAAAGCGGGATTTCAAAAAACAGTGTGGCACCGGTGTCAAACTGTTGCAACAACGCGTACATCCGCTCAGATATGATAATAAGCCCGTCCCTGATTTTGAACATGTCGCCCAGGGCATTTTTCTTTTTTTCCGGCAAATTATAGACATTGAAGTACATGTAGTCCGGGGCATGACTGCGCGGCGTAGGGATCTGCTTCACGTAGTCATCTAAATAATCGATAGCTGACCATTCTGTTTTATAGGTAATCCTGCGCATATTTCGGGTTTTCTGGATGAACATCGTGTTCCAGATTTTCAGTTTTTCGTCGGTCATATGGCACTATACCCTTCCGCAGCAGCGCGCCTGCAACCTAAGCGTGATCCCGGCTGGCATAAAGCGCAATCGCCGCCGCATTCGACACATTCAGCGACCCGAACCCGCCCGCCGCATCAATCCGCACCAGCGCGTCCACGGTCGTTTTGGTCTTGTCCCGCAGCCCCGGCCCCTCTGCCCCCAGAACCAGTGCCACCGCCTGGTCGCGCTTGCCCTCCAGCGCTGTCTCGACCGTCTGTGTCGCCTCGCCGTCCAGCCCCAGCACCAGATACCCCATCGCTTGCAATTCTCGGATTGCATCCGACAGATTGCGCACCCGCAAATAGGGCTGACGTTCCAGCGCGCCGCTGGCGCTTTTGGCCAATGCCCCGGTTTCCGGCGCCGAATGGTGTTTGGTGCCTATCACGGCACTGGCCCCCAATACTTCCGCAGACCGTAAAATTGCGCCCACGTTGTGCGGATCTGTCACCCGGTCGAGCAGCAACAACCGAGGCGCCTCGGACCCGATCGCCACATCCGCCAAGCTGCCCCACTGCAACGGTTTGACTTCTAAAGCCGCCCCCTGATGCACCGATCCGGGATCAATCGGCGCCTTGAAATTGCGCGGCTCGACGATCTGCGGTTCCACCCCTGACGCCGCAATCGCATCTTCCAGCTTGTTATGCGCATTCAGCGTCACAACAAGCTGCAATTTTTCGCGGCCCGGGTTCATCAGAGCATCGCGCACCGCATGCAATCCAAACAACCAAAGCGTCATCTGCGCTTCGGCCTTTTTGTCTTGCTCTTTTTGCACAACCCACTTGGGTTTTTTCATCACCAGCGTCCCATTCCATTTCGGCGGCCCAAAGGTCGTTATTTCGCCTTGACGCCCTTTGACACCGCTTGTAATCACGCCTTCACCGCTCATGCAATGCGCAGGGGCTTAGTGGGCGACAGGCCGCAAGGTGTGGCAGGGGACTGTAACTCCCTCGCGGAGACGCACGCCTGGTTCGATTCCAGGGTCGCCCACCATTTCGCACTTTTGTGTTGAAAAATCCGCTAACACCTTGAATGGAAAGGTGGTTTTCGCGGTTCGATAACCATTTTCACGGTTGTAGCTCAAAGGCTCCGTAAAGGCTAGCTTAAGCACCGTTCGCCGCAGGGCTATTCCTCCGTTTTCGTAAATATTCCAAGGGCTTGCCAGGAAAGTCATTGTGTGTTCGATAAAGTCGTCGAACCTACCCTTTGGCGGCACAGCTTGCGCGGCTTGATCCACCAGCAATAGCTTCCGCTTTTCAAGCTTTTCGATCTTGGCTTCATAGGCTCGCACCAATGACTCACCACTTGCATCGACAACGCGATTCAGCAGAACCTCAATCTGCCCATCGATCTCCCTGATCTGAGCCCCAAGCGTATCTTTGGCCTGTCTGACGTCAGCGCTTATGGGTCCAAATAGGGCAATTTGCTAAGAGAGTGTTTGTTGCTCATCGTAACCACCGAGGAGTGGACGATGAGAAAGAC
>JBAUHN010000491.1:0-6781 GCA_049680295.1 Sulfitobacter sp.
CGGAATACGACGAGGTCGTGCGCAGCCCCAGCACCCAGATCAGGATCCCGTCGGTGGTTGTCCTGAAAGATTATGTCAAACCCCAAAAGCGCGTGGCCTTCACGCGCTTTAATTTATTTCTGCGCGACGAATTCAAATGTCAGTATTGCGGTGCCAAGGGCGACCTGACGTTCGATCACGTGGTCCCGCGCGCATCGGGCGGTGTGACCAGCTGGCAAAACGTTGTTGCCGCCTGCAGCCCTTGCAACTTGCGCAAAGGCGCAAAACCCTTGCACCGCACCGGCCTGAACCTGCGCAAACCCCCGCGCCAACCAGGCGCCGAAGAGCTGCGCAACATGGGCCGCAAATTCCCACCGGGCCACCTGCACGAAAGCTGGATGGACTTTTTATACTGGGATGCGGAGTTGCAAGCCTAATTGGATTTTGGCCGGTGACTGGCAAGAGAATGCAAACTGTTGCCTGGTTACCAATCGTCCCGACGGTTCTCCGTAAAAAGATCACTTTCGCGGGACTTAGCTGCCGTACGCTCGTAGTCAAATACTGAGTCTAGGGTGCCATATCGACCAAGACGTCGTTTGTCGAAATCTCGGGGGAAGACGCAAAAAATTGTCCAAATTTTTGCATCGTTTCCCGAAATTTAGGGCTGGTGCTCAGTTTTTTGTAGGACTCCGCGTTCCGCCAAGTGGCTAGCACAGTTACGATGTTGGTTTCGCTGTCGAAAATCATTCGCGCACCAAGCCAATCTTTCTCTCGCCTGACTACATCAGGATTGGATTCACGAAAAAGCTCTGCGCACTGACCACTTGTCCCAGTACGAAGTTTCACTCTGGTCATCACGACATACATTGAACATCCCCCTAGTATCGCTCACGCATCAGTTAACAACAAATACCCAAAGTTTGTGATAGTCAAAGTGGGCTCGAAGCGGTCATCCGCTGAACATCAAGAATGCAATCTAGCGCTGCTCCTTAAGCCGCCAGTTCAATCCACACAGGCACATGGTCCGACGGCTTTTCGCGCGCGCGGATGTCCTTGTCGATGCCGCAATCGGTCAGCATGTCGGCCACGTAGGGGCACAGCAGCAAATGGTCGATGCGGATGCCGTTGTTGCGGTTCCAGGCACCGGCCTGATAATCCCAGAAACTGTAGTGATCAGGGCCTTGAGTGCGGGCGCGGAACGCGTCTGTCAGACCCAGGGCGACGATGCGCCTGTAAGCGGCACGGCTTTCGGGGCGAAACAATGCGTCTTCGCGCCAGCTGTCGGGTTTGGCGGCGTCCTCGGCCTGCGGGATGATGTTGTAATCACCCGCCATCAGGAACGGTGTCTCAGCGGCCAGCAGGTCGCGGGCACGGTGTTGCAGTCGCTGCATCCATGCCAGTTTATAGTCGTACTTTGGTCCTGGCGTCGGGTTTCCATTTGGCAAATACAGCCCACATAGTCGCACCGCATGGGCATCGCCCATGACCGTGGCCTCGATCCAGCGGGCCTGTTCATCTGTGTCATCACCGGGCAGACCGCGGGTCACATCCTCAAGCGGCAGTTTGGACAGGATCGCCACACCATTAAACGATTTCTGACCGTGGGTTTCGACGTTATAGCCGCGATCCTCGAACAGCTCCCGTGGAAAGACATCATCCTGGGATTTGATTTCCTGCAATAGCACCACATCGGGTTGTGCCTCGTCCAGCCATTGCGGCAGGGCCTGCGCCCGCGCCTTGATCCCGTTGATATTGAAAGTCGCGATTTTCATGGGCTGGCTCCGCTGGATTGGTGCCCATAGCTATCGCGCAGATGGCAAGCGAGGGCAAGAGCGGGTGCGTTTCGATTCGGTTTGACCCGGCACAAGGGCGGCAAAGGCAAAGGATTCGTTTTCGAGGCGGGCAAGAGATGAAAAATCACAGCAGATTCAGGCCGTTAAACACCGTGTGGATAAGTTTTTTTTCGCGGAAGTCAATGCAAGATGTTCGATTTGATCTGAGCGAATTACAGCACGACATTCGTGTGGATAACTCCGCGTCGCAACACCCTTAAGCTGAAAAATATCTTGCGAATGCATCTTTAGCGGGCAAGCGTTAGGGACCGATCACTCAACTCAAAAGGAACTTTCCCATGACAAATCTTGCACATGTCTACACTGCCGTAACAGCTGACACAATTTCGGCCGACTGCGACCTGATGGCGGGTGAAGGCGTTGAAATGTTCACCTCTGGTTCTGCACCTGGCGCAAGCGATGCGGTGATGGGCGACGCCACTGCCTTGTTCACATCAGGATCCGCCCCTGAGCTGACCGCCGATGCCACCACAGGCGATGCCACAGCCCTGTTCACATCGGGCTCCGCGCCTTCCAGTGTTGGCGATGGTGTGCATTTGTTCACCTCCGGATCGGCCCCCAGCCAAACGGCGGCAATTTCGGGTGATGCAACAGAAATGTTCACCTCCGGCTCCTGAACCTGACCACTGCGCGGCACACCAAACCAAAGGGATATTGATCTTATGTCTAATGTTGTTTTGCTTAACGTGCCGCGCCGGCAAACTGTCTCGGATCGTGCGGCGAAGCTGACCAACGGCTTCGCCAGCACGCGCCGGACACCTCAGGATGTCTATTGGCTTAAGGAAAATGCTGAGCTTTTAAACATACTTGAATGCACCGGGACTGGAATTGACAGTGATGCCCTGCGCCCGTTTGAGGCGTTCTATGACACCATCGAAGACCGGCTTTCGTTTTTCCCTCAGTACTACCGGTTCTTGCTGTCGATGACCCTTGATCTTGAGGATCTGGGCCTGCCCGGACAACGGGGCGAGGCCCTGTGTCATCACATTGCGCGTGACGGCCTGGACGCCGCAGAACTTTCTGATCTGCAACGCGCCGAGGCACAGCGGCTACTGGCGCGCCGTGGGGTGGAACCGCGCGGTCCGGACACTGGGCTGACCGACAGATTGCATGACTTCATCAGCCAGCCCGTCACCTTTGCCATTCCGAACAAAAAGGCAGCCTATGAGCTGACCCATATTGTGTTTTATCTGTCCGAATATGGTCGGCGTGATCCGCAGATCTCGGCCGAGGTTGTGACCAGCCTGGAATATGCCGGTTTGTCGGCCTATCTGGACCAGAATGCCGACCTGCTTGCCGAGATTTGTGTCGCTTTGCGGTATTCCGGTCATACCCCAAGCGCGATCTGGGAAGACTGGGTTATGCAGACCCTGTCGCAATTCCAGATTTCGAACATGCCAGACGCGCCGTTGATGGACGGGTATCATACCTATTTCGTGTCAAGCTGGCTTGCCGCTATGACCGATCAGACGCCCTTTCCCTGTCAGGTGCCCGAAGGGCAGATTTCGGTCCCGCATCCACTGGTTGAGACCAGCGCCCTGCGCGGCATGTCGGCCTGTCTGTTTGAGATGGGGGGCAACCGCAGCGCCGACTGGGGTGTGATGCGCAGCGAGGTTGTGGATGCGATGCACCCACACACCTATGACATTCTGGAAGATGCCGAGCGGTCAAGCGACCGGTTCGCAGAATTCTTTGCACAGTTTTCGCGTGCCAGGGCCGGATGACCCTCTGGCTACATTGAAAAGGACGTCCCGCAGCCGCAGGCACTGGTCGCATTGGGGTTCTCGATCACAAACCGCGCGCCGATCAGTTCCTCGGTGAAATCTATCACCGCGTTTTGCAAGAACGGCAGCGACACCGCATCGACCACGACTTTTTGACCGGACCCTTCCAGCACCAGATCATCGTCGCGGGGGGCGTCCAAAGCGATGTCATACTGAAACCCCGAACATCCGCCGCCCTCTACGGCCACGCGCAACGCCTGTCCTTGGGTGGCAGCACCGATCTCGGCCAGGCGCTCAAACGCGCGCGGCGTTACTTTGGGGGGCAGTTGCATTTCGGTGCTCCGGACTTGGGCGGTTTTCATTGTGCGACACGTCTAATATAGAAACCCAAAGCACAGGCCACAAGGACCAGCCATTATGAAGGCGCCCTATGCTTCTGATCCCAGTTCCGCGCGGGGACGGCGCGTCTGGGAAGAAGAAAGCACGTTTCGGTCATGTTACCAGCGTGACCGTGACCGGATCATCCATGCATCTGCCTTTCGGCGGCTGAAACACAAGACCCAGGTGTTCGTTGAACACGAGGGCGATTATTATCGCACCCGGCTGACCCATTCGATCGAGGTGGCGCAGGTGGCGCGCACGATCGCCGGGGCCTTGGGCCTGAACGGTGAACTGACCGAGGCCGTGGCGCTGGCGCATGATCTGGGCCATACGCCCTTTGGTCACACTGGCGAGGACGCGCTGCATATCCTGATGGCCCCTTACGGCGGTTTTGACCATAACGCGCAGGCCATCAAGATTGTGACCTCGCTTGAACGGCACTATGCGGATTTTGACGGGCTGAACCTGACGTGGGACACGCTGGAAGGGCTGGCCAAGCATAATGGTCCGGTCACGGGTGATCTGCCCTATGCGCTGGCTGAATACGACCAACTGCATGATCTGGAATTGCACACCCATGCCAGCGCCGAGGCGCAGGTGGCGGCCTTGTCCGACGACATTGCCTATAACAACCACGATCTGCACGACGGGTTGCGCGCCGGGCTGTTTAGCGAAAGCGACATCGCAGCCTTGCCAATCATCGGTGCCGCATACGATGCAGTGGACCGCAAATACCCCGACACCGATCCCTACAGACGCCGCCATGAGGCGTTGCGCCGGGTGTTTGGCGTCATGGTCAGCGATGTCATCACCGCGTCACAAGACGTATTGGCGCAATCGGGTGCGGAATCAGTTAGCGATATCAGAACTCTGGGTCGGCCCGTCGTGCGGTTTTCCGACGGGATGTGGGAAAATATTCGTCAAATACGGGCATTTCTTTTTGAGCGTATGTACCGCGCGCCTTCGGTGATGGCGAAACGCGATGATGTCACCAAGGTCGTCAACGATCTTTTCCCAATGTTTATGCGCGATCCATCGCTTTTGCCGCCGCGCTGGCAGCAAGAAGTTTTGGCCGCCTCAGACAATGAAACAGCAATTGCCCGGATGGTGTGTGACTATATCGCGGGCATGACGGATCGGTTTGCCTTGCAAGAACACGACCGCCTTTCCCGTGAGGGTTGAGCCTGCTTTCAAAGGGTCAAACTGCGTGCTACCGACTTGGTGAGGCCTGTGTTGATTGCTGAGTGATATGGATATTCGAAAAGACTACAGAGGAAGAACCGTTTTGGTTGCCGCGGCCTGTCAGGACCCTGGCCCTGATCTGGTTTACGCGCTTGCCGAAGCCGGTGCGCGCGTTGTCGCAATGGACCCTTCCGAGGAAGGCTTGGCCGCACTGGCCGAGGATTTTCCAGATCGGATTGAGCCGCTGATCATGCCGCTCGACAGTACCGAAATTCTGAACCTTCTGGGTAAAAGCTGGGGCGATGAGCCTGTGCATCTGTTGGTCAACCTGCTGCCGCTGATCACGCCCTCGCAACCGGGGCGCGACACCCGCCGCACCCTGGCATTGTTCCGCAGTCTTGCGCGCGGATTGGTAAAGGGGCGCGGATCGGTCGTCACAATGCTGCGCCGCACGGATGAGCCCTTTGCGTTGAAAGAACACGCCAGCCTTGGCGCGACTTTGGCGGTGCAATACGCGCTGTCGGACGTGTTTGGCCCGCGCAATGTGCGGATCAATTCGCTGGCGATGCAGTCTGACACCGACCCGGAAGCGGCGATTGCACCGGCGATGTTTTTGGGCAGCCGTCTGTCTCAGGGCATCAGCGGCGCTGTGATTGATATCAATACGCCCCCAGGGTCCTGACAGTCCTAAGACTATGACCGTCGATTGACTGCGCGGCGCACCATGATACACCCCGCGCTAGACAAGGATGGCCCTGATGAATTTATTTGCTGAAATCCGCACGCTGGTGACACAAATCCTGGAAGATATGACTGCGCAGGGCATGCTGCCCGCCGGTCTGTCCTTTGACAATGTCACGGTTGAGCCGCCGCGTGATGCAGCCCATGGCGATATGGCAACCAATGCCGCGATGGTGCTGGCCAAACCAGCCGGGAAAAATCCGCGCGAAATCGCGCAGGATCTGGCTGCACGTTTGGCCGAGGATGAGCGCATCACCAGCGCCGAAGTTGCCGGACCCGGTTTTTTGAACCTGACACTGGCACCCGGCCAGTGGCAAACTGTTGTCGCCGCCGCCCTTCAGGCTGGCCCCGATTTCGGACGCGGCACGCTGGGGCAGGGCACAAAGGTCAACGTTGAATATGTCTCGGCTAATCCCACCGGCCCGCTGCACGTTGGTCACACACGCGGTGCTGTTTTTGGTGATGCTTTGGCCAGCCTGCTGGATTTTGCAGGCTTTGATGTGACGCGCGAATATTACATCAACGATGGCGGCGCTCAGGTCGATGTTCTGGCCCGGTCGGTGTACCTGCGTTATCTTGAGGCACACGGGCAAGAGGTTGCCTTTCCGGACGGGACATATCCCGGCGACTATCTGATTGCGGTCGGCGAGGCGCTAAAAGCCAAGGTTGGCGACGCCTTTGTGGGCAAAGGCGAACAGTTCTGGCTGGAAAAGGTGCGCGATTTCGCCACCGAGGCGATGATGGATCTGATCCGGGCTGACCTTAAGGCGCTGGGCGTCGAAATGGATGTGTTCTATAGCGAAAAGTCATTGTACGGCACCGGTCGGATTGAGGCTGCGATTGACGACTTGCGCGCAAAGGGCCTGATCTACGAGGGCGTTCTGGAGCCACCAAAAGGCAAAAAACCCGAATATTGGGAAC
>JBAUHN010000492.1:0-12817 GCA_049680295.1 Sulfitobacter sp.
GTCTAGAGCACAACCGGTTTCCCGTGAGGGGTCCGAAAGTATGCGGCTTCCCAATCGGTGCGCCGCTGCACGCGGGTCTCCTCGGAAATACCGGCGCTCTCGGTGAGCGTTTCAAGTGCACTGAGGACTGCTGCGTAATATGTGTCAAGATCATCTGGAGCCCCTTCGCTCTCGGCACTCCTCAATTCTTGGCCGAGCGCTTCGGCCCAAGCCGTCGCGGTAAAATGACCGGCTTGGACCAAATTGTCTGCTAGGGCGAGCGCCTGCGCCTGCCAAGGCTCATCAAAGACCGGCTGGGGTGGGGCAAGTGGATCGTCAGGCTGGAACAAGGTAGCTTTCCCACAAATCGAGTGTGACATCGTCGCGCGGATCGGAATCCTCGCCCCATAATGTAACGGCGCGGAATCCAACCGTATAAAGATGTTCCGGCACCTCGACCCCTTCGGCATTGCGGTCTGGCAGTACATGCGCGCCATGATGGGCAAGAACCACACCCTCTAGACCGCGCACGTACCGCGGAAGGCGGGTATGATTTGCATTGATATGACGCCGGGCTTGGACCGTGTCTCCGACGGAAAAAGCGGGCCGTTGCAACGTGTCTCTCTCAAAACTGAAAGCCGACGCGGCCACATCCGCTACTGCATCCTGAACGGTCATGGAAGGAGGCGGCGCAACGGGGTTTTGTACGTGACCGCGTTTGACGTCTTCAAGTGTGATCGTGCCGTTATCGAGCATCCTTACCAGATCGTTGGTGCACCACTTTTGGAAGTAGGAAAAGGCAAGGTAGTCAGCAGGCACCATGCGTTCGAGCCCGTGGCGAAACCAGTCTATGGTGCTTCCCGGCGCAATCGGCGACCAGTTCAACGCAAAGGCGCGTTTTTCCCAATCTTCCAAGTCGCGAAAGTCCCTGTCGCCGCTTTTTGCGGGCACTGGGCCAAAACCCTCAATGCCGCCGAGATCGTGAATGCCATCCATCAGCCCGTCTCCGCCTTCAAATCTCGCTCCGTCCCGATCATGGAGTTTCGGGTGACAAGGGCTGCCAGGCGTTCCTCACTCCACTCATCGGTTCCCGAGGGCCGTTGCGGGACAACGATATAGCGAAGCTCGGCTGTGCTGTCCCAGACGCGGACGCCGACATCCTCAGGGAGCTGCACGCCGAACTCTGTGAGCACTTTTCGAGGCTCTCGAACGGCGCGGGCGCGGTATTCGGTCGATTTGTACCACGCCGGTGACATCCCAAGGATTGAAAAGGGATAGCAAGAGCATAGCGTGCACACGACCATGTTGTGCTGCGTGTCGGTGTTCTCGACCGCCTTTAAATGTGCTGTCGCGTCGCCTTGATAGTCAAACTCCTTGATGGCTTCTGCCGCGTCATCCAACAGACGTGTCCGAAAACCCGGATCAAGCCATGACCGCGCTACGACATGCGCCCCGCGTTTCGGTCCGATATGCTCGGAATAGGCTTCAATCCAAGCGTCGAGGCTTTCAGGCGCGACCAGACCACGTTCCACTGCAAGACTTTCCAATGTCTTGACCCTGAGCTCAGGGTCTGACGGCAAGTGTGTATGCAATTCGCGGTGCAGCTTCGCAGCGTTTTCACTGTCAAATGTAGGCATTCGCGTTCTCCCCAACACGACACTAGCACCGCCTGCTAAGTGATGCGATTTATTTTGGCCTGGCCGGTCAGGACGGTTTCAGAACCCGACTTCCTTACAAAGCACAGCATCCCGAAAATGGGTTCGCAGCTGTCGATGAGGTCGCGGCCCGATAGCATCCCCTGCGTGTGCACCGCTGCGGCTATAGTGCCAAAAACGGTGGTTTGTGTCCCCGCCACAAACCACCGGCAGAACACGAACGGGTAGCTTCCCGTGCCGCGTTCAAACTGGCATGAACGATGCAGGAGCCCACAGGAGCAGTGAAGTAGTCTTGGAACCTGACCTACCTTTTGAGTTCATGGTTGAGGGGATCGCTCTCAGTCTGCAGGCGTCTAACGCATCGAGAGCCATTTGGAGGGGAAAGGTGGAGGCAGCCGCGCGTGCCGCACTCCCCGGCGGCGATCTCCGGCGCCCTGCTGCCCGTGATGGCGCGCGATGCGGTGCTCTGCACGGACGGGTTCGCCACCTACGAGCGGATCGCGAAGGACGAACGCATCCCGCATTTCGCGCTCAATGCCGGGCGGCGGACGAAGCGCACACCGCGAAGCCACCATATAAACACTGTCAACGCCCTGATCGACCGGTTCCGGGCCTTCATGCAACCCTTCTGCGGCCCCGCGTCAAAGAACCTTGCAGCCTACGGCCGCTGGCATGCCGCCCGGAACAACGCGGACCGCTCCTACCTCGATGCGCTCAGGCTGCTGCTCGCTTCAGGCTCTCGCGCCAACACGATTTGCTGACACCGCCGCCCGCATGAATAACGTCAATCCAGAAGCTTGGTTGACTTGGGTCCTGACCCATATCGCCGATCATAAAATCAACCGCATCGAAGACTTGGCACCTTGGAATTGGCAGCCAAGCTAAAAAGTCAAGGCCAGTCAGACCGGACGGATACGGCTAGAACCTCGCATCGACAATTCAAAGCTAAGAAGAGGGACGCCCCTTAGGTCAGTATTGCTGACATATCGTGTAATGCGTTTTATGTATTTTTTTATTGTATACGAGACGCTGAAACTCAGCGTCTCCTTCCAGTTCTCGCTAAATCAAATTGATTATCGAGCGCATCGACGACTTGCACCAAGTACTCACCTGTGTCGGGTGCTAAAGCCTGTTGGTAGAAGCCATTGTTGAAACCAATGTTTCGGTTAGTTCGAGTTCTGTAAAATCAAACAACGCCGCTGCCGCTGCGGCGTTATCTATATTCGACCTGCATTTATGAATTACAAAACGCGCGTTTGCTCTCTAATAGGGCATGCAAAACAATACATATCAATTAGAGTTTGTTATTTCAAGTTTAACATTAGAGTACCAATCAGCCACTGCACGTATCTCCATATCTGAAAGGTGCGCAGCGACTTCCGACATGATCTCATGTGTGCGTCGCCCACTTCGAAACGCTTTTAATTGTGTATCGATGTAGATATTTACCTCACCGGCTAGATTTGGAGCATCTGGAATGACGGATATTCCGTCTGCACCATGACAAGAGACACATGCCTCAGGAGCATCTTCTTCGCTCAATCCTTCGGCCAGCGAAGCTTTTGCCGTATGAGAAGAGTACCAAGCCGCAACATCGGAGATTTGCTGAGCTGTCAGACTTGCTGTTACAACAGTCATCATCTCGTGTTCTCTGGCGCCTGTCTTAAATGCCATTAGTTGTGCTTCTAGGTAAGCTTTTGGTTCTCCTCCGATATGTGGAGCAATCGGAACCTGCGCATATCCATCAATCCCATGACACGTACGGCACATATTTGCGATCTTACGTCCTGCGGCTGGATCATCTGCAGCACTGGGCGTGCCCCCGGCGAGTAAAAACCCGCCGAGGATGATTGTGGTAAAGGTCTTCATTCCGACGCTTCAGGCTTGTACGCGATACGCCAGATTGCGCCGGCAAAGTCATCAGATACGAGCATCGAGCCGTCGGGCAAAAATTCGATGTCCATTGGTCGGCCGCTGTATTCGCCTGTCTCTTCATTGAGCCAACCGTCAGCAAACACTTGAGCGCCGACAGCATTCCCTGTCTCGGGATCAAGCGCAGTAAACATCACTCTAGCACCAACGGGTGTAGTACGGTTCCAAGAACCATGCTGTGCCCAAAAGATGCCACCATGATATTCCTCTGGAAAGCTTTGGTCGTGATAAAAACGCATACCGAGGTCGGCTGCATGAGCTGTAAGCTCAAGCTGTGGCTCTACAAACTCTACACCTTCCGGGCGTGGAAAATCTGCTTCGGATACGATTTCTATACGTGAGTTGGTCCACGGGAAGCCAAAGTGTTGTCCCGCAGCGGTTTGGCGGTTTAACTCGCCTGGGGGAATGTCGTCTCCCAATCCGTCAACTTGATTGTCAGTCCACCAAAGCTCACCAGTCGCTGGATTGAAATCTTGCCCAACTGAATTTCGTACGCCCCGGGTGTAAACTTCGCGGCCGGACCCATCAGTGTTAATGCGGATAATGCCGCCAATTCCAATCTCATCATACATTTCGATCTTTTCGACCGGCTGCACATTATGCGGTTGACCTAGAGAAATATATAGCTTCCCATCTGGTCCGATATCACACACGCGCGCTGTGTGATTGAAGCTTTCCTCCTCGACAGGGATCAGCTCACCCTGCGGTACAACCACACCCACGGCAGGATCGGGTCCCTCGAAGAAGAATTCTGCGGCTGGGAATACCAAAACGCGATTCCGCTCTGCAATATAGAGGAAACCATCTGGGGAGAAACAAGGACCATTTGGTATGTCGAATGTTATTGAAGGCGCGAAATCCTTGACTTCGTCTGCTATACGATCTCGGTTGCGATCCACAATCGACCACATTTTGTCTTTACGAGTACCTGCAAAGAGTACTGTACCCTGAGGTGCCATAGCCATTGAGCGCGCGTCAGGTACCACAGCATAGAGGCTGACTTCGAAACCCTCCGGCACATTAATGCGGCTGGCTATCTCTTTGAGAGCCTCAGCACGATCACCACTCTGATCAACGAATGTGAACGTGGCGTCTGTTTTCTGCATATTGCTGAGTTTGTCCATATTGTCTTGCGCGACAACAGGCCCAGACAACACGGTTCCGAGCAAAAGGCTCGAAAGTAGCTTTCGATGAATCATAGTTCTCCTCCCGAAATTTTGGTTGATTGGCTCCTCGTTCACGGGAAGCTGGTCAACTTACTTGATATCAGCAAGTATGCAGCAATCTGTCAACTTTTTTTACCAATTTGGCAAAAACTCAGGCTACGGACATTGAACAAAAATATCTCAGCCTGCCTGCGGTCTCATACCGATGTGCAAGGCAGAACACATCTGAACTATGGACCAAATATTCGGTTCAGTTGAACCCAATGATCGACCGCATCACCTGTAAAGTCGTCCTCACGTCAGAAATCTGACGAAGTCGGCACGTTCCACTGGATGGTCCTTCAATGCTTACGCTTTTTATGGGTCGTATAGAGATCCCATCCTGCGAGCAGCACCGTGAGTGCGATCACTGAGACAAGATCAATCCGCGGCACATGAATTACAAGTATGGAAAGGAAGGCTACGAGGACGAGAAATGCGAAAACCGCAAGGACTTTGTTCATTGAGGTGCCTCAAATTCTAGTGTTTCAAGATGTGTCGCCAACCACCGCGCTGTCCGCAACAACCGCGCGTCATCGCCGCGGCGCCCAACAAGTTGTAGGCCCATCGGTAAGCCGTTTTCAGCCGTAAATACCGGCAAGGTTACAGTAGGTACGCCGCCAAGCGTCCAGAGCCCGTTGAAAATAGCGCTCCCCGTGTCTTCTAGCCCGTATAGCGCCGGACCTAGGGCTGCCGGACACAGGATTGCGTCGCAACGAGCAAACACCGCCTCAAGACCAGCATTCATAACCTCGCGCCAATCTAGCGCTGCTATATAATCGCGGGCTTGCACGGATTTCCCCTCGTCGATCGCGGCCCTCAGCTTATCAGACATCAGGTCACGTCCACGACGCTCTAATCCAAAGTAGCACTTTGCCATTTCAGCAAAGTTAATGCGCTGGCGCACCGCAGCAATATCTTCGAAGTTGGGCAAGGCCACCTCGAAGCATTGTTCACCTAGTAGGGCCGCCAATTCCTCGATCGCGGCAATCATTTGAGGGTCAGCTTGTTCCCACCCTGGCAACTTGGCATAAGCAAAGACGGGAGTCACCGGTGCCCGAGACTGCGCCACGGACAACATCCGCGGCATTGGCACGGGTTGGGTCGCGGTATCCTTTGGATCGTACCCGGCAAGTACCTCGGCCAGCAGCGCACAATCTTCGATGCTACGTGCAAAAACGCCGACAGTATCCAGAAACGGCGACTGTGGCAAAATACCTGTTCGGGGGATTAACCCGAAACTAGGCTTCATGCCCACGATCCCGCAGAATGAAGCTGGGCGTATCACCGACCCACCAGTCTGCGTGCCGACCGACAGAGGTACCATCCCGGCGGAAACGGCAGCCGCCGAGCCCTGCGATGATCCTCCAGGCGTATGGGCAGTGTTATGCGGATTACGGGTCTTTCCTGGATGTATGAAGGCGCATTCAGTCGTCACCGTCTTCCCAAGGATGATAGCGCCGGCCGCGCGTAAACGCGCCACGATCCAGGCATCTTCGGCTGGTACCCTACCCAAGTCGATGGATGTTCCATTTTCGGTCGGGATCCCCCTAGTGTCGATGATATCCTTCAGACCGATGGGCAATCCATGTAGCGGCCCTAAAGGACGGCCCGTCTGACGCCACTGATCAAGATGCCGCGCCTGTTGAACCGCATGATCACCATCAACCCAAGCCCATGCGCCAACCGTTGGTTCCAATTCGGCGATCCGATTAAGACAGGCCTCGACTAAATCAACAGCCTTCAGCGCACCCGAGGCGAGTCGGCCTCGTAAGTCGACCGCCGAAAGGCCGAGGATCGACTGGAACTTATCGCTGCGGGCCATAGAAAGCATCTGGCAGGCTAAACACGATCTGCGGGAAGTTATACATCAGGACCATCGCGATCAGGACCATACCGCAATAAGGCAGAACACCAGCGAAAATCTCGGTGAGCTTGATATTAGGTGGCGCGATCCCTTTCAGATAATATGCGCTCATAGCCATTGGTGGCGTCAAGAAGCTGGTTTGTAGGTTTAGTGCGACAAGCACCCCAAAGAACAGTGGATCGATCTCGAACAGCGGCAAAAGTGGCAGAAAGATTGGCACGAAGATGATGATGATCTCAGACCATTCCAGCGGCCAGCCGAGTAGAAAGATGATCAACTGTGCGATAATTAGGAACTGAATCGGGGTGAGATCGAGCGACTTGACGAATTCCGCAATCACGTGCTCGCCGCCAAGATAGCTGAACACGGCAGAGAATGTGTAAGAGCCGACGAAAAGCCAGCAAACCATCGCCGTGGTTCGCACTGTCAAATAGACGCTTTCACGCAACCGGTCGAACGACATGGCGCGGTAAGCAATAGCCAGAACTATTCCACCCAAGGCGCCTATCGACGCAGCCTCGGTCGGGGTCGCCAAACCAAACAGGATCGAGCCCAACACCGACAGGATCAAGACGGCTAGCGGTAAGAAGCTTGTCGCCAGCATCCAAAGCATTCTGCCAAACGGCACCGCAGGCAGATCCTCCTTGGTGGGTCTTGGAGCAAGCGAGGGCTGCACGATTGCACGGACCACAATATAAGAAAGATAAAGACCGACCAGTACCAGTCCAGGATAGAGCGCCGCTGCGTACAGTCGCACGATCGAGACACCGGATGATGCAGCATAGACGATCAACATGATCGAAGGCGGGATCAAGATTCCTAGCGTACCGCCGGCGCATATGATGCCCGCAGCAAAGCTGTGATCATAGCGCATTTTCAGCATCTGCGGCAGCGCTAGTAGACCCATCAGTGTCACGACAGCACCGACGATACCTGTCGCTGTCGCGAATAGGGCGCAGGTGATCAGTGCGGCGACACCCAAAGAACCAGGAACAATGCGTGTTGCTACTGCGAGCGTACTGAAGAGTTTATCTACAATATTCGCACGCTCAACGATATAGCCCATGAAAAGGAACAGCGGTATAGCCGTTAGCACCTCGTTAGAGATGACCGTAAAGGTCTGGTTCACGAAGAGGTCGAATATTCGGTTATTATAAAATCCCTCAATCCAAAGCCGTGTCGAATCCCACCAGCTTGCATCTTCTCCTAATCGGTTGAATGCACGCCACATGCGCGAAGCGTCAAAGTAGGCATAATACCCAAACCCAATCCCGATCGCCATGAGCGTGAACGCGATGGGAAAACCCAAAAATACACAGAAGATAAAGATGCCGAGCATCATTAAGGCGATCTGAGGATCGGTCACAGTGTCAACTCCACATCTGTAAAATTAGGTAGGCAGGCCTTGCGGATTAGGCGGGATCGTTTGTTTGCCCTGCCGTTGCGGCTTGCTTCATCAGCAACGTCTCCGTCTCTTCAACATCGGACGCAACCGGAGGCCAATGTCCTTCACGGATGCAAATGATGCAGCGAAACACTTGGGCGATGCCTTGGACCAGCAACAAGATGCCCGCCGCTACAATAACAGTCTTGAACTGATAGATAGGGATCCCTGCTGGGCTGTTCACCGATACCTCAGCATAACCCCATGAGCGGCTTGCATACTTCCAACCAGTGAATACCAGTGCAAGAATGCCAGGGAAGAAGAACAGAATGTATAAAACCAGATCTAACTTCGCCTGCGTGCGATCAGACCATAGGCGGTATAGAAAGTCGCCACGCACATGACCGCCGCGCGACAATGTATAAGCCCCGCCCATCATAAACAGCGTTCCATACATTATGAAACTGATGTCTAGCGCCCAAGGTGTGGGGCTGTTGAACAGATAACGGACCATAACCTCATAGCTCATCCCGAAAGTCATGAGGATGATCAACCACCCGAAGGCTTTGCCGAACCATGCTGATAGACTGTCGGCGAACCCAATATATCGGCGCATCGCGCAAACTCCGTGTGGGACGCATCATAGGCAAAATAAGGCGCGGAACATGTCCGCGCCTCAAAGAAGCTGATTAGAGTTTCAGCTTGCCTGGGAAATAATGGTCGAAGGCCAGACCAAGATCAGGAGCGTTCATAAGCTCGTAATATGCAACTTGCTCGGCCCAAGCACGCTGGCTATCCATGACCTTCTTGTTGAAAGGGTCAGTTTCCAGCTCTGCAATCAGAGTATCCCATGCAGCCAGCTGACCTGCCAGGATGTCTTTGGAGGTGCGATGCACAACCACACCAGCATCGGTTTGAAGCTCTGCCAAGTCTTTGGAATATTCACGCATCGCCAGAGCAGTATTTGATGTGGCCGAGGCTTCGACTGCATGTTTCAGGATAGCCTGCAGGTCTTCTGGCAGGTCTTCCATGAAGTCGCGATTGAACAGGAACTCAAATGATTCAGACGCCTGATGATAGGAAGATAGGTAATAATTCTTGGCGACATCCTGCGCACCGAAACGTCGGTCAGAAGACGGGTTATTAAATTCAAACGCATCGATCACACCACGTTCCATCGCGGGGACGATTTCACCACCGGGAAGCTGCGCCACTGACATGCCCATGCTTTGCAGTAGATCAGCCGCCAAACCCACGGTGCGGTATTTGAAGCCCTGCAGGTCAGCCACAGTGTTCACTTCGGACTTGAACCAACCAAAAGGCTGCGCAGGCATCGGCATGCCCATCATGCCGATCACATTAAGGCCAAGAATGTCTTGAGTCAGTTCACGGTACAGTTCCGCACCACCGCCCTGATAGAACCATGCCTGCATGGTTGTTGCTGAGCCGCCAAAAACCGGACCAGTTCCGAAGAACGACGCAGCTTTGGATTTGCCGTACCAGTAGACCGGTACTGTATGCGCAGCGTCAATTACACCATCATGAACAGCGTCCATAACTTGAAATGCACCGACAACGGCACCAGCGGGCAGCAGGTCGATGGTTAGACGACCACCCGACATTGCCTCAACGCGGTCGGTATATTCGCGCGCCATATCCATCCAAATATCAGAAGCCGGCCACGACGTCTGCATCTTCATAACGATCGGCGCCTGTGCCAAAACGGCTGGTGCTGCCAGTGCGGTTGCCGCGGCGGCAGACCCGCCAAGCGCACCTTTGCGCAAGAAAGAGCGGCGCGAGAGCCGCGCTGCATCACTTGTATTAGTCATTAGTGTCCTCCCAGACGATATGGTCGCCTTCGCGGCGAGCTATCAAGGTGAGTTTTAGATTAGAAAACCCCAAATGCAAGTCTTGGTAAGAAAAAAATGCAAGTCTTGGTAAGAAAAACTTACCAGATGCTCGATATTACAGTGCGGTTAGATTCAGGCCACACGGTCAGTAGGGTCCTTGCCCGCAAAAAAAGCGTCGAGATTGTCCAAAGCCCTGAACCCCATCGCATCGCGTGTCTCTTCAGTAGCTGAACCGATATGTGGCAGCAGGAATACATTCGTCAACGAGGCCAGCGCAGGATTGCCTCCCGGTTCGGTCTGGAACACGTCCAGCCCTGCCGCG
Source organism: Sulfitobacter sp. (assembly GCA_049680295.1). Lineage (GTDB taxonomy): Bacteria > Pseudomonadota > Alphaproteobacteria > Rhodobacterales > Rhodobacteraceae > JBAUHN01. Next base: position 10,195 of record JBAUHN010000492.1, read on the forward strand.
AAAAGCTTACCAGAGGTCAGAGCATCAACCAAAGCGGCCTCATCGATCAGCGTACCGCGCGCGGTATTCACCAAAACTGCTCGGTCTGGCAACATCCCGAGCGTGCGCTCGTTTATTACGCCTTTACTCTCTGGCGTACTTGGACAATGGAGGCTCAGCACGTCGGAAACTGCTAGCAGGCTTTCCAGCGTGTCGTGGAAGATCGCATCCTTTTCCAGATGCGCCGGCAGACGACGGCGGTTGTGATAGTGAATCTCCATCCCGAAGCCGCGTGCCCGCTCTGCTGTTACCTGTCCCACGCGGCCCATGCCCAGCACGCCAAAACGTTTGGCCGTCACCTGGCGGCCCACCATGAAAGCGGGCGACCAGAAATTCCACTGTCCCGACCTGACCAACGCGTCTCCTTCTGCACCGCGTCTTGCTGCGCCCAGCATGCACAGGATCGCGATTTCTGCAGTCGCGTCTGACAAAACATCTGGCGTATTGGTTACGACAACGCCCGCTGCCTTGGCTGCTGCCAAATCGACGTGATCCGTCCCGACTGAATGATTGGCGATTATCTTCAGACCAGTTCCAATGGCCGAGATCACATCGCCGCTGAAGTGCTCAGAATGGCAGGGCAGCACCGCATCCACCGCACGACAGGCAGTGATCAGCTCATCTTTGGTAAAGACCTTATCATCTGCGTTCAGCACCACATCATAATCACGCGCAGCGCGCGCCTCTACCAAAGGACGCAGTTTACGTGCGATTAGCAGCTTCGGTTTGACCATCGGTTCTGTCCTTGAGTTGTATGAAGACGGGATCGAGACGCTTCAGCCCATATGACGCAGGCGTTTTATCAGAGATGAAGTGTCCCAACGCCCTCCACCCATTTTCTGAACGTCCTTATAGAACTGATCAACCAGCGCCGTGACGGGCAGGCTCGCGCCGTTTTCATCGGCGGCATCAAGACAGATGCCCAAGTCCTTGCGCATCCAGTCCACCGCAAAACCGAAACTGAATTCATCGGCAATCATGGTATTGTAGCGGTTAGACATCTGCCAGCTGCCTGCAGCACCCTGCGAAATAACCTCGACCACAGCTTCGCCGTCGAGGCCAGCTTTCTCGGCGAAATGCAGCGCCTCAGATAAGCCCTGCACCAAACCCGCGATGGCGATCTGGTTGCACATTTTGGTCATTTGCCCCGCGCCACTATCGCCGATGCGACGGCATATGCGGGCATAGGCGGCAATCACGGGTTCAACTGCGTCGTACTGCGACTGCACCCCACCACACATTATAGAGAGGACGCCGTTTTCTGCACCTGCCTGTCCACCTGAAACGGGTGCATCTACGAAACCGAGGCTGAGGGCCTCCGCAGCTGCGTACATCTCACGCGTCACAGCCGCGGAAACTGTGGTGTGATCGACGAAGATCGCGCCGGGTTTCATGCCAGTAAATGAACCATCCTCACCGATGCAGATGCTGCGTAGGTCCTCGTCATTACCCACACAGGCCATAACGAGATCGGCACTGGTTGCGGCTTCCCGCGGGGTCTGAGCCATCTTGCCACCGTGCTCGTTGACCCAAGCTTCGGCTTTGGCGGCTGTGCGGTTATAAACAGTAACCTCATATCCTTTGGCAGCGAGATGACCCGCCATCGGATAGCCCATCACGCCCAATCCGAGAAATGCCAGTTTAGTCATCATGCCCTCTCCCTTGTAAGACCGTCGTTGGAACGGGTTGTGGCGGTCGAGCAGCCCGGTTGCAAGCGGCAAGTCCGCTGATCAAACGGCGTCGGGTTTTCCATGGTTCTTAGAAAAAGCACGGTTTCAGACGCTCCATTTGGGCATCCGTCAGCCGATAAGGTTGCTGAGCGATCAGGTTCTCTTGCAGAGCCTGAATCATGCCAAACGCATAAAATCAATAGCTCTTGAGCCTAGCATCCCAGTCGATGCGCACACTCGACATTGAACTCATCAGAGCCGATTTGGACGATACTACTAAGGGTGTTTGGTGCAGTTCTCTTGGTGTCAAAAACGGTCGTTTTTGAGCCTTTCCTTCCAGCGTGCGCGTTTTCTGGATTTCTGAGAGCTCAAAAACCCGGTGCAAAAACTTTTGCGTTTTGAACCGTTTTTGATACCATATCAGCATGATTATTGGATACGGACGTGTCTCGACCGAGGACCAACGCCTCGATGCTCAGATCACCGCTTTGAAGGAAGCTGGAGCTGAGCGCGTTTTTGCGGACAAGATCGGTGGGACGAAACGAAAACGCCCGGAGCTCGACAAGATGCTGGAGCAACTTCGGCGTGGTGATGTGGTCCTTGTGACCAAATACGACCGGCTTGCACGGTCACTGACAGACCTTCTCGACATCGTCGCACAGATCGAAACGGCCGAAGCAGGTTTCAGGTCTCTCGCCGAGGATATCGACACCACTACACCCGCAGGCCGGTTGATTTTTCACGTCTTCGCATCCATCGCACAGTTCGAACGTGAACGCATCCGAGAGCGCACCATGGAAGGCCTCGACGCCGCGCGCAAGAAAGGCCGCATCGGCGGCAGGCCCCCTGCCCTGTCCACAGATCAGAAAGCTGAAGTGCTAAGATTGAAGGATGAAGGGCGCGCGTTGAAAGAC
>JBAUHN010000493.1:0-7530 GCA_049680295.1 Sulfitobacter sp.
AGCTTCTGCAAAGGCGATGCCGATGAACAGTGTCGCGGTTTGCGATGCAGCCGCCGATGGGTTGCGCAATGCGCCTGCCAGGAAGTTGCCAGCAACGTTGCCAACCCCGATTGCCGCTGCGCCTGAACCGATTGCAGCCAGACCGGCGCCGATGTGTGCGAGTTCGCCTTCCATGTGAATTCTCCTATAGGTTGGAAGTTGTCTTAATTGATAGATGTCGTTCGGGTTCAACTTTAGTGGCTCGGATGCAGCGCATCCTTGAGGTACACACAAGTCAGAATGGTGAAAACGTAAGCCTGGATGAAAGACACCAGCACTTCGAGGCCGTACATCGCGGTAATCGCGACAACCGACAACGGTGAGATCACTGCGATTGCGGCAAAGCCAGCAAATACTTTGATCACCGCGTGACCCGCCATTACGTTCCCGGCAAGCCGGATGGAATGGCTGACAGGGCGCACGAAGTAGCTGATCAGTTCAATGATCGCAAGCACCGGGCGCAAGGCCAGGGGGGCCGATTGCACCCAGAACAGGCCCAGAAACGCAGTACCGTTTTTGACAAAGCCCAGCACCGTGACGGTCAAAAACACCGCCAGGGCCAGAACCACAGTCACCGCAAAATGCGACGTCGGTGTGAAGGCTGTCGGCAACATGCCAAGGAAATTCGCGGTCACGATGAACATGAACAACGTCATGATGTAGGGAAAGTACTTCACGCCTTCCTTGCCGCAGATGTCTTCGACCATCTTATAGACAAAGCCATAAGCCATCTCGCCGATGGATTGCAGACGCGACGGAATGATCGAGCGTTTAGCTGTACCCAATACCAGCAACGCAAAAACAACCAGAACGGCAAAAGCCATCCAAAGCGTGGCATTGGTCGGCGTGTACCAGTGGATCGCACCGTCGCCAAACAACGGTTTGATCAGAAACTGATCCATGGGGTGGAAAACCAGCCCGCCTTCTTCGGCACCCTGTGCGTTGTCTGCCATCCGGTGGCTCCTTTAGGTCCTAGCCCTCGCGGGCATTCGTCTTTGTCACATCGGCCTCATGGGCCATTTTCTTGTCTTGTATTTCCTGCGCCGATCGCAGCATCGTCTTGACGCCCGCAGCCAGCCCCAGCAACACAAACAGCACCAGAAAAATCGGGAGTGTCCCGAGCAGGCGATCAAGCCCGTATCCAATGCCAAAACCGATCCCGAGACCGGCCACCAATTCTATCACCATGCGCCAGGCAAGCTGTGCCTGAGAATAGTGTTCTTCCTGGTGGGATTTTTTGGGCGCGGACCGCTGTTTTGCGGCTTCGATCTTTGCCTCTAGCTGCTTAAGCTGCTGCTGTTCGGTCGGATCGGTCACGTCACAATTCCCCACTGGAATTCTTTAGGTTTGCTACTGGGCGGCGGGCGCAGAGTCAACCGCGTGTCACAGGCAGGCGGTGCCCCTCTAAGGCGTTGTTATATGAGTATTTTTAGAAGGGTGAAGATGGGGGCTGGAATGCCCTTGAGCTGGTGAGGGATGCGCCTCAGGCCAAAATTGAAATTCAACCGCTTGGTTGATTATCTTTTTGACCCACAGCACGCAACGGTTTTACTTTCCGCCTAAGGGCAACGGGCAAGAGTTTCGGGCGCACCTTGAAGTGAGAATCGGGCAGCAGGAGATCCCTGCTGCAAAACCTGAACCGAGCGAGATGCCCGAAGCTGTGCCAAGACGGCGAAAATAATGTTCTGTCCGGCCGGGCTGTTCGCCGAGACATGGCCGTAGGTGGCGATCACATCCACGGGTGCGCCGGTGTCAAAGACAAGCTGAAGCCGCCTGTCGCCGATTTGACTGCCCTGAACTCCGATTGCAAATGCTACGCCTCCGAATGACGTGGGATGGGTGCTGGTGATCTGCTTTCCCTTGGCGTACTGCGACGTTATGACAAGGCATGACCCACAACCTAGACCAGGCTTTTTCGGCCCTTGCAGACCCGACACGCCGGGCCATACTGGCGATGTTGCTAGAGGACGATATGGCCGTCACAGACGTGGCAGAGCCGTTTGACATATCGCTTGCCGCGATCTCAAAACATCTGGGCGTGCTGACATCCGCCGGGCTGATCTCACAAGAGAAACGCGGCCGGGTAAAATGGTGCAAACTGGAACCAGACGCATTGCGCGACGCGTCTGTTTGGATGCAGGGTTTCGGGCAATTCGAACCGGTTAATCTGGACGCGTTTGAACGCTTCCTTGCAACAGAACTGCCCGGCCCTGACGAGGGTTTGGACCCTAGTAGACCCCCAGAACCCTGAGAATAACCCCGACAACAACGACAAGCCCGATGATATAGATTATGTTGCGCATTTAGTTTCCCCTTCATTACATTTTCACAGGTCGGACAATGCATAAGAACGTCAGTTTGCGCGCTGCTCTTTCGCGCTATCGTCCTGCAAAAGCAGATACAGCGCAACCACGGTCAGCCCAATCCCGCCGAAAACCACCAGTTCCGGAACGCCCCGGCCTAGCATCAACTCCCAGCCGATGACCCAGCTTGGCGTGAGGTAAGTGTAAGCCATGACCTTAGCCGCAGGAAGCCGCAAACTGGCAAACTGCAACAGCACGAACGTAATAGCCGACGCAAAAAGTGCGATGTAGAACAGCGTGATCCAGACAATTGATGGCAAAGAGGTCCATTGCGTCGCAACAACGTCCTCCCAGCCAAATATCAGCAACAATATCGCCCCGGCAACAAGTGTCCCGAAGGTGAAAATGATTGCAGGTTCGCCCCGATTCAGCTTTCGGATCATCGGCGTAAACAAGGCGTGACTGATGCAGCCGAGAAAAAACAGCACCTCGCCGCGTCCGATTTCGAATGCAAGCAACGTCGGCAGATCAGCGCGAAAAATCACCCATAACGCACCAATCGCGCCAATACCCAGTGCCAACACCATGCGGGCTGTGGGTTTCTGGCGCAAAAGCAGCCACCCAAACCCCCCCGCTAAAACCGGCGTTAACGTGAAGACAGCGGCCAGGCTGACGGGTTTCGCGGTTTTCAGCCCTTCGAACATCAGCACAAAATATGTCGCGAACAGCCCACCCAAAACACAATAGCGCCACGAGGCCGCAAATGCGCGGATCGGTAATCCGGTTGTCGTCATTGCGACGCCGCCAATTACCAAAGACGCGATCAAAAACCGAACGGCATTCAGAGCGGTGGGAGAGATTTCGTTTGCAGCCATGGAGCCGAGCGAAAATGACCCCGCAACAAGTGCTGAAAACGCAACCATAGCCAAGTGACCTTGAAGTTGCGGGTTCAATCGCCCCATTTTTGCGCTTCCGATTTCAAAAACGTAAGAAAAGCCTGCACTTTTGTGGTGCGGTGCAGATCAATATGGGTCACCAGCCAAAAAGAGACCAGCCAGTCAGGTTGTCTGGGAATGACCTCGACCAGATCGGCGGCCCGTTTGGCACAGCTGTATGGCAGAAATCCAATGCCAGCGCCTGATTCCACCGCGATTTCAAGCGCTTGCACGCTATTGCTGCGAAACGTCAATTCAGCCGACGGGATCGCGGCGTGCAACCAATCGTTAAATGGCGCACGCGTGTCAGCATTGTCCTGCCCGACGAACCGGTGGCCTTCAAAGTCATCCCGCCCAGAAGGCGTCCCGAATGCATCCAGGTAACTGCGGCTGGCAAACAGTCCCACGCGATCCTTAAAGAAGGGCTGAACCACGTTGTCAGGCTGCTTGGGCGCAGATCCCGCGCGGATCGCAACATGCGCCTCGCCGTACTCAAGCCTAAACAATCGCTCGCCCATAAGATAGCGCACCTTGACGTCCGGGTGCCGGCGCTGAAATTTCACCAACAAAGGCACCATTCGCGGCGCCATTGAAACCAAAGACGTCACCACCAGATCGCCGGAAACATCCGCGCCGCGGCCTTTGATCCGGCCTGACAGCTGATTGAACTGATCCTCGGTGGCTTTGGCGACCCGCAACAGGTCCTGACCGCTTTCAGTGGCAGTGTAACCTCGGGCGTGACGTTGGAACAATTTGACGCCCAGCCGTGCCTCTAACGCGTCGATGTGCCGAATGACGGTTGCATGATGCACGCCCAATACTTCCGCCGCCCCGCTGACCGTCCCGATCCGCGCCACCTGATAGGCGGTCTTGATTTCATCCCAGTTGTCCACAATCACCTTTCTGTGCAAATTTTCACAGTCAGGGCAAGTATTCGAAAATTGCGTTCGGTTTTGCAATGCCAAATCCGGACTGTCGCCGCCTTACTCTTGACACTTTGATCGCTTCGCGCCTAAAAGCCGCTAAATCTCCCGGAAGCTTTGGCCTTCCGGTCCCCGATCAGTTTGGGGATCGCCCTCCACCAGCGTGTTACGCCCGTGGGGGTAAAACTGTATGACGCGGCCTTTTCTGACCAATTCGGGTCTGAACATTTGTTAATTCTCTGCGCCAGGCTTACATCCAAGCCAACCCGCAACCGACCGAAAGGGGCATACCGCCCATGTTTGAAAATCTCAGCGAACGTCTTTCCGGCGTCTTTGACCGCCTGACCAAACAAGGCGCGCTTAGCGAGGATGACGTCAAGACCGCCCTGCGCGAAGTCCGCGTTGCCTTGCTTGAAGCGGACGTATCGCTGCCCGTGGCGCGCGATTTTGTCAAAGCCGTGCAGGAAAAAGCCACCGGTCAGGCGGTCACTAAATCCATCACCCCGGGCCAGCAGGTCGTCAAGATTGTGCATGACACGCTGATTGACGTGCTGCGCGGCGAGGGCGAGCCCGGTGCGTTAAAAATCGACAATCCACCTGCGCCTATTCTGATGGTCGGCCTGCAAGGCTCCGGTAAAACCACCACGACGGCCAAGCTGGCCAAACGCCTTAAAGACCGCGACGGCAAACGCGTGCTGATGGCATCGCTGGACGTCAACCGCCCCGCCGCGATGGAGCAATTGGCCATTCTGGGCGCGCAAATTGGCGTCGACACCCTGCCCATCGTCAAGGGCGAAGACCCGGTCGCCATCGCCAAACGCGCCAAAACTCAGGCCGCTTTGGGGGGATATGACGTCTATTTCCTTGATACGGCAGGCCGTTTGCACATCGACACCGACCTGATTGCCCAGGCCGCCGCCGTGCGCGACGTGGCGAACCCGCGCGAAACGCTGCTGGTCGTGGATGGGCTGACCGGTCAGGACGCGGTCAATGTTGCCACCGAATTTGACGACAAGATCGGCGTCAGTGGTGTTGTCCTGACCCGGATGGACGGCGATGGGCGCGGCGGTGCCGCCCTGTCGATGCGCGCGGTCACCGGCAAACCGATCAAATTCGTCGGGCTTGGCGAAAAGATGGACGCGCTTGAAACGTTCGAGCCTGAGCGCATCGCGGGCCGCATCCTTGGCATGGGCGATATCGTCGCTTTGGTCGAAAAGGCCCAGGAAACCATCGAGGCAGAGCAAGCCGAAAAGATGATGCGCCGCATGGCCAAGGGTCAGTTCAATATGAACGACCTGCGCCTGCAGTTGGAACAGATGCTGAAAATGGGCGGCATGGAAGGCATGATGGGCATGATGCCCGGCATGGGCAAAATGGCCAAACAGGTCGAGGCCGCAGGCTTTGACGACAGCATTCTCAAACGCCAGATCGCCCTGATCCAGTCGATGACCAAACGCGAACGCGCGCAGCCTGCCCTGTTACAGGCCAGCCGCAAAAAACGCATCGCACGCGGCGCGGGTCTTGAAGTATCCGAACTGAACAAACTTCTCAAAATGCACCGCCAGATGGGCGACATGATGAAAAAGATGGGAAAAATGGGCAAAGGCGGCATGCTGAAACAAGCCATGAAAGGCATGTTCGGCAAAGGCGGTATGCCCGGTGATATGGACCCCAAGGCGTTGGAGGCGGCCGCCAAACAGATGGGCGGCAAACTGCCCGGTGGTCTGGGTGGCATGGGCGGCGGCGGCATGGGTCTGCCACCGGGCCTGTCCGGATTTGGGAAGAAAAAGTGACGCCCGCACCGATCATAGAAACGGATCGATTGATCCTGCGCGGACCTGTGGCGGCGGATTTTGAACCGATTGCTGCCTTCTATGCCGACCCGGTGCGCTCGCATGGGTTTGGTGGCGTGTTGCCGCGTGATCAGGCCTGGCGTTGGTTTGCCTCGATGATTGGCCACTGGCATCTGCGCGACTATGGTTTCTGGACCATCACCGACAAGGCAGATGACAGTCCTTTGGGCATTTGTGGTATCTGGAATCCCGAAGGCTGGCCCGAAGCCGAACTTGGCTGGGTGCTGTTCCCGGAGGCCGAAAGCAAAAGCATTGCTTTCGAAGCCGCCAAGGCTGCGCGCGATCACGCCTATGGCAAAATGGGTTTTACCACGATGACCAGCAATATTGTGCCGGGCAACACCCGCTCAATCGCGCTGGCCGAGCGGCTGGGTGCCGTGCATGAACGCACCTATGAAAACATCAACATGGGAACGGAATTGCTGTTCCGGCATCCCGCACCCGAGGCGCTTTCATGACTTGCGCGCCAGTCATAACAACGGATCGGTTGGTCCTGCGGCCTCACGTGATGGCTGATTTTGAACCTTATGCGGCGCTCTTTGCATCTGATCGTGCGGTTCACATGGGAATGCTGAAACGTCGCCATGCGTGGTACAGTTTCACTTCTGATGTCGCGGGCTGGGCGTTGCATGGTCACGGTGCCTGGGGAATTATAGACCGTGAATCCGGCGTCTTTCTGGGTCAGGTCGCCCTGCTCAAACCCGATCATTTCCCCGAAGTCGAACTGGGATGGTTCCTGATGCAACATGCCGAGGGTAAAGGCATCGCGCTTGAGGCTGCAACCCATGCCCTTGAGTTTGCTCGGGACACGCTCAAGCTGTCCTCTTTGGTCAGCTACATCGCCGTTGAGAATACGCGTTCCATTGCCTTGGCCAAACGTCTGGGCGCAGAACATGATCCCAGCGCCGTTTTGCCGGAAGGCGACAGCGCGAAAGACACCTTTGTTTACCGTCACCGGAGGCCCCAATGAACGATACGACCATTCAGGCCGCCGCGATCCTCAAAGATCACCGCGCCAGCATCGACCGGCTGGACGCGATCCTTGTCTATACGCTGGGCGAGCGGTTCAAACACACAAAAGCTGTGGGGAAACTCAAAGCCGAACACGACCTTCCCCCGTCCGATCCCTCCCGTGAAGGGACCCAGATCGCGCGGCTCGAAGATTTGGCGAAAGAGGCTGACCTCGATCCCGAATTCGCCAAGAAGTTCCTGAACTTCATCATTGCTGAAGTCATTCAGCACCACAAAAGTCACCAATCCTGAACACCCAAATCAGGGCAACAGCCCATATCAAAACAAAGGACTACACATCATGGCCATGAAAATTCGTCTCGCCCGCGGCGGTACCAAACAGCGCCCCTTCTACCGGATCGTTGCAGCCGACAGCCGCATGCCACGCGACGGCCGTTTCATCGAAAAACTGGGCACATATAACCCCCTGCTGGCCAAAGACAGCGAAGAGCGCGTTGTGATGGAC
>JBAUHN010000494.1:0-13274 GCA_049680295.1 Sulfitobacter sp.
TGTTGCAACCTGATGTGCCCTTCACCTGATCTGAAACATGTCGCCGCGAGGAAAATCGGGTCGTTTGCGGAAGCACAGACCCTCCCTGATACCGCTATGATCTCTCTATCATCAGGAGAGTCCCATGGATCATTCGCAATCAGATCTGAGCCACGTTCGCCAGCCCATTGAAACCGCCAATGGTTTGCCCAACGCCCATTACATCGATGCAGATGTTTTTGCCGAAGAGCGGCAGGCCGTCCTGTTCGACAATTGGGCCGGGTTGGCTGTGGGTGCGGATATCCCCGAGATCGGCGATGCCAAGCCGGTCAGCTTTTTGGGCATGCCCCTGTTGATCATACGCGACAAGGAAAGTCGGGTTCGGGTATTTCAGAACACCTGCCGCCATCGCGGCATGATCCTCGTTGATGCCCCGCGCAAAATCGAAGGCGCGATCCGCTGCCCCTATCACAGCTGGTGCTATTCGACCGAAGGCAAATTGGTCAGCACGCCGCATGTTGGTGGCCCCGGACAGAACACCCACGAGGCGATTAAACGCGAAGATCTGGGCCTGAACGAAGTTAAAAGCTATGTCTGGAACGATGTTGTTTTCATCAACCTTTCGGGTAAGGCCGATCCTTTTGAAGTAGTGCATGGCGATCTTTTGAAACGCTGGGCGGAATTCGATGTGCCGGTCTATCACGGTGGTAAAGACAGCATCATCCGGTTTGACCTGAAAACCAATTGGAAGCTGATCGTCGAAAACTACTGCGAAAGCTATCACCTGCCTTGGGTTCATCCGGGTTTGAACAGTTATTCCCGGCTGGAGGACCACTATCATATTGAGGAGCCGGGAAAGTTCTCAGGTCAGGGCACCTTTGTCTATCGCCAAATCAATGACGATGACGGTTCGGTTTTTCCTGATTTTCCAAATCTGTCGGAAAAGTGGGATACGGCTGGTGAATATCTCACTTTCTTACCCAACGTGATGGTGGGCGTTCAACGCGACCACATATTCGCCATCATCCTTGATCCGCTGGACGTCGACCGCACAACTGAGACGGCGCATCTTTACTATGCGTCACCAGATGTATCGCCGTCGTTGCGCGCCAAAAATGCCGAACAATGGCGCGTCGTATTCGAAGAAGACATTATGGCCGTAGAAGGAATGCAACGCGGGCGACATTCAACCGATTTTGACGGCGGGCGGTTTTCGCCGGTAATGGATGGGCCAACCCATCTGTTTCACGACTGGGTTGCGTCCAAGATCGAGGCCCGCAGAACGGCAGCCCATGCAGCCGAATGACGACGTTGGATCAACAACTACTGTCCGCCCATGCGGAAGGTGACGCATACAGTTTAGTCGCACTTTACGATCAGGCCTCGCAGGAAACCGATGATGAAACGGCTGCGGGGTTCTATCTGACCCATGCTTATGTCTTCGCGCTGGAGCTTGGGCACCCGGATGCGGCCAAACTGCGAAAGCGGCTGGTGGATCAGGGGCGCGAGTAGCCGCGTATCATAGTGCCACGCTAAGCTGTCATTGCGGGGTGTTTTTGTGGCCATTCGGTCTGGCGATGCCAAAGTTGCGCAATTTTTAGTAAGTGCGCATCCGACCCGCGTTTCCCGATCAGTTGCACCCCTGCGGGCAACCCATGGGCGCCAAAGCCAATCGGGATGTTTACCACCGGCACTCCAATCAGCGCGGCTGGTACCGTGACCTGCATCCAGCGGTGATAGGTGTCCATCGCCAACGACGCGATTTCACCGGGGTATTCTTTGCCAATGGGGAACGGCCAAACCTGCGCCGAGGGCAAGGCCAGTACATCAAAATGATCAAACAGCCTTGCGGCGGCACGGAACCAATCAGACCGGACAAGGCTGGCGCGTTGTACGCGCATCGCGCCCATGGATTGACCGCGCGTGACTTCCCATTGCGCCGAAGCGTTTAACTGGTCGCGCTTGGTTGGATCGTCATAAAATCCACCCAAATCCGCCGCGATCGAGAACGAACGCAACGTGATCCACGCATCCCACATCGCATCGGCATCAAAGGGGGCAGTCAGACTGTCCACCCGCCAGCCCATTTCCTCCATCTCGAACATCGCGGCCTCGGAGATTGCGAAAATTCCGTCGTCGAACGGGAACGCGTCGCTCCAGTTTCCCAGCCATCCAACACGCGGCGGATTGATGGCCGTATTGATCTGGGCCAGCGTTGGCGGCGCGTCATAGCCATGCGGTTGCCGGGGGTCACACCCGGACATTGTATCCAGCATCGCCGCCAGATCCGCCGGGCTGCGTGCCATCGGACCATTGGTCGACAGTTGGTGCAAAAAGATATCGCCTTCGGGCTCAGACGGGACCAGCCCCCAGCTTGGGCGCATCCCATAGACGTTGTTCCAACCGGCAGGATTGCGCAGCGACCCCATCATGTCAGAACCATCCGCAATACAAACCATTCCGGTAGCCAAAGCCGCCGCCGCCCCGCCAGACGACCCGCCAGCCGATTTCGTCAGATCATAAGGATTGCAGGTGGCGCCATGAACGGGGTTGACCGTGTGGCTGCCCAAGCCAAATTCAGGCGTGTTGGTCTTGCCGACAATGATTGCACCTGCAGCCCGAAGTCTGGCGACAACAATGTCGTCGTGCTGCGCGATATCGGACGTGAATAAAGGCGAACCGCAGGTGGTGGGCAAGCCCCTGACGTTGGCAAGGTCCTTGATTGCGATGGGGATGCCATGCAGCCACCCCATGCGCGGTGACGCGTCGCGAAGGGCCGCCTCTGCCAGTAACGCGTCGTGATCACGCAATGAAACGATTGCATTTACATCGCCGTTGACGTCTTCAATCCGCGTCAATGTGGCGTTCATGACCTCAACGGCACTGACCTTTTTGCTGGCCAAAGCACGCGAAAGCGTCAGTGCATCCATTGATGAAATCCTGGCCATTTCGAACCCCCGCCGACCCGAACACAACCTTGTCGTGTGGCACGGCAGATGGCAAGCACCAAGGACTATGCCGGTTCTTAGGGCCTGACCTTAAGTGCCCTGCGCCTCAGCGCGGGATTTACCAGAGACATCCAGCGCCAAAGTCGCGCCCATAAACCCGTCCAGATCGCCATCCAGCACGCCTTTGGTGTCCGACGTCTCGTGGTTGGTTCGCAGATCTTTGACCATCTGGTAAGGTTGCAGCACATAGGACCGGATCTGATTGCCCCAACCTGCATCGCCTTTGCTTTCGTGGGCTTCGTTGATGGCCTCGTTGCGGCGGTCCAGCTCCATCTGATAGAGCCTTGATTTCAGGGCTTTCATCGCGATGTCGCGGTTCTGGTGCTGAGATTTTTCCGAGGATGTGACAACGATGCCGGTTGGATGGTGGGTGATACGCACAGCAGAATCGGTGGTGTTCACATGCTGCCCGCCAGCGCCAGAGGATCGGTAAGTATCAATGCGGATGTCTGCTGGATTAACCTCAATCTCGATGTTGTCATCGACAACCGGATAGACCCAGATCGAACTGAACGACGTGTGGCGCTTTGCGGCGCTGTCAAAAGGCGAAATACGCACCAAACGGTGCACGCCGCTTTCGGATTTTAGCCAGCCATAGGCATTCAACCCACTGATCTTGTAGACGGCGGATTTGATGCCCGCTTCGTCGCCATCGCTCATGGATTGCAATTCGACTTTGTAACCCTTTTTCTCGGCCCATCGGACATACATCCGTGCCAGCATCGACGCCCAGTCGCAGGATTCCGTGCCGCCTGCCCCGGCATTGACCTCAAGAAACGTGTCATTGCCATCCGCTTCGCCATCCAGCAACGCCTCAAGCTCTTTTTGGGCAGCGCGTGCTGACAGTTTTTTCAACGCGTCTTCGGCGTCTGAGACGACCTCCTCGTCATCCTCGATTTCGCCCAGTTCAATCAGTTCAACATTGTCTGTCAGATCTTGTTTGATGCCTTCGTAGGTGGCCATTGCATCAACCAGCATCTGGCGGTCACGCATCAGTTTTTGCGCCGCATCAGGGTTGTCCCAAAGGTTAGGATCCTCGACGCGGGCGTTGAATTCTTCCAGCCGGTGCGGAGCGGTTTCAACGTCCAGACGTTGCGCCAACAGTTCCAGTGATTTTTCGATTTGCTCAACGGTGTTTTGTGCGTCTGCGCGCATGGGTATCGCCCTTGGATTTAGGTCTGCTGTGCCTGATAAACCAGCGCGCGGCCCGCAGCAATAGACACGTCAGTAAAGACCGCCCGAACTTAAGGTGCCAAAGTTCGCTTTCGGCCCAACAACCGCGCGCTTCCCGGTCGACGTCGTCACAGCACGCCCTTGAGCTTGGCCGACCTCTTCGAACAACGGCAAATCAGCGCCCATGGCAAAGCCACCATCAAACATGATCCCGAAAAGCGGCTCTTCGCCCTCGCGAAAATACTCGGCGACGACATATTCGCCAAAAGCTTCGTCAGGCAAACGCGCACCGGTAAAGCGGTCAATTTTGATAAACTGCCCACCGGGTGGTACGTCAAACGGACCGCCACCGTATTTCTTGGTGGCCTCGGTCATAAACCGCTGAAATACCGGGCCGCACATCCCGCCCCCCGTGGCGCCGCGCCCCATCGCGCGTGGCGTGTCAAAACCAATATAGCAACCGGCGACGATATTGCTGGTAAAGCCAACAAACCAGACATCCTTGGCCTCATTTGTGGTGCCGGTTTTGCCCGCTGTGGGCACGTCCAGTTTGACCGTACCACTGGCTGTGCCGCGCTGTACCACGCCCTGCATCATCGAGGTCAGCTGATAGGCCGTAATCGGGTCCATAACCTGTTCCCGGTTCGAAATTATCCGCGGTGCGGCGCCGGGTGCAAGGCTGGTCAATGCGCAATCTTCACACAGACGGTCATCATGCCGGTAGATGGTTTTGCCATAGCGGTCCTGCACCCTGTCGACCAAGGTCGGCTGCACCCGTTCGCCGCCATTTGCAAACATCGCATAGGCCGCAACCATTTGATAAAGCGTGGTTTCCTCTGATCCCAATGCATTGGCCAGAAACTGACCCATATTGTCATAGACGCCAAAGCGTTCGGCATAGCTGGCCACGACCTCCATGCCGACCTCTTGCGCCAGCCGGATCGTCATCAGGTTCCGCGACCGTTCAATCCCGGTGCGCATCGGCGTCGGGCCGTAAAACTGGTTTGACGAATTGCGGGGCCGCCACAGTCCCTGCGGTGTGTCAATCTCAATCGGGGCGTCGACAATAATCGTGGCCGGCGTATAACCGCTATCAAGGGCCGAGGCATAGACAAAAGGTTTGAAACTCGACCCGGGTTGACGGCGTGCCTGGGTTGCGCGGTTGAACACTGAATCCTGATAGGAAAAGCCACCCTGCATGGCGATCACCCGGCCGGTATCGACGTCCATCGCAACAAATCCGCCCTGCACTTCCGGAATTTGGCGCAAGGTCCAGCGAATGAATGTGCCGTCCGCATCTGCCGTCATGCGCCGCACATGCACAACGTCGCCTATTTCAAGCAAATCGCCCGCCGTCTTGGCTTTGCGGCTTAGCGATCCGTCCTCGCGGCGTTTGCGTGCCCATTGCACGTCTTTTGCCTGGATGAAATGGCCGTCTTCGTCATTCTCGACACCTTCAATCCCGATGCGCGCATCGTTGCTGCCGATATCAAGCACGACGGCCGGATACCATTGCCCGTCCAAATCCACATCGCGCGCCATCTTGGTCGCCGAAAGCGCCTCGCGCCAGGTTTCCTCTGACGTCAATTGTTCTGCCGTCAGCTTTTTGCCGGTGCCGCGCCAAACACCCTGACTGCGATCATAGGTTTCCAGCTGTTGCCGCAATGCCGCCGCGGCAAAAGGCTGCATTTCATTGTCGATGGTGGCCCGAATGGTCAGACCGCCGGTAAAAAATTCGCCCTCGCCAAAATCGTCGCTCAGCTGACGTCGGATTTCATCGGTAAAATAGTCGCGCGGTGGCAGGTCCTTTTTAAAGTTCTCGAAATCGCCGTTCTGGACCGACCGCAGGGGTGCTGCGACTTCGGTCTCATAAGCGGCGGGTGTGATATAGCCGTTTTCCTTCATCTCGCGCAGAACGAAATTACGGCGATTTATCAGGCGCTCTTTTTGGCGCACAGGATGATAGTCGCTGGGGGCTTTGGGCAACGAGGCCAAAAATGCCGCCTCATGCGGTTCAAGCTCGTCCAGTGTTTTGTTGAAATAGGTCTGCGATGCGGCGGCAACACCATAGGAATTCTGGCCCAGAAAAATTTCATTCAGGTACAGTTCCAGAATTTTTTCCTTGTCCAGCGTTTCTTCCAGACGCGAGGCGAGGATAATCTCTTTGATCTTGCGCTCGGCGCGCCGATCACCTGATAGCAAAAAGTTCTTCATTACCTGCTGGGTAATTGTTGATGCGCCCCGCACATCGCGCCCTTTGGTGCGGATCGCATCAAAGGCGGCGGCCCCAATGCCGCGCAAATCATAGCCGTCATGCTGGTAAAAATTCTTATCCTCGGCCGAGATAAACGCCTGTTTAACCAGATCCGGAATGGTGCTGGCGGGTGCAAAAAGGCGCCGTTCGCGGGCGAATTCATCAATCATGCGGCCCTGACCGGAATAGATCCGGCTGATGGTGGGCGGCGTGTATTGTGCCAGGGATTCGTGACTGGGCAGATCGCGACCATACATCCAAAATACAGCGCCAATGGTCAAAGCCACCATGGCGATGCTCATGGTTATGGTGGTGAAAATACCGCCAAAGAAAGACAGGATAAATCGAAACACTTGGATACATACGCCTTTTACGGTGTTGCGCTGCCCCACCTATACGCGGCGCGCGGCCAATGGTCAAAACACGAACATGTCTGTCGTTGGCCAATTTTGGCCGAAACTATTGCCGCAACAGCGATTGACGCGCCAAATCTTTTTTCCGCCAATCCAAAATCGCATCCGCCATGGCATTCACCATGATGGCCCGCCAGACCGGATCGGCAAGGTTGTCCACGTCGCGCTGGTTGCTGAGAAATCCTACTTCGATCAGAACCGAAGGAATATCGGCTGATTTGAGCACCGAGAACCCCGCTTCGCGACGCGGATGCCGGTTCATTGGCCCGCCTGCGTCGCTCATCTTTGCCGCCAGTGCATCGGCGAGCATGCCGGATCGGGGTTTGGTTTCCTGACGCGCCAGATCCAGCAATACCCCCGCGACCTGATCATCAGCGCCTGTCAGATCAGCACCCGCGATGATATCTGCGCGGTTGTGACGTGCGGCCAGATATTCGGTGGCCTTGTCGCTGGCCTCGTTGGACAGGGTATAGATCGTGGCGCCCTTGGCCCCGCCTTGGGTCAGGATATCAGCATGAAGCGACAAAAACGCATCCGCCCCCGCCCGGTGCGCCAGCGCCACGCGCTTTTCCAATGAGACGAAAATATCTTCTTCGCGGGTCAGCACAACCTCGACCTGACCACTGCGAAGCAATACTTTGCGCAATTCCTGCGCCATATCCAGCATCAGGTTCTTTTCGACGATTCCATCGCGCTCGGCGCCGGGATCAATGCCGCCATGTCCGGGGTCAATCGCGACGATAAACTTGCCGTCCTCAATTGGTGCAATGGGGGGCTGTTTTTCATCCGATCTGGGCCAGGACACATCCTTTGGCACGCCAGCCTGTGCTGCAAAATCCTTTGGATCAGCGGCACTTAGCGACATTTCCAACCTGGCCTGCCCGGTATCTTTGTCAAGGATCATCGCGATGTCGCCGGGCAGCATCGGCCCGGTCAAATCGGCCACCAGCCGCGACCATCCGGGCTGAAACGTCCCAAAGCGAATGCCCGACACCCGCCCCGGTTCATCCAGCAGATCGGTGGTCTTTATGCCTGACCAGTCGGCTTCGCGGAAATCGACGACCAGCCGCGGCGGCGCATCAACGACGAACACCCGAAAGGGCACCCCCTGGCTAAGCGACAGCGTCACATCCGTGCCCCCGCCCCAGGTATCGGTAATCTGGCTGGCCTGCGGATCAACCTGTGCAAGTGCCGGCAGTTCATCGGACGCCGTCGCACCGGCGCCAAGACCCATCAACACAATTACCTGCAATATCCTGCGCATCATTTCACGACCCGTTCGATGCCTTTTTTTCGCACCCTATATCAGGCAGCGACCAAGGGGTATCCCCTGTCAGCGCCCTGCCATAAATGTTTTGAGCCGCGACAGGCCTTCAATGATGTCAGCCGTGGCGCGCGCATAGGAAAACCGCAGTGTCGTGTGGCCTCGCGCGGGATCAAAATCAAGACCGGGCGTGACCGCGACCCCGGCATGTTCCAGAATATCTGCGGCAAATTGCCGGCTGTCTTGCGTCAAATCCGACACATCCGCATAGACATAAAACGCGCCATCGGGTGGGGCGATGTTGGTAAACCCTGCCTGCGGCAAACCTTGCAACATCAGGCTGCGGTTGGTGCGGTAGACATCCATATTTGCCTGTAATTCATCCTCGCAGTCCATTGCGGCCAGTGCTGCGATCTGGCTGGCATGCGGCGCACAGATAAACATGTTTTGCGCGATCCGTTCGATCACCCGGACATGGGCTTGGGGCACCACCATCCAGCCCACGCGCCACCCAGTCATTGAATAATACTTTGAGAATGAATTGATAACGTAGCATTCATCCGTCACCTCAAGCGCTGTGACGGCTTTGGCGTCATATTCGATGCCATGGTAAATTTCGTCGGAAATAAAGGCAGCATTCTGGGCCTGCGTGGCCTCGATCAGCGCCGACATGCTGGCCCGGTCCAACATCGTGCCCGTCGGATTTGCCGGGGACGCCACTATCAGCCCGGCCAGATCCAGACCTGCAAAATCTGCCGTAACCGGTTGATAGCGGTGCTCAGGCGCGCAAGGAAGATCAACCGGGCACAGATCCAGCGCGCTGAGGATTTGTCGGTAACTGGGATATCCCGGTGCCCCGATGCCAACGCGGTCGCCGGTATCAAACAGCGCTGTAAAGGCCAGAATAAACCCTGCCGATGACCCGGATGTCACGATCACCCGGTCCGGGTTCAGATCGACATCGTACCGCGCGCCGTACATCTGGGCGATCCGCGCGCGCAAGGCTGGCAGCCCCAGGGACACTGTATAGCCCAAGGGGCCTGCGTGCATCGCGCGGGTCAATGCCTCAACAGCGCCTTTTGGCGCGCCGGTTCCCGGTTGACCCACTTCCATATGAATAATGTGGCGTCCGGCGTCTTCGGCGCGGCGCGCGGCCTCCATCACGTCCATCACAATGAAAGGATCGACGCGAGAACGGGTTGAGTTTTTCATGCGGATGTTCCTATTCTGATGCATGATCTTTCACCGCTTATTTTCAATGGCGTCAATCCCGGCGTTGTTTCTGCTGACTATGCTGGCCACGCCAGTGCAGGCGGTTGGATTGTTGCGTGATGCCGATCTGGAGCATGGATTGAAACAAATCGCCGCCCCGGTTTTGCGTGCCGCAGGTCTTAGCCCGTCGCGGGTCAAAATCCTGATTGTGAATGACAGCACGCTCAATGCCTTTGTCGTCGGTAACGATGCGATTTTCGTGCACTACGGGCTGATCAATAAGATGGACACGGCGGCAATGCTGCAGGCCGTCATCGCCCATGAGGCCGCACATATCGCCAACGGTCATATCACGCGGCGCATGACCAACCTTGCCAATTCGCGCACAGTTGCCGGATTGGGTGCGGCCCTCGCTGCGGTGGCTGCCGCCAGCGGCAGCAACAAGGCCGCCGCTGGCATCGCCCTTGGCACCGCCAGTTCAGCACGCCGGAGCTTTCTAAAACACACCCGCGCCGAGGAAGCGTCGGCGGATCAATCGGGTGTGCGATATCTGAAAACTGCTGGCATCAGCCCGGAAGGATTGCTTGCCGTGCTACAAATTTTCCGAGGGCAAGAGGCATTGTCGGAATCCCGCCAGGACCCTTATTTACGCTCGCATCCGTTGTCGCGTGACCGTATCCGCGCCGCCGAAGCCTTTATCACCGCTTATGGAAACACCTTTACCGCCAACCCCACCGCTGATTATTGGTATGCACGCGTCAAAGGCAAGCTAAGTGCTTTCACCCGGTCGCCTAAATGGACGCTGCGCCGCGCGGGCGAGACGGGGTACAAGGATGTGCGTCTTCTGCGACAGGCCGTCGCCCTGCACAAGCAATCGCGCACCAAAAAAGCGCTGGCAGCGATTGATGGCGCAATCGCGACCCGGCCAACTGATCCGTTTCTTCATGATCTGCGCGGGCAAATCCTGATCGAGACACGGAACTTTGGTGCCGCTGTGGCCGCCTACAAACGGGCCGTTCAACTGGCCCCGAATGACGCGCTGATCTTAGCGGGATACGGGCGGGCGCTGTTGGCCTCGGGCAATCCAAAACAAGCGCTTGGCGTTTTGGAAAAATCCCGCCGTCGGGATTTTCGCGACGGATCCATGTTGCGCGACTTATCCGTGGCTTATGCAAAGACGGGCCAGACCGGCATGGCGGCACTGGTGACTGCGGAACGCTATGCTTTGGCCGGTCGGCTAAAGGACGCCGGAATTCATGCCAAACGCGCATCAGGCCTGCTGGGTCAGGGATCTGGCCCTTGGCAACGGGCGCAAGATGTGTTGATTGCGTCTGAACGCGCCGCCAAAAAACGGAGATAACCGAATGTTTCATCGCCTGATTGCCCCAGCCCTACTTTGCAGCAGTTTGCTGGCAACACCTGCGGACGCTTTGGATCTGAACCAGATGACCGACGCCGAACGCGCCCTATTTCGCGAAGAAGTGCGCGCCTACCTGTTGGACAACCCAGAAGTCATCATGGAAGCCGTCCGTTCGCTGGAAGAGCGTCAGGCGCAGCAACAGGCCTCGGCGGATTTACAGCTTGTGGTCGACAATTCGGAAGCCATTTTCAACGACGGCTATTCCTATATCGGTGGCAACCCCGAAGGTGACATCACCATTGTGGAATTTTCCGACTATCGCTGTGGTTATTGCAAACGCGCGCATCCGGAAGTGGTCAAGCTTTTGGAAACAGACGGTAATATCCGCCTGATTGTAAAAGAATTCCCCATATTGGGCGATCAATCTGTTTTGGCCTCGCGGTTCGCGATTGCGGTGAAACAAATTGCGGGCGGTGAAAGCTACGAGGCTGTGAACGATGCGTTGATGAATTTCAATGGCGACATCACCCTGCCCGCGTTGCGCCGTCTGGCCAGCTCATTCGATCTGGATGCCGACGCGGTTGAGGCACATATGGGCAGCGACGATGTCTCGCAAGAGATTGCAGACACACGTGCGTTGGCGCAACGTCTGAATATTTCAGGCACGCCGACATTTGTCATGCAGGACGAAATGCTGCGCGGCTATCTGCCGTTTGATCAGTTGCAGGCCATGGTCGCCGAAAAACGCGATCTTTAATGACGTCTACCCCATGAAGCGTCTTAAGAACCTGTTATTCAGCGGCGGCTAGGGCGGCCTCTGCGTCCAGGGTTGCGGCCTTTTTCTCGACCTGTTCGACGATATGGTCGACCATTTCATCATTGCTGAGCTTATGGCTTTGTTTGCCTGCCAGATAGACCATGCCGGACCCTGCCCCGCCACCGGTAAAACCCACATCGGTCATCAGGGCCTCTCCGGGGCCGTTGACGACGCAACCGATGATCGACAGGCTCATCGGGGTTTTGATATGCTCCAGCCGTTGTTCCAGTTTTTCGACTGTCTTGATCACGTCAAAGCCCTGGCGCGCGCAACTGGGGCAGCTGATGATGTTGACCCCGCGATGGCGCAACCCGAGGGATTTGAGGATCTCAAACCCCATTTTGACCTCTTCCACCGGATCGGCGCTTAGCGAGACACGGATCGTGTCGCCGATCCCCATCCACAGCAGATTTCCCATGCCAATGGCGGACTTTACGGTGCCGCTGATCAGCCCGCCGGCCTCGGTGATGCCCAAATGAATTGGCGCGTCTGTAGCCTCGGAAAGTTGCTGATACGCCGCCGCCGCCATAAATACGTCCGAGGCTTTGCAGCTGATCTTGAATTCGTGGAAATCATTGTCTTGCAGGATTTTGATATGATCCAACCCGGACTCAACCATCGCGTCAGGGCAAGGTTCACCGTATTTGTCCAGCAGATGCTTTTCCAGCGATCCCGCGTTGACCCCAATCCGGATCGAGCAGTTGTTATCGCGCGCGGCCTTGATCACCTCTTTGACGCGGGTCTCATCGCCGATGTTTCCAGGGTTGATGCGCAGACAGGCAGCCCCGGCTTCTGCTGCCTCGATCCCGCGTTTGTAGTGAAAGTGAATGTCCGCCACCAAAGGCACCGACACCTCTGGCACAATCTGGCGCAGCGCTTTCGACGATGCTTCATCCGGGACGGACACGCGCACGATGTCGGCCCCTGCATCTGCCGCCGCCTGAATTTGCGCGATCGTGCCTTTGACGTCGGTGGTCAGCGTGTTGGTCATGGTTTGCACGGTAATCGGCGCGTCGCCGCCCACCGGGACATTGCCCACCATAATCTGACGAGACGCGCGGCGGTGAATGTTACGCCAAGGGCGGATATGGTTCATCGACATGAATGCTCTCCGGCAAGGGTCACCCCTTTACCTAAACAGCCCATCCTTGGGGTGCAATGGGATCAGTTTGATTTACAGGGAAGTGACGCCAGTACCGCCGGGTCAATGTCCGAATTTGCCAAGTCGGCGAACATCCGGTTCAGCGGGTTGTCAACTGTCGGATCGACAGGTTGATAAAGTTCCGCCAGCGTATTCTGATCCAGCGACAGGTTTTTCGTAACACTGCCACGCGCGCCAACAGGCCCGATGCAAGTGTCTGCCATCGCAAAGTAAATCGCCCCGGATTCGCCAGTCAAAAGGGTCGCGGGTTCCTCGGTCACCGGCACTTCGTAGACATCGCCCTTGTCCAGCGTGCCCGTAAAGATCGTGGTCCCATCTGCGGCCTTGACCTGAACCCAGGACGGATAGGCCGCCACCATGCGCACGGCCGCACGCGCCCCTTCCAGAACCTGCGGCACAGGTGTTGCAAAATCGGGCAAAGCCGGGCCCTGAACTTCGGCGACTTCTGTTATTTCAGGTGTCTTCGGCGTCTCGGGACGTGCGAAATTGCCCAATGACAGCGGATCAATCGTTGAAATTGGTGCGTCGCGGGCCACCAGCACTGGCACGTCGAGTGCTTGCGGCCGGTAAAGCCGGTCCAGCGCCTCGGCGCGGGGTTGTTCCATCGCACTGGGCGCGGCGGAATTCACGCT
>JBAUHN010000495.1:0-7695 GCA_049680295.1 Sulfitobacter sp.
CATACAGCCTTGTTGCAGTTGAATGGGGTGATCGACGTTGGACGAGAAGCAATCCACACAGACTGAAAGCTTGCCCCGCGCAAGCACCGAGGACCTTGTCGGGACACTCTGCGACATGGTCGCCTTGGAAAGCATCACGGGCAACGAAGCGAAGATGGGTGCATATGTTTCGGCGTTTTGCGAAAATCTCGGCTTCGATGTCGAGATCGTCGAGGCTGAACCGGGCAGGCCAAACGTCATCGCCACATGGGACAGTGGGCGGCCGGGCCTGAAGCTGTTGCTCAACGATCATCTCGACATTGTACCGCCCGGACCGCTGGAGTTCTGGGATACGCCACCGTTCGAGCCTACGATCAAGGATGGTCGCGTCTATGGGCGCGGCACGATTGACACCAAGAGCGGACTTACGACCATCCTCTACGCGGCAAAGGCCGCAATGGCGAGCAAGAACGCATTGTGCGGACGTCTGCAATTGATCTTTTCCTGCGACGAGGAAGTCGGCGGAAAGTTGGGCATGCAGCATCTGGGTCAGAACGGATATCTCGATGCTGATTTGGCATTGGTCGCCGAACCTACATCGATGCAGATCGAAATCGCCACCAAAGGACGGCTGAACTTGGAAATCATCACCACAGGCAAAGCAACCCACGCCGCGCGTCCTTGGCTGGGCCACAGTGCCATCGAGGACATGGTTGATGTTATCCTCGCATTCCGTAGCCACGCAGAAGATCTATCCAAACGTGTACATCCGCTTGTCGGGCAGGCATCGCTGTGCGTCGGGACCCTTGATGGGGGCACCGTGCCGAACATGGTGCCGAACCGTTGCCTGATGGGCCTCGATAGGCGCGTTTTGCCCACCGAGGACCCGGAGGAAGCCAAGGCCGAGATCACGGCGATCCTTGACCGGCTTGCAGCTGAAAAGCCTGGATTTGCTGCCACAATGCGTGAGATCGTCTGGTGGCCGGGTTACGTGATCGACGCGGATGAACAGGTTGTCGGCTATGCCGTCCGCGCATTTGAAAAGGTTGTCGGACACCCGCCCCAGATCAAGGGAAAGGACGCAGGCACCGATGCGTCCTGGATTAACGTGTTGGGCGGAATCCCAGTTGTGATGTTCAGCCCCGGAAGCGGCCCGGATGCCATGAATGCAAACGAAAACGTCGGTATCGAGGATCTGGCGACCGCCACGCAGGTCGTGACGCAGTTCGTGTTCGATGTCTTGGCGCGCCGGGATCAGCCATGAGCGCCAGCCCGAACCAAAAGCTTCCTGAAAGCGACGCGGAGGTCAGCGCGCTTGAGCAGATTACGATCGGAGGATTGTCGCCGCAACAAAGGCTGTTCGCCTTTCTGATTACCGGCGTTGCGGTCGTGTTTTCACTGTTTCATCTATTTGCTGCCTATTTCGGTCCGGCGATGAGCTATGTGCACCTGACCATGCACATCACGATGATGCTGGTGCTGACTTTCTTGCTGAAACCTGCCGGGCGCACGTCGTGGAAGGAACCGGTCAATCGTTGGTTCGGTTTGGATCTGGCCTTGATTGCCCTTGCGCTCTTTCTTCAGGTTTATGTGCTGATTGACCCTTTCGCGTTCATGTCGCGGCGTGGTCAGGCGGAACCTTTGGACATGTTCCTGGGCGTCCTGGCAATTTTGATGATCATGGAAGGCACCCGGCGCGTTGTGGGCATGACCATGTCAGTCCTGGCCGTCTTTTTCATGCTTCAAAGCGCCTATGGAGAGTTCTTTCCCGGCGTCTTTTTCGGCCCCAATGTGGACTGGTCGTTGATCATCAATGATCTCTACATGGAAGAAGAGGGCATCTATTCGACGCCGGTCGCGATTTCGGCGTCCTTTGTGGTCCTGTTCATCATATTCGGCGCGTTCCTGATGCGCTCGGGCGTGGGCGACCTTTTCCGGGACGTGGCATTCGCGACCATGGGCCGTCAGGTCGGCGGGCCTGCCAAGGCCGCGGTTATGTCCAGCGCTTTCATGTCGTCGATTTCCGGCAGCGCGGTGTCCAACGTCGTCACCACCGGCACCTTCACGATCCCGCTGATGAAGCGGATGGGCTATCCCAAGACATTCGCCGCCGCGGTTGAGGCATGTGCATCGACTGGTGGTGTCTTTACACCGCCGGTCATGGGGGCCGTCGCCTTTATCATGGCCGAATTCATGGGCGTTCCTTACTGGACGATCGTCAAGGCAGCGACGATTCCGGCCGCGCTTTACTTCATTTCGATCTTTGCGGGCGTTCATTTCCGCGCGAAGCGTCTGAACCTGCAGGCGGAACGCTCCGAAGATCTGCCCTCTGCGAAACAAGCGTTTATCGACAAGGGGCATATGCTGATCCCGCTGATCATTCTGGTCGGTACGTTGATGTCGGGGTACAGCCCGTCCTTCGCGGCGCTGTCGGGGATTGCTGCAGTATTCGTGTGCAGCTGGTTCCGGGCTGAAACGCGGTTCACCCCCCTGAGTATCGTTGCCACGCTGGAGGATGCGGCGCGGATGATGATCTCGGTGGCCATCCCATCGGCCGCCGCCGGACTGATCGTCGGCTCGATCTACTTTTCCGGTCTCGCTGTCCGCTTTTCCACTTCCATCATGGACATGGCTGCCGGGGGTGAACTGGTCGCGCTCATCCTCGCCATGGTGGTCTGTATCATCCTTGGCATGGGGATCACGGTCACGGCGCTTTACATTCTTGTTGCGGCGCTGATCGTGCCCGTTCTGATCCGCCTTGGTGTTGAACCGATTGCTGCACACCTGTTCGCCTTCCACTTCGGGGTGGCGTCCTACATAACACCACCCGTCGCACTTTCCGCTTTTGCCGCGTCCGCCATCGCGGGATCAGACCCGATGAAGACGGCGTTTCAGGCCGCCCGTTTGGCGCTGCCCGCTTATCTGATCCCTTATATGTTCGTCTATTCGACCGGGCTGGTTTGGGTCGGTGACTGGATCACCATCCTGACCGCTGCGGTCACTGCCAGCGTCGGTGTGATCGCAATTGCAGCAACCGTCGAAGGTTGGTTCATCCGCAAAAGCAACAGTATCGAGCGTGTCCTGACCGGTGCAGGGGCCCTGTTTCTTATCGCACCGCAGACGTGGAGCCATTTTGTGGGATTTGCATGTATCGCGGGCGTGATCGCACTTCAGATCCTGAAGCCCGCCAAAACGGGGGTGGCAACGTGAAAACCATCCTTATCTGGGCCGCACTGGCACTGATCATCGCATCCGCATTCTGGGTGGATGCGATCCGACTGATACACAACCACTTTGCGCTGTACCTGATTTGGTTGGCGGCGGTGGCAGGTATCGCAATTTTCCTCGCACTGCTTTCTGCCTCGGGCAGGGCTTCGTCGGGTGAAGATGAACAATAACCAAAGTCCAAACAAGGAGATCAAAGCAATGACAACGACACTGCATAGAAAATTTGGCGCACTGGCTGCGTCAGCCGCACTGGCAGCAACGATGGCGCTGGCGACACCTGCACTCGCCCAGGACATGCCGGAGGAAACGCTATCGATCACGACAGCAGCCAAGGGCGGATCGTGGTTTGCGGTTGCGGCCTCGATCTTCTCAAAAGTCGAAGCGGCAAATCCTGGGCTGGTCACGCAAATCCAACCCGGGGGCGGTCTGACAAACATCGACAAGGTTCAAAAGGGCCAATCTGACATTGGCTTGACCTTTGCCTTTGCAGGCCCGCTGGCGGTCGCAGGATTGCCGCCTTTCGAGGAAGAATATGACAACCTGACTTATCTGACAGCTCTTTTTCCCGGGCACTATCAGATCATCGTCCGCAAGGATGCCGGCATCGAAAAGTTCGAGGACATCTTCGATAAACGGATTTCTCCCGGCAAGGTTGGCTTTGGTGGCGAGTTGATGTTCCGCCAGATGCTCGCAGCCTATGACATGGATTATGACAAGATGCGCGAAATGGGTGGTGTCGTTAACCTGCTGGGGACAGGCGATGCTGCAAACCTGATGCGTGACGGCAACCTTGACGTAATCCTGTCCGGGGGTAACCCGCCGACACACCCGATCTTTTCCGAACTCGCCTTGACGACGGACATTGATGTGCTGGCGCTGCCTGATGCCGATCTTGACAAGATATTTGCCGCCAACCCGGCCTTTTCTGAAGGTTTCATGCCAGCCAACCCCTACAATGGCGTCGCAGGCGAGTTCCGAAACATCGGCGGCTATGTCGTTGTGATTGCCCGCAAAGATCTGTCTGACGAGGCCGCCTACAGCTTTGTCAAATCCTTCTGGGAAGGTCTGGATGACCTTAAGGCCGACAGCCGAACCTTTGACGAATCTGATCCGTCCATTGCCCTGAAGGGCAACCGGGGCATGCCGGTCCATCCCGGCGCGCAGAAGTATTTTGATGAAGTTGGCCTGACCAACTGATCAAAGATGCAATACCGAAGGAAACGCCCCGCCTGTTGCGGGGCGTTTTCATTTTGGCAAACGGGGGTTTGGTCTTCCGGCCGTGCTGAAGGCAATCGCCAGCAGGATTTCATGGGGCAGGGGCGCATCATGAATGCTGACAGGCAATGTATCGATCTCGGCAAAGGACCACTGGTCGTTTGTCGGTCCGAGTGGCAGGTCGATCATAGTGCCCGGCACGCCTATCTTGCAGGTGGACGGAATAAGCGCCTTGCCACCCCCGATGGCCGCGCGCATGGGCTTTCCCAACGTCGGATGCAGGACCGCAGCCCCGTGTTCCACATCGCCCGATGTGCCCACAAGGGCGGCTTTTCCATAGGCGGCGACCGGCAGGTCGAGCGCGTCAAGCGCTCTTTCCGCCAACTGCTGTCCACAGTCCGCGGCAAGCTGCGTCAACTGTAGCAGATCTTCGTGCGCATCGCTGCCCGCAAGCGGATTGTCAAACACCACCATCGCCACGACCCGGCTCAACCGGGTTTGCAGCTTGTGCCCGGCGTCGCTGTCCACGTCTTCCAGAAGAACCCGCCATTTCCGCGCCTGCACGCCCTTGATCATAGTTTGATCAGCGGGCGCACACGCGCCGCCGCCTCGTTGAGGTTTGCCACGGCCGTTGGCACGTCGATCGTTTGCACCTCGCCATCCTTCACAACCGTTTTTCCGTCAACGATCACGCGGTCTACATCCTCACCATTGGCCGCAAACACCAGGAACAGGAAGGGATCATAAACTGGAGTCGCCTTCGGCGTATCAATCCGCGTCAGGACGATATCCGCCTTGCAGCCCTCGGCCAGGCGGCCTAGATCGGGCCGTCCCAGTGCATTCGCGCCGCCGACGGTTGCCATCTCAAAGATTTCTGTGGCGAGGGCGGCACCGGCGTAGCCTTCGACAATCTTGCAGACCGTGGCCGCGATCCGCATCTCGTTGAACATGTCATACGGGAAGGTATCCGTCCCCAGTGCCTGCTTGATCCCCATGCGGCGGTATTTCTGAATGGAGTTGATCACGCCGCCACGCCGCGCTTTGCACCAAGGCAGATGTGCGACACTGGTGCCGGTCTCGCGCAACAGCTCGATCTCGGAGGGTTTCATGTCATCATGGTTTCCGGATTCGGACATCCATTGACCATGGCCGATAATGAAGTCAGGCCCGAGCAATCCGGTATCTGCCATGTATTCCACGGATGTCATGCCATGTGTCTGTTGAATCAGACGGTACTCCTGCACGGATTGTCCCGCATGCAACTGGATCAAGACGCCCAGTTCATCCGCCGCCGCGCGCGTCGCACGCAGCAATTCGGGGTCGCAGGTATCAATCTGACCGGGCGCAAGGAAAGTTGTCAGCCGGTTGTCATAGCGCCCGTTCCAGTCCTTGACAAAGCTCTTGCAAGCCTCGAAACGTGGCCGCCCGTCACCCGGATTGGTCTTGTACGCTATCTCTCCGTTTGGCTGTTCGCGGTAGTAGTATTTCCGGTAGCGTGGGCCGGTCCAGCCCCTCACACCTGACGTGCCCATGGCCTCGGCCACACGTTCGACGGGTTCTATGCTGCCCCCGCCCATGATCTCCTCATCAAAGGACATCTCGACAATTGAGGTCGATCCGCACCGCAGCAATTCGGCAATGGCGCAGACAGCGGCCGCAACTTGGGCGTCCGGGTCGGTTGCGTTGCGCACAGCCGGCAAAGCACGGTACAGATTGGCGGAGTATTCCTTCATGCTGCGGTCGATTGGACCAACGTTGTCGTCCAGATACCCCTTGGTAAAGTTGGTATCCGTTAAATGCAGGTGCGCATTTACAAAGCCGGGCATCACGATGCGGCCAGTCGCGTCGATACGGTCATCGACCTGCCCCTCGTAGTGTTTTCCGACATAGACTATCCTGTCACCGTCGAAGGCCACGACACCGTACTCGATTGAATAGTGGGCATCGCCGTCCCAAGCCAGAACCGTTCCATTTTCGATGAGCGTCGTCATGCGTTTCTCCTTGACCTTCATTGGTTTGTCGAAAAAGAACTAGCGGTTAATGTGTGCTTGGTAAGCAAGTAGTTGCCGGATGCTGGAAGATTTAGCTTTTTGGACCATGGAAGGCGAAGCGGACTATGGGAATAGCGACAGGGGTACAATCCGTCATTCTGAACGATGCGCTCAACGATGGGCCGATGGGCGATGGCCTGTTTGAAGGGTTGACGGAGGACAACAAGACGAGATTGCGCAACGCCAGTCGCCCGATGTCGTTTCGCGCAGGCCAGCACATCTTTCGTCAAGGTGCCGTTCACGAGGGCATTTACATCCTGCAGGAAGGTATTGTGCGCACCTACTATGTCGCACCGAACGGGCGTGAGATCACGCTTGCACATTGGTCTGTTCCAAATTTTGTCGGCGGGCCCGAATTGTTCGGTGGGGGTGAGCATGTCTGGTCCGGTCTGGCGAAGACGGACGTTCGGGTGCTGTATGTCCCAGGATCCGCGCTGCGAGCCTTGGTTGCGGAAATACCTGCCCTCGCCATCAGCATATTAGATGGTGTAGTGGGCAAGGCACGCTGTTACTCTGTCGTCTTGCAGATGTTGGGGACACGCTCCGTCATGCAGCGGCTGGCCTACTACCTTCTTTTGCATGCGGAACGCACGGCGGACGGCAGCCTCGTCGTCGATACCGCGCTGAAACAGGCGGATATTGCCACAATTGTCGGCTCGACACGCCAATGGGTGTCGAGCACGCTGGAACGGTTTCGCGTAAAGGGCCTGATCGAAACAGACACCGAGGGCCGGATCACCATTATGAACCAGCGCGATCTGACAGAGATTGCCGAGACGTAGGCTTAGTCCCTTTGCTGTTCAAAATCATCTCCAATTCTGCGGATGACTCCGTCCTGTCCGTCAGGCGCGACAAAGCACAAGGCAGAGGGCAGGCCATCACCCCGCGTTTTGCCGGGAACGGACACAGCGCAAAGATTGAGCGGGTTCGCAAAATAGGTGTAGGTCCCCATGATGTTGTTGTTGTCCATGGGATTGGCCAGCATCTCGGATATTTTGAACATCCGCGTAACCGTCGGGACGACCAGCGCATCGAAAGGTGCTAGCTCTTTTCTGGCAAGGCGGTTCAAGAGTTTTAGCCTTCGTAATGTCGTATAGAGGTCTTGCGCACTGTAGGATCGCCCCGCCAAGATTGCCTTGCGGACGGGCTCCAGCACGGCTTCAGGATTTTCTTCGATGAATTGTCCGTAGTCCACAAGACGCTCTGCAACCAAGGCGTCTTT